>NZ_JAHHPM010000294.1 GCF_024606345.1 Endozoicomonas sp. YOMI1
AGCGAGGGCGGCAGAAAATTGAGGATAAAAATTGAAAATTGAAAATTGAAAATTGAAAATTGAAAATTGAAAATTGAAAATTGAAAGTGTTGCCAAATTTAAATAGGCAATCAGCTTCATCCTTTGTATGACTTTATATGAAAGCTGTATTGGCAAGCCTCTTTGATTAAATGAATAAGCAGAGGCAGTCAGAACACCCGGGCGGGGGGGGAGACTGGCCATCCATCGGTTACCTCATGAACTGTACCTTTAACCCCGCTTCCCCCAGAGCGGGGTATTTTTTTATGGAGCACATTCTATGAGTCACTCTATGAGTACGGGCAAAACCAGTGCCAGGCTGTTGCTGATTGATGATGATATCGAGCTCTGTGAATTGCTGGTGGAATATCTGGCAACAGAAGGGTTTACCGTCTCTGCGGTTCATGATGGTGAAGCCGGGGTTGATGCTGCTTTGTCCGGGGTGTATGACCTGGTGCTGCTGGATGTAACTTTGCCCAAACTGAACGGGTTTGATGCCCTGAAGCAGATACGCCAGCAGTCGGACATCCCTGTTCTGATGCTGACTGCCCGTGGTGATGATGTGGACCGGATTATCGGTTTGGAAATTGGCGCGGATGACTATTTGCCCAAGCCTTACAACCACCGTGAACTGGTGGCCAGAATCAAGGCTATTCTGCGTCGTGGCCGCACACCATTGATTCCGGAAGGGACCAGTCGAACCCTGCAGATTGATGATATTGCCTTGAATCTGGCTAACCGTGAGGCCGCCATTTCCGGTGAGCCACTGGAGTTGACGGCAACTGAATTTCTGGTGCTGAAAACACTGATTGAAAGGGCCGGTGAGCTGATTTCCCGGGATGACCTGACCCAGATCGCCCTTAACCGTAAGTTGACACTTTATGATCGTGCCATTGATATGCATGTGAGTAATGTACGCAAGAAGATTGGTACCCGGCCTGACGGCAATCCAAGGATAAAAACCGTTCGTGGGTCTGGTTACTTTTATATTCTTCCGGGCTGATGGAGTTGCCAGTGCGAGTTAAAATCCCCGGGCTGGTGGTCTGGCCATGGCACAGTGTCTTCTGGAAGATTTTTCTGTGGTTCTGGCTGACCATGATTGCCATGCTGGTGACGCTGTTTTTGGCCTTTGCCGTTACCGTGGATCCATCGGACTTTCTGTCCGAGCGGCGGGCGCTGTTTCGTGAGCTGGAAATAGCGGCCCGTAAAATGGAGCTGCTCTCCCGTACTTCCGTGCATTTACCTATTCCGCGGTTCCCCGGCAGTGGTTACTACCTGTTTGATACCGAGGGGAATATTCTGGGCAGTGCGTCGATCTCTGAAGAGTTGATTTCTGCCTACAACAAAACCCGGAATCTCAGCGATCCGACGATTACCTTTCGCAGAGGGGTGGTTGTGGTTGGTCCGCAGCGAATTACCCTGAATGATGCCCCCTATGAACTGTATCTCACCAAGGAGATGCCAATGCTGGTGCACTGGCGGGTGCAGCAGGTTATTGCACGGCAGTGGCATCTTATTATTCTGGCCCTGGGTGTCAGCTTCTTCCTCTGTGTTGTTCTGGCCCGCTACCTGGTGGGGCCGATTCGGAACTTGCAGCGGGCATCCAGAAAACTGGCCCGTGGCGACCTGAGTGCCCGGGTGGGCGGCAAGGTTGCCGGACGCCGGGATGAACTGGGTGAGCTGGCCAGGGATTTTGACCATATGGCAGAGCAGGTAGGGTCTCTGGTGTTCAGTAAAGAACGGTTGCTGCGGGATGTATCCCATGAGTTAAGGTCGCCGTTAACCCGGTTGCAGATCTCTCTGGCGCTGGCCAGACGGAAAACGCCGGATGCTGAGGCAGAGCATGCGCGCATCGAACGGGAGATAGAACGCCTGGATCAGTTGATCGGGCAAATCATCCACTTTTCCCGTATTCAGCAAAATATGGCCAACACAGCCTGCGAGAAAATTGCTCTTGAGGGTATGCTGAAAAAACTGGTGGACGATGGCAACTTTGAAGCCCAGGCCCGTGATAAGGCTGTGGTACTCAAAGAGTCCGCTAAAATTGAGCTGGTGGCTGTCCGTGAATTTCTCTCCAGTGCGGTGGAAAACATCATCAGAAATGCGATCCGTTTCACTCCGGAAGGCTCGGAAGTTGAGGTGCGACTGTTTCGTGACAATGATGTGGCACTGATTGGCATTCGTGATCATGGGCCGGGGGTACCTGAAGAGACCCTTGACGATCTGTTTGAACCCTTCTTCCGGGTGGATGAAACCCGGGGGAAGGAAAATGATGGAACGGGACTTGGCATGGCGATTGCCAGTACTGCAGTGTCACAACATAACGGCTCCATTGCTGCCCGCAATGCCCATCCGGGCCTTGAGGTCACCCTTAGTCTTCCGTTAAGGAATGGGTTGAGTGTCTGAGTTTGCTAACCTTCGCTGGGACCTGTCCTTTGCCGAAGCCAAAGTATTGCAAACGACACTGGCCAGTCAGGTGGTCCAGCATGATGACCTGCCTGAAATCACCCGTGTTGCCGGTGTTGATGTTGGCTTTGAGGATAACGGGCGGGTAACCCGTGCAGCCGTTGCGGTTCTGGCTTTTCCCGGTCTGGAACTGCTGGATTATGCCATTGCCAAAATACCGACCCGGATGCCCTATATCCCCGGGCTGCTGTCATTTCGGGAGTGCCCGGCGATTCTGGCAGCACTTGGCCAGTTGCGGATACCGCCTGATCTATTGCTGTGCGATGGTCAGGGAATGGCCCATCCACGGCGGTTTGGCGTTGCCTGTCATGTTGGGGTTATCACGGGACTGCCCGCTATTGGTGTTGCCAAAAGCCGACTTTGTGGAAAAAGTGATACTCTGTCAGAAGAGAAAGGTGCCAGGGTTGCACTGTGGGATAATAATGAAGTGATTGGCAGTGTGCTGCGCACCAGAAGCGCAACCCGTCCACTGTATATCAGTATTGGCCATAGACTATCGTTGAACACGGCGGTGCATTATGTCGAAGCATGTCTTACCCGCTACCGGTTGCCGGAAACCACCCGATGGGCAGATGCACTGGCTTCCAACCGGGGGCAGGCGGTTGCCAGGGCCAATCAGATGCTGGCTCGCTAATTTTTTCTGTACACTGGCAGTGATACTCCTGGGGGGCTGTGCAGGAAATGACCGGGAGGTCTACAGCCAGCAGCAGTTTCAGCAGCTGGTGAATGAAGGCTTTCTCTCACCACAGATTCGCAATCTGGATATGCTGCCGGTGATGACGGTGCAGCTCTATCTGGACACTCCCCGGATTTTTCTCCAGGGGGATGGCAAGCCTCTGATGTTCCATATCAATGGCAAGGTGGATGCTGATGTCTTTGGGGGAATGGTCACTGAAAAATTGCCGGTGCAGATTACTGGCTTCACCCAGCTGAGATATTCCGGGGACGATGAGGCCATTTATTTCGATCAGATAGCGTTTATGGAAGCCCGGATTGACCTGGAAGTGGCTTTGTTCAAAACCATGATCGTGGACAGCTTTCAGAAGGCACTGCTAAAAGAGCTTGCCGAGATGCCATTGATCTCCTTGGTAAACACACCGGAACTGTCGGCAACCATCGAATCACTGGCCAAAAATAATCCCGATGGGCATATTCAATTCGATACCCGGGAAGGCAGTCTGGTGATTGAAGCGGTTTCGGGCCAGGGTGATCGTTCTGCTGACTAAAGTTTGTGTCGATAGTCAGTTCTGGCAATCATCACTTTTCCGGGGTCAATGCGTAAGCCTATATTTGTACGATGTCCCTGATGAAGAGCAGACATCATGAACCGTATCAGCAATACGCCAGCACTCAGGATTGAAAATCCGGCAAGCCATAACCCCCTCTCCGACACTGGCGGTACCCCTGACCAGGCCAGCGGGAAACAAGATGCCAGTCCCCGTTACCAGACACTGACCGCATATGGGAAACGTAAAATTACTGTTCGGGACAAGCTGGCCCTGACCATGGCTGTCAGGTCCGGACGCCGCAAAGAAGTAGAACGGCTACTGGATAAAGGCGTGAACATTCACAAACAATACTATTTGAAATATCAGGATTCCCCATTGAAAACGGCTGTGAACCATCGGCGTATCAAGATCTTGCAATTGTTGCTGGAGCATGGGGCAAACCCTGACGATCATACCGTTGGTGTCAAAACGCCGTTGGGGTCTGTCCTTCATAAAAAGCGTATCAGTATTAAGGTCATGGAGGTACTGCTGAAACACGGTGCGAACCCTGACGGCAAGGCTTGCGGACGTGACACCCCGTTGTTTGTGGCTGCCTACCGTGGGCACATCAATGCCGTAAAGCTACTTCTGCAGTATGGGGCGGACACTAATAGCAGAAGTTCGGGCGAGCAAACGCCACTATACAAAGCGGTGAGCATTGGGGATATCAAGATCGCGAAGCTGTTGCTGGAATCCGGGGCGGACGTTAACGGCAAGTCACTGGGCTTGACTACTCCTCTGTCTATTGCGGTGCAATCCGGGTGTTTAAGGAGGGTGAACTTGCTATTGGATTATCATGCGGATGTTAACAGCACTGATGTCGACAGGATAAACCCCCTTGAGTTAGCTGCCTGGGAAAAGCGGGTTGATATTGCCTTTGAACTGCTCAGGTGTGGCGCTCGTGCGGATAACGATCTGACCAGGAAGTTGGTCAGGAAAGTTATCCGTACATATAATATAAACCCGAAAACCACACCGCTGTCACTTAAAGGTGCCAGCTTACGGGCTATTGGGAAACATCTCAATGGGCGTGGTCCTGCAGGTTTGCCTTTACCCGTGGCCACACTGAAGGAACTGCGATTACAGAGAAAAGGAATAATATTTCCGTGAATCTGCCATTAACCATTCTTGCCATGCTCTTGCCCTAAATCATCCCGCCTTCTGGTTGTTAACTCGAAGGCATAAAGGAACCCATCATAATGTTGAAAGTATCCATTACCGGATAGAGTGGGTAGAAAATGCGCGGGCTGGCAAAGTTTCGGGTCAGGTCATATTTAAAGTCGCTGAGAATAAAGTCCGGAACCTCTGGAACCCATTGGTTCCCGGCTTTTCTGAAGGTGAACACCTCGCTTCTGGATTGATAGCCGGAGTATGACTCCGGGAAGGTGGTTAATACGGTTACAATTTCTCCGTCATCATCTGCACGCATGTGACACTTGGGGGTTACATTAATTTCGTAGGCCCGGGAAATACCAACATTAAATTTTGATTTGGAAATGATTCGCACAAAAAAATCCTGTGGACTCAGTTCATTGGCCTTTGCCCGTCCTTCAGGAAAAATAATCTCAAACAAGTGACTTGAGTGATAGCGTTGCACCTGATGCTTTAACATTTTTAATGAGTCTTCAGCAAAGAAGCTGGCGAACTCATCAAAGTCAAACGTATTCAAGTTTCGAACCATATCAAGGATAGTGGCTTTAAGCGCTTCTTTATCCACTTCAGACAATGACGCATCCCGGGGTGGCATCGGTGATGTTATTTCTGCAGGGGCTGGTTTGTTCTTATAGTTGGTTTCTGCCTCACCAAAGCATGACTGGACAGTGGCAAATACGGCAATCATGCCAATGAGACATAATTGGATGACTCTGGACACTCGAACCTCCTGACAAAATATTGAGTGTGAGTTTAATCGCTGCAACAACAACTTTTTAATATGAAGGTTGAATAAAAACTCAAGTCTGATGCTAAAAATGATGCTTCTCAAATGGATTTTTAAACAGCCTCTTCAAGAACTGGCAAACCAATATGAACATAAGATAGTCAGAAATTCCCGTTTCTGCAGGTAGAGATATCGTTCGAACGATTACGCTGTTAATGTAGCTATTGTTTTAATCGGGCTCCAGCGCTGGCCATACATTATCCAACAGATTGTTGACCGGGGTCAGGTTCCATTCAAAAGCCATTGAAAATGGAGGGGTAAGCTTAATGTCCACCCTAAGAACACTCATTCAAAACAGCAGCACAGGCTTTGACAGGCTCGAGAAGCAGGTGACCTTTTCCGGGAGGCTTGTTCCAGGGATGCCGATGGCAACAGGACAGCCCAGAATAACGAACCCTCTTTATCCCGTGCAAGCTACGAAACCAGACTCAAGTCACGCAAAAGACCTTTACCTGACCAATCAGAGGCTGAATTTATCCCCCGGAAAGTGATAGAGCCTGTTACTGTTAACATGGACGCTTAGCCCGGATATTTCTTAAACTGCCCCGAATCTCGCGCAGGACCACACGGATGTGGGAGGTAGGGCGACGCAGGATGCCAAAGCCGGGGACTTTGTCGCTCTGAGGAATAGTCCTTGAATAATTTACACATTTTGGAGCCTCCGAACTCCGTTCGTCCTGAGTGCTGAGCTTGTCGAAGCATCGAAGGGCGTTAACTCCGAGGCATGATAGAT
>NZ_JAHHPM010000295.1 GCF_024606345.1 Endozoicomonas sp. YOMI1
ATACGATTCCATTTGGCCAACTACTTAAAGGTGCTGTTATATAATGATGAACAGAAGCTGTCCACTGTCCAATGTATCGGAGGCTGTTGCGAAAGTCGCTCATCAGAGTCATTTGTTATACACAAGTCGATATATTCGGTTATCTTAAGCTTTCGGCACATGGCAGCAATCAGTCTGTGAGGCTGTCCGAAGTATTGGAGAGGATAATGTCTGTGAGTGAAAGCGGTACCTTTGCCGGAGTTTCATTACATGAATAATCCCCCATTGAATTCAACGAATTTGCCCATCTACCCAACCCATACAGATGCTGGGGTAGCCAATGATCATACCGTTGCTCCTGATTGTGGCTCAAAAAGTTTCGCCGGATTCAGACAAATCAGTAAGGCAGAGCCATCTTCAATGTTGCAAGCCATGCTAGAGATTCCCGAGTTAGGCAGTCAGATATTCAGCTATCTTTCGTCTTCAGATCTGTCAAGGGTTGAGGCAGTCTCAAAACGTTTCAGGGACAATATTTTACGGAATCGTTCAAAGGAGATTGCCTGTTTTCGTGAGCTGCCTGATACCACACAATCTCGAGTGAAAAAGCGGATAGAGTCAGATTCTGATTATTTGATCGATTATCTGGAACGGTTTTCCACAACAAAACCCGAAGGTTATTTCCGTGCTATGCAACACAGAAAACCCAAAGCTTTTGTGGAAATTATTTATTTTAATCTACGGGAAATCAGTGGCCAGAACCTCTCTTTTGACACGGAACTCAAAGCGGCCATGGTTCACGAAAACAGGGTACACACGGTTCAATCCAGCGCTGACATTCCAGTCATATTGAGTTCCAGCGATGCTGAAGTAAAAATTGTTGAATTAATCCGTGGTACGCAGTGGGTTGAAACGTTGTCTATCCCTTACGGCAGGATTCATTGGGGTAAATATAGAGCACAGCTTTTCGCCAATGGAACCTGCCTTGTTATAAACAACAGCGCAGTGGTGAAGATTTTCGAGCGATCCCGGGATGGAAAATGGGACCATAAGACATCCCTTTTTGACGACGACGATACCGCTCGGGAAGCCACAGAATTCGTCAGTCCCAACAGTTGTCATGTGTTGGTCAACGCCAATTGCATAGTTGATGAGTTAAAAGTGTCGTTGACAAAATATGGGGGAAAAAACAGTGATGGAAAATGGATAGAGTTACCCCTTGGCGTAACTGATAGGGTGTTTGTTCTTGATGTCACTCGCGATGGCAGGTGTGCATTGGTAAGGGACACAGATGATCTGCTTATTTGCGATCTAACTGACGACGGGCCGGAGGTGAGTACGCAGTCCTATATAAATTCGCGTAAAGCCAAATTTAGTCCTGATGGAACACGTGTATGGTCAATTTATGGACGTAATGGTGCAAAGGTTTATATCCGTGGTAATCAGGGAAACTGGCTGGAGGAGTATATCATTGAGGATGAGAAGGATCGTTACTGGCTTTGGGATATAAAATTTAGTCCTGATGGGACCACCATCGCACTCAATGACTCGTACCGTGTCGAGATCCACGGGCAACAGGGAGAAGGAGTCTGGGGCAGACAAGCCGTTTTCGATGATTTTTCTGGCCGCCGTATTATTTCAGAAATTTTATTCAGCCCTTGTGGAACACATGGCGTAATAACATTATTTTCTAACCGTGTAGAAAAAAGAGTGCAACGAATCATCGGAAAGATCAGCGATGGGTCATGGGTAGAGAAGGCGAGTGTGGCTGCCAATGGCCTGGTTGTTTTTAGTCCTGATCAGATCCATGTTGCCGTATACTCTGCCAGTGATCAGCGAATCACCCTCTGTGAATTAACTGATGAAGAAGCCTTGCCAGAAGTCACCATTATCGAACAGAGCCAAACGGTTAACTCCATTGAATTCAGTACAGAAGGAAGCTATCTGGTCACCGGCAGTGACGATGGAATGGTCAGGATTTGGGGGCAAACCGGCAACAGGCGGTGGACAGAGAGAGCCACAATTGCACACGATGAACCGGTACATTTAGTTCAATTCGTAATGGAAATGACCCATGTGCTGGCTTGTTGCAATAATAGGACAAATCTATACGAACTAAAACCCAATGTCCTCAGCTTTAGCGTTTAATAGACATAGGCGTTTGATGAATTCCCCCCTGTAATCAACAACAAAACCTCAGTTCAACTTCTGAACCAACCGACTTTCCTAACAGAAAAAGCGAGCATTTTAAAAGAACTTTCGTTTTACATTACCTTCCCTGGCAGCAGCCATTTCAGCAGTCGAAGGGGTTATTTTGCACATATATCGTGAATCGCCGGTAAGCCACCCGCTGCCGTTGCAGTATAAACGGCACGACGTATCGCCTGTTCCACAGCCTCTGCCCCCATAATGCCCAAAACATTTACATCAGCATCCACTTCTCCGGTTGCTGCACTGAAAATAGTATCACCGTCGTACATGGAATGAGCAGGACGAATGGCACGTGACAAACCATCATGCCCCATTTGCGCCAGCTTTAAAGCCTGGGCTTTGGTTAATTTTCCGTTAGTCACCACCACACCAATGGTGGTATTTGCCCCGGGTAGTGCTTGAACAGTCTGGTCATTCATTAAGATATCCATACCAGAAACAAACCGCTGTCCATCTTCGCTCCTTGTGCCTGCAATGAGCTTCTCACCAGTAACAACATCTCCCCAGGCATTGACAGCCACTACGGCACCAACGACCAACCCTCTTCTCAGCTTAATGGCATAACAACCTATGCCGCTTTTTGTGGCGCGGTCAAACCCGGCAATTTTACCGATTGATGCTCCGGTACCGGCACCAACATTGCCTTCTTCAATGTCTTGGCGACAGGCCAACCTGGTGGCTTCATACCCCATTTGCTCACTGGGTCGGGCAGAGGCATCACCGACCGACTGATCGAAGAGCACCGCACCGGTGACAATCGGGATCCTGGCGAAGCCTGTCGGCAAACCAATGCCCTGTTCCTCCAGGCAACGACTGACCCCGTTCATACTTTCCAGGCCCAGCGCACTGCCACCGCAAAGCACAATGGCATGGACAGAATTCACCAGATTTTCAGGCCTTAGCAATTCCGTCTCCCTGGTTCCGGGAGCGGCACCGCGGACATCCACACCAGCCGTCACGCCCTGATCAAAGCGCAGCACCGTCACTCCGGTCAACCTCTCAAGATCTGATGCGTGACCAATAGCCAGGCCGCTAATTGCAAAAAGCTTATGACGCTGAGTAGTCATCTGCAAAACCTGTGAGATAATAAGTGGCTGGCCATTTGAAATTTTTCATTCTTTGCCTCTTTAGCATTTTTAATTTGGTAACCGGTAAGATAGCCAAACAGGCCAAAGCTCGCCCAAAAAGCCTTTTCAAACCATGCAAAATCCATATGCCGGTATTGCCGCGGGATAGCTGTCTAATGGAACGGTTACCGGCACGACTGCAATAAACTGTCATGTTGAAACAGCGGGAATGGCAGCAACTGCCGGTATTGGGGCGGGAGATCAGTCTCAAATGGTTCGGCCACCAAAACCCGCTCACCCAAAGGGTAAGCTGTTAGAAATGAAAAAAGACCCCTTGTCGGTCACGCTTGAAGTCGATTCTTTCGATGTAAAAATTCATGTTGAGTGGGAACCGGAAGCTTCGGTCACTTCAATGTGGCAATTGGCTTTTTTTATCCAATTTTTTAAAAACGGGTCATCGATTTGAACCCTGGGTCAATGATTGCCCATTGACCT
>NZ_JAHHPM010000296.1 GCF_024606345.1 Endozoicomonas sp. YOMI1
AGGCACCCTTCGACTCCGCTCAGGGTGAACGGAGAGTGAGTTCTAAATGTCGGAAGAGAGTCTCTCTGTGTAGGTCGGCTCCTTAAGGAGCCGACTTCCGAACCAACCGCCACACATCATGATCTCTGAGTTTCATGGTGGATGGCGGTGGGGCCACGAGTCGGCTCTCAAGCGAACCAACCTACCTCAAGGAGTGTTCTTCAGGGGTTCGCGACAGCCTCGACGCCAGTGTAGAAGAGTCCCTGTTTTCATCATCAGCTGAGGCGTGCTTTAGTAAATGGCACCGACACTTTGAATGCCTTTACTATCCCTTAAGTAATAGGCGATCCATTTCAGTGCTCTTTTTTGCAGGGACCTGAGCGGTCGTCCTGCAATTTCCTCTGCTTCCTCAATCACCTCAAGGTAGCTTTTGCCCAGAAACTGCATCTGATAAGTGCCAATGACCATGCCTGTCCGGTCACTGCCGGCCTGACAGTGAACAAAAATGGCTACAGGCCTGCTGTACTCCTGATTAAGTAATTTGCTGAGCTTGTCTACAAGTCTGTATACATCACCAATAAATGGGAGCTTGAGCATAATGTGGAGAACTGACTTCGGGTAATAATCAGGATTGGAAACGGCACCATAAACCGGATGGTGGATCAGATGCACCAGATCCGGGTTGGTTTGGGTAAATATCTGTTCTTGTTTTAGTAAATGACGTTCACCAAGCTTGCTGATCAACGAAATATCAAAAATATAGATGTCTTCGGGAAGTGGGGCCTGGAGCTTCTCCATACTTCTCTGGTTCATGGTGTCAATAAGCTCTTGATAGGCAAACTGGCCTTTGATAATGGGCATGTTGCCTCGGAACAGGTAGTTTCCGGACACCGGATTATAGTCAACCAGCCGTAGCTTCCGGGGGGAGAATGCCACTTCTTTCGGCTTGGGCCAGGCATCTGCCGACGATAAATCGCCGGGTATGGAGCGTTGTGAGGCAGTGTTGCCCACCGTGGCAAAAGAGAGCAGAACCAGTACTTGGAAAAGCCGTCTGATAATATTCATGATGAACTACATATTGAGTGGAATTCTATATCAGACTGTTTTCTGCGCTGAGAGTTGCAATAAGCCTCTGAATTGAAGAACGCCCCCCCCCCGAAGTAGGTCGGATCGCATGCGAGCCGACTCGTGGCCCCACCGCCATCCCCCATGAAACTCAGAGATCCTGGTGCATGGTGGTTGGTCCGGGTGTTGGCTGCTTTAATAATTCCCTGAATAACTTCCCTTTTTCACCGTCCATTTTGAGTAACTGCCCACGGAGATGCTTGTCAGATGTGCTTACACATTTATTTTTTAAGGAGTGATGGAAATTTTTAAAATATAGACTATTTTAATTTAGTTAGATTTACAGAATTGGCCATTGAGTCAGCTTCCTTGATCTGTGGCTCCTTAAAGATTACAGCTATTTGAGTGTTTTCTATCCGTTCGATTGTGCCAGTTTTGGTAATCCCTTGCGGAGAAAAGGATAAAGCACGCTGTTAGATCCGTTCCACTCCAAAATCCAGGAGCCTGTCGGAACTAAGCGTCCATAGCGAGGATTGCGAGAAGTTGAGGATAAAAATCTCTGATTCTGAGGAGAATTGCGGGGCTATTTGATGAAGAAGTAGGAATTTAAGAGCAATTTATCGCAACCGCTGCAGGACATTCTTAAGTCCGACAGCCACTTGGATATGAAATTTTTAAAATGTATTCAACTACATCACTCAGTACTCAATCTACGGTGGCTTTATCTGGTCGTATTGATGGTTCATCCTTATCCGGTAAGAAAGAATCATTAGAAACAGGAAACAATTCTGGAAGAGTGATTGTCAAAGTAACAAATACTGTTTCAGAAATAACCCTGGCAAAAGCGTATCAGGAAATTGATAAATTACCTACTGACGATTTTGAAAACACAGGAAATAAATTACGGCAAGTCCAAATTATTGATCCAGATAAGTACAATGATTATCTATTTCCATCAACAGTATCATTTGATGCATTTGGTAAACTTTCAGATACAGAGACCTTTGACAAAAAATTTGTTCCGCATACAGATTTAATAAATAAAATGTGTAAAGAGGCCTTGCAGACAATGGGTCGCAAACTCAACTGGAGGAATTATACTGTGGAGGCTCATTGCTTTTTGCTCAGGTATCCATTAACCCGTGAACAAACACAGATACGTAATATGCCATGGCATAGAGATAAATGTACTTTATCCATGTCAACACTTTTATCTCCATATAATCAACACGACAATGGTTTTACTGGTGGAGCATTAAGTTTTGCAAAAGAATTAAATATTTCTGGTGTGCCTGCACGTGCTTTTGGTATTCCTGCAGAAGGTACCATAAAAACATTTAAATACCAAAAACCAGGAGATGGCTTCATTTTTGATGGTATTGATACACTGCATAAACTTGAAGACGTTTATGTATTGAATAAAGAGATGCTCGTAAAACGAGCCGTAGAAAGAAGGCTGCTTACTTGCTTTACCAGGCCATCTGAAGATGATGTAAGATATCTTTCAGTAGTGCTTGGTGAAGAAAATTTAGCTTGAGCATCTAACGAAAAAATCAAGACTTGCCGCAGGCGCAGCTACCTGAATTTGCCGCAAATCAGCATAAAAAGGCTCAAACTGCAAGGTTTCTCCCTAATGTATTTTTTTAAGAGTGATTCGAATTATTTAATATATAGACTATCTTATACTGTCTGGGTTTTAAATAAGAACGCTTAGTCAGATTAATTTATCCTTGGTTCTGAAAAGAATAAAGCTGTTCAAGTGATTGCTTACTGTTTAATTGCTCCAGTTTTTGTAACCCCATGTGGAGAAAGGAATAAAGCAGGCTGTCAGATCGTTCAACTCTAAAATTTTGAATATGATTGTTAAAAACAGAAAGGAATTTTTAATATGTATGCACCTGCATCAATCATTGATACTTCTACTAAGGCTTTAACTGAGTCTCTTGAAAATTTATTCTTATCTTGTAAGAAAAAACCAGTGGAAAAAAGGAGCGAGTCTGGAAGAATAATTGTAAAAATACCAGATGTTGTTTCACAACTAACCTTAGCAAAGGCTAATCAAGAAATTGATGAATTACCTACTTTCGATTTTGAAAACAGAGGAAATAAAATACGAAAGGTCAAATTTATTGATTATGGTTGGTGCCGTGAATACCGATTTCCATCAGAAGTAACATTTGATGAAGATGGTAAACTTACAGATACAGAGAACTTTGACAAAAATTTTGCGCCCCATACAGAGTCAATAAATAAAATGTGTAAAGAGGCCTTGCAAGCAATGGGTCGCAAACTCAACTGGAAAGATTTTACTGTGGAGGCTAGTTGCGGCGTGCTCAGGTATACATTTACCCCTGAACAAACACAGATATGTGATATGCCATGGCATAGGGATGGTTGTAACTTAACTATGACAACACTTTTATCTCCATATATACAACACGACAATGGTTTTACTGGCGGGGAATTAAGTTTTGCACAAGAATCAGAACCTAAAAGTATGATTCCTGTAGGAGGAAGTATCAAAACATTTGCATACGAAACACCAGGAGATGGCATAATCTTTGATGGTATTGAGTTATTGCATAAAGTTAAAAATATGCATGTATTACATGCAGAGAAGCTTGCAGAACAACCCGTAGAAAGAAGGTTGCTTATTTGTCGTACTGAGCCATCTGAAGATCATGTAAGGGAACTTTCAGCAGCGCTTGGTAAAGATAATTTAGCTTGAGCATCCAACGCTTCAGGGTTGCTGCAGATGCAGTTCCCTGAATTTGCCTGAAACAGCATAAAAATGGCTCAATCCCTAAGGTCGCCCGACAGGCTCCTGGTGTTCTTCTTTCTCTGCGTGCTCAATACTGTGGTAACCAGACCAGACTCTGAGAGCCGCGGTTAACATGCATATGGCGGCAAAACCCAGGGCAAGTTGTGGAAAGTAATCAGGCAGCAGACAGAAAAGGACAAACAGCGCAATGGTCTCTGTTCCCTCTGCCAGGCCACCCAGGTAATACAGGGATTTGTGCTTGAAGCGCGGGTCTGACAGCTGATGTTTCTCAGCCATGATGGCATAGGCAAGAAAACTGGCTCCGGTGCCCATAAATGAGAAAATCAGGACGCACGCTGCCACCGCATTGTTTGCCGGTGACGCCAGGGCAAAGCCCATAACAATGGCTGAATAAAAAATAAAATCCAGAGTAATATCCAGAAACCCGCCTGCGTCTGAGGGGCTGCCCAGCCTGGCCAGTATTCCATCAAGACCATCCAGTATTCGGTTACCCAGAATCAGCACTAAAGCCAATGAGTAGAACTCAAAGGCCAGCAAAGGGACTGCCAGCATGCCCATCAGAAAACCGGCAATGGTGACCTGTTCCGGTGTGATGCCACGATGTTTTAACTGCAGCGCCGCTAATCTCAACGGTGGCTGAATAAGTGAGGTTGTCCATTTATCGATCATGTAATATCAGAAGGCAGTGTTGATGAACGGTATAAGGAGCTGTCTTGAAATAACTTCCACATTTCCGATGTTATCCGGTAAACAAAACCCTGCCACGGAGGCATGGAGAAAAGAAAAAATCTTTTCCTCTGTGACTCCGTGGCAAAAAAGAGGAAGTTA
>NZ_JAHHPM010000297.1 GCF_024606345.1 Endozoicomonas sp. YOMI1
AGGCACCCTTCGACTCCGCTCAGGGTGAACGGAGAGTGAGTTCTAAATGTCGGAATTATTTAAGGATAATTACTTACAGTTCGACAATGATGTAGGTAGATGGTTATGAATGAGCCACAGGCCCCGAAAATTGAATTTCCCTGTGATTACCCTATTCGTATCGTAGGGCACTCCGCTCCCGATTATAAAGATTTTGTGCTAAGGGTGGTGGCAAAACATGCACCGGACTTCGATGGCCATGCAAAGATGAAAACCAGTCGAAATGGCAAGTACATGTCAGTGACCGTGGTTATTCATGCCACTGGCGAACCTCAACTGCAGGCACTCTTTGAAGATTTGAAAGCCAGTGGCCGTATTCAGATGGTTTTGTAATGGACAGGGCTTTGATGGCTGAAAGCACTCAACAGTCTGACGGTATTGAAAATGACCTGATCGTACGTTATCTCGGGCGGAGAAACTACGAGCCTGTCTGGCAGGCTATGAAAGCCTTTACTGCCAATAGGGATGATCAGACCCGGGATGAATTCTGGGTGGTGGAACATCCCCCGGTTTTCACCCAGGGACAGGCCGGCAAGCCGGAACATGTTCTTTTCCCGGGAGATATACCGGTTATTCAGGTGGATCGTGGTGGCCAGGTTACCTATCATGGCCCGGGGCAGCTGGTGTTTTACTTCCTGATGGATGTACGCCGGAAGAAGAGTGGTCCAAGGGCCGTGGTTTCGGCATTGGAAAGTGCTGTGATTGAAATGCTTGCCAGTTATGGTTTAGAGGCACAGAACAGGCCGGATGCGCCGGGTGTTTATGTCAAAGAGGCAAAAATTGCATCCCTTGGGCTTCGCTTTCGTAAAATGTGTTCTTACCACGGGCTAAGCCTGAATGTAGATATGGATCTGGAACCATTTAACCGTATTAATCCCTGTGGTTACCCCGGGCTCCATGTGGTGGATATGGCATCGCTGTTGGGAAATGTAGACATAGAGGAAGTGAGTCGGCGTTTACTGGTATGCTTTCAGAAAGCACTAGGCTACATCAATATTGATGAAAAAGCGGCGAGTGATGAGCTGTTGGCAGATAGCGGGGATAATGGGTCAGCCGTTTAATGGTCCAGTTAGCAGTACACTAAGATAACAGGGGGGAGGCATGACTACTCATTCCGATAACAGCGGTCTTGAATCGTTTGACAGCCATGAGCTGGTGAATAGCGGCCTCAACGGAGAAAGCCCACGGATGAAGCCGGAAAACATTATTCCTACCGTGCAGATAGACGGTGGCGTCAAAATAGAAAGTGGTACCAAATTTGTCAATGACAAAGGTATCACAGCCATTAAAAATGGCATTAAAGCCAGTGCCGGGGGGCAGCATGCCCCGATTCAGCGGAAACCATCCTGGCTCAGAATAAAAGCAAGTCACGGTACAAAATACAAAGAAGTCAAAAGTACTGTTCATGAGCATAAGCTCAGTACGGTCTGTGAAGAGGCCATGTGTCCGAATATCAATGAGTGCTGGAGTTCTGGTACTGCGACCATCATGTTGATGGGTGATACCTGCACCCGGGCCTGCCGGTTCTGTGCCGTGAATACCGGGAATCCTAAAGGGTGGCTGGATCATGATGAACCTGAGCATACCGCTAACTCGGTCAAGCTGATGAACCTGAAATATCTGGTGCTGACCTCGGTGAACCGGGATGACCTGCCGGATGGCGGTGCCGGACATTACGCTGATGTGGTTCGCCGGGTTAAGGCAGAAAACCCGGATACTGATGTAGAGGTTCTGACGCCTGATTTTCTCGGTGTCATGTCCCATGTTGAGAAAGTTGTTGATAGCCCCATAGCGGTCTTTGCCCAGAATGTAGAAACCGTTCGCCGACTGACTCACCCCGTGCGTGATCCCAGGGCCAGTTATGAACAGACACTGGCTGTGCTGGAACATGCCAAGAAATACCGTCCTGATGTCCTGACGAAAACCAGCCTGATGCTGGGGCTCGGTGAAACCGATGATGAGATTCTTGAAGCCCTGGATGATCTGAGGGCCATTAATGTTGATATTGTTACCTTTGGCCAGTACCTGCAGCCAACCGTTAACCATCTCCCCATTGAGCGTTATGTGACGCCGGAAGAGTTTGAAAAATATCGGCAATGGGGATTGGAAAAAGGGTTTCTTGAGGTGGTTTCTGGTGCGCTGGTGCGATCAAGCTATCGTGCGGAGCAAGTCCTACAAAAGAACAACGTTGGTCTTTGAGGGTATGGGGTGGTGGCATTCCACCCTATCTTTAACGTTATCAACACTATCGCTTTGTTGCGGCTACGAGGTTTTTTCTTAGTCTTTGAATATCGCCTAATGGGGTTTTTTTTGCGATGCGATGACGTAACCGAGGTTCGTTTTTTAATCGAATTCTCCAATTATTAAATTCATTAGCTGTGCCATAGAACTCTCCCGATTTTTGTTTGAGCCTGTTTTTCTCTTTTTGATCATCACAATCTGTTGCCATATCACCATGTATGTGGCCAATAAGGGATAAAAAAGAACCGGTGACGAATGTCAGTGACAGGCTATGTTCAAATTCGGCTAAATGATGTTTGGCGATAGTGCAGGGCTGACTTATCCACTGAGCCTTATATTCGGCTAAATTCTGGTCACAAGGGTGGAGGCAGCATAGCCATCCCAGTGCTTTATCAATAATCAGGTTGCGAATGGCCAGTTGGTGTTTTGGGATGTCGTCAGATAATAAAACCGCTTCGCAATCCTGCCGGTCCAGACCGTATTCGGTCAGTGTTTCGCCGGATTGAGCCAGTATATTTAACCCACCGGGCTTCTGTTCTTGTTTGGCTGACGCATTGAAGGCCTCCAAGTGTTCAGAGCCTTTTGCTATAACCCTTAGGCTCCATAAATCCATATGAGCAAAGCTGGCCTGTTGCAGTGTCAGCTGAGTATCCTGGCAGGATTGTTCCAGTACAGCACGGGCTTGTTCAAAGTCACTGTTGTGTAATAATTGTGTGACCCAGAGGCTGATGTAGGACAGTCGGGTTTGATGGATCGATTTAATGCTTCCCTTTCGGGTGGGTGCTTCTGCGGTACTTGTGGGGCATACAGGGTTTGCGTTGGTAGGGCATTGATCTTTAGAGCATTGACCTTCAGAAAATAGACCTCCAGAAAAGCCAGGGCCCTGTGTTTGTTCATTCGGGCCTCTGTTTAAACTTTCATGTTTACCCCGTAGTTTTGTGGCTCTTTTTTTTCCGGTTGGGCCTGAACGGTGCCGTGGTTTTTTGGGTCCCTTTTTCTTTTCAGGTGTCACTTCCGGGGCGGTTGGTTTTGTTTCAATGAGTTCCAGTTCATCGATAATTCCCTGAATATAAAATGATACTTCCTTTGCATCGATAAAATCATAATGCTCTATAGCCCGCTGCAAATGGGTAATAACCGACTCTATTGAACCGATATCATTTCTGCTGTTCTTCATCAGCAGCAGCGCCAATTGCAGATTGGCCACATTAACTCCTTTTTGCAGGGCCAATCTGGAATTCTCAATGGCTTCTTCTAACCGGTTGTTTTTCTCATATATCTTACTGAGTAGCCATCGGGCTTCAGGGGTGCGGGATTTTAACAGCTCACTTTCTGCTTTTTCAGGCTCATTTTTCAGGTAGTGAAGGACGGCTGATAAATAGAGCCTGCTGTCTTTGTTGGGGATATTGATAAGCTGAGAGGTATCTTGATTAATCAGAAAATTACAAATAGTCGTCAAGCCTGACGGGTATAAAGTCGATGCAAAATGCTGTATCAAGGGTAATAATTTTTTCTTGAATTCGGGGATTTGCAGAAAGCGGATAAGTTGTTCCAGCGCTGACAGGCTCATGTCGGGTGAGTTATATGTTATTTGACTGACCACACCAAACCGGAGGGCGTGGAGTAATAACGAATTCGGGTTTAGGTCAGGAATGTCCGGTAAATCGGGAATGAGGGCAAGTTTACTGCATTTCAGTTGGTCAAGCATATTGCATGCGGATTCGCAGAGGCCTAAGACCGTTAAATTTGTTGCAAGTGTTTTTTGTGAACAGTCCCTTTCCTTGAATAATTCAGATTCACAAATGAATGCTTTTAAATTGGCTTTTATGGTTTCAGTATCCTTGAAAAATAGTAGGTTTTTTAATGATTTGGTAATACTTAAGAGGATGGCTTCGGGCAGTTTTTTTTCATCATACTGTTTTGTTTTCTGATTCAGTGGGTCACAGAGAATGATCCGGTTTTTAATTTTTGTGATGGGAGTATTGGTGATTATGTCATGTTCGAAAAATGATAGGATCCGTTTGCTGATTGATATATAGTTGGCTGATTCCATTTCATTTTTAGTGTCTTTTACCCCCTCAAACCAGACAACCATTAAGAACAGGTCCTGAATCTGTTTCGGATCTGAAGGCGTGCAGCCCAGGAAAAAATCAACCATGTGATTTTCGAACTGTTCAAGTTCATCCGCTATGGCCAGTAAGCTCTTGGGCATCTTCTCTGGCATGAGTTCCACGACCCGCTGTAGCTCCCAGTATTTCAAATAGGTGCTTTGGATCTGGTCCAGAAGACTAGAGAGTGTTTCTGCTGATGGTGTTTGAACATATCGTTTTTCTCTTTCTAAAGTAACCTTGTTCCCGTTATCACACAGTTTTTTTTTCGTTTTTAGTAGTTTTTCAGTGTAGTGAACGACCTGATTTTCAGTTGGTTTCACCGATCGGTTGCGTAGACCCAGTGGTTCTTGTGCTTGTAGCCCTTTTGGAATATAAGATTGGAAATCTGTTATCACTTCAGCCATCGCTAATGCCTCAAAAGCAGGAACGTGACCATTTGTGCTTTGGGAGGGGAAGTGGCAGGGTGGGAGGTTAAAAGAGTTTGCCATGGGCTGGGTCTGATGCTGGCGGTTGAATAGCACAAATAGACCATGGCAATAACATTAAGTTCTGTAATGCTGCTTTCAGGACGTTAGTGGCATACTCCCACCACCCCGTCTGGGCGACCCCGTCTGGGCGACCCCGTCTGGGCGACCTCGTCTGGGCGACCCCGTCTGGGCGACCCCGTCTGGGCGACCCCGTCACTTTGCTTCCAATGCGTCAGGTATGGATGGAGAATTCCGTGGGCTTCGTTAAACAAAAAGCTACGATTTACTTGTAGGTTTAAGGGGACTTACTCACTTAAGATGTTTTACCATGGGCATTTGTCACTAATGACTGACATTCATTAGCCAGCAGTAGCCAGAGGTGATCAATGTCGGCTGGCTGTGGGATGATTGTGGTAGGAATCCAGCTTTAACACTATGTTTATCGATCAATACTGTACTTCACTGGCAGACAGCCGCTTTTCGTTTACCCGTGAACAGGCCAGCCAGTTTGCGAAGCGCATTGCCAATGATTTTAATCCACTCCACGATGTGAATAACTCCCGGTTCTGCGTTCCGGGTGATCTGCTATTTGCCAAGGTCCTGCTGAGTGAAGGCCTGTATAGCGATATGCGTGTCACTTTCAATGGTATGGTCAGCGACGGTGTTGAGCTGGAAATCTGTACCAACGATAAAGGGCATAAGAGCATTTATGACCTTTCCGGCAAGATGTATCTGGATATTGAGCGCCATGGTGCCTGTAGTCATGATACGTCAATGATTGAGCAGCTGGTGCGCAGTTATGTCGCTTTCTCTGGTGAGAATTTCCCCAATGTCTTTGTGCCGCTGATGAAGTCCCATGGCGTCATGATCAATACCGTCAAACCCTTGGTCATCTACGACAGCATGACCCTGAAAATGGAACGTGTTGACCTGGTAAACCCCCATCTGGAAGCGGCAGGCGCTACTTTGGATGTTAATGGCAAGCGGGGTAAGGTGACGCTTAACTTTATTTACCGTGAGAATAGTGATGTGGTGGGTATGGGGGAGAAAACCATGATTCTCTCCGGCTTGAGACCCTATGATCAGGAAGCCATTGATATCATGATTGAAAAACACATCGCCCGGCAGCACCATTTTGCCAGCTGAACGTCTTTTTTGACCATTCTGGTAATGGCCGCTTTTCAAGGATTAAGTCTTATTTCCCGTAATGACTTTGATGAGTGGCTTCTATTCCGGTTATTCCGGTTGTATTTCCACATAGTCAGACAAATCGACTGAATTTTGATATTCTGACTGGCCGCCATTGGATGGCGATGAAAACCCCGTCAGCAATGGAGTGCAGTGACTTTCTATAAGCCACCGTGTACAGCCAAAAGCCAAAAGCCAAAAGCCAAAAGCCAAAAGCCAAAAGCCAGAAACCAAAAGCCAGAAACCAAAAGCCAGAATAAAACCATTTCCGACCAACCGTTATAGAGGGACTGTTTCATGCCAGCCTATCGCTCCAGAACATCAACCCATGGCCGTAATATGGCCGGAGCCCGTGCGCTATGGCGGGCAACGGGTATGAATGATGGGGATTTCAACAAGCCCATTATTGCTGTCGCTAACTCATTTACCCAGTTCGTGCCCGGCCATGTCCATTTGAAAGACATGGGACAATTGGTTTGTCGTGAAATTGAGCAGCATGGTGGTGTGGCGAAAGAGTTCAACACCATTGCCGTGGATGATGGCATAGCCATGGGGCACGATGGCATGCTCTATTCGTTACCCAGCCGGGACATCATCGCTGACTCCGTTGAATATATGGTCAATGCCCACACAGCCGATGCGCTGGTCTGTATTTCCAACTGTGACAAAATCACCCCGGGCATGTTGATGGCTGCCATGCGCCTGAACATCCCGGTGGTTTTCGTTTCAGGTGGCCCAATGGAAGCGGGTAAAACCAGGCTGTCACAGCATGGGCTTGATCTTGTCGATGCCATGGTGATTGCCGCTTCAGATGCAGATGATGAAACCGTTGCGGAGTATGAGCGTTCAGCCTGTCCAACCTGTGGTTCCTGCTCAGGGATGTTTACCGCCAACTCCATGAATTGTCTGACGGAAGCGCTCGGTCTTTCCCTGCCGGGCAATGGCTCCATGCTGGCTACTCACGCTGACCGTGAGCAGCTGTTTCTGGAGGCAGCGCGCCGTATTGTTGATATCACCCGGCGTTATTATGAACACGATGACAATAGTGTTTTGCCAAGATCCATCGCCAGTTTCAAGGCGTTTGAAAATGCCATGAGTCTGGACATCGCCATGGGCGGATCGACCAATACCATCCTGCACCTGCTGGCTGCTGCCCAGGAAGGCGGTATACCTTTCGATATGCGCAATATCGACGAGTTATCCCGTCGGATTCCCCAATTATGCAAGGTGGCTCCCAACACCCCGAAATATCATATGGAGGATGTTCACCGGGCAGGTGGTGTGATGGGTATCCTTGGTGAACTGGATCGTGCCGGGCTATTGCACAATGATATTCCCATGGTGCATAGCGCCACCGTTAGTGAAGCCTTGTCCCGTTGGGATATTATTCAAACCCGTGATGAGTCGGTAACAGCGTTTTTTAAAGCAGGTCCTGCCGGTATTCGTACGACAGAAGCATTCAGTCAGGATTATCGCTGGGAGACACTGGATGATGACCGGGCTGATGGCTGCATTCGCTCACTGGAACATGCCTTCAGTACTGAAGGGGGGCTTGCTGTGCTTTATGGCAACATTGCCGCCGATGGCTGTGTCGTCAAAACCTCGGGTGTTGATGATGATAACCTGGTCTTCGAAGGTCCGGCTCATATCTGTGAAAGTCAGGAAGATGCGGTCAACAATATTCTTCAAGACCGGGTGAAGCCGGGAGAGGTGGTGATCGTTCGCTACGAAGGGCCAAAAGGTGGTCCGGGTATGCAGGAAATGCTCTACCCGACCAGTTATCTGAAATCGAAAGGGCTGGGTAAAGCCTGCGCGCTGCTGACGGATGGACGTTTCTCCGGCGGCACTTCCGGATTGTCCATTGGTCACGCTTCTCCTGAGGCCGCATCCGGTGGCGCCATTGGTCTGGTAGAGAATGGAGACATCATTCGGATAGATATTCCCAACCGAAGCATTAATGTCCAATTGACCGAAGACCAACTTGCCGGGCGACGGGCAGCAATGGACGCCAAGGGGAAAGATGCCTGGAAGCCAGTTAAACCCCGGCCAAGAAAGGTCTCTACAGCACTTAAAGCTTATGCGCGTATGGTCACCAGTGCGGATAAAGGTGCCGTTCGGGATTTGAGCCTTTTTGACTGAAGCTCTTGATGGTTAACTACTTACATACACAAAATACGAAGAGCCACCAGAATCAGCAGGCTGCCACACAGCCGGTTGATCAGCGTGGCTCTTTTTCGCAACGCTGGCAGCACTTTCCCATGGCCTGCTACTGAGGCAATCAGGCAATACCAGAGACCATCGCAGAGTGTGGCAATCGATGCCATCAGTATCTGAGTCATTACCGTGGAATCAGGCGTCACAAACTGGCTGAACAGCGCCAGGAAGAATACGGCAATCTTGGGGTTCAGGAAAGAGACCAGAAAGCCGTCAATTGCCGCCTGTTTCAGACTCAGCTGTTGGTGTAACTGATGCTGGTCGTTAATTAATGAGGATGAGGACGTAATGGCCTTATACCCCATCCAGGCCAGATAGGCAGAACCTGAATAGGTAATGAATTTATAAAGCCAGGGCGTTTCAGTAATTACAACGCCGATACCCGCCGCCACCAGAAAAGCATAAATGCCAATCCCCAGGGCGTGGGAAATGGCGGTAACCAGCCCGTGGGTCCTGGAACCCTGCATGGTGCTTTTCATGACTGCAGCCAGACTTGGGCCCGGTGAGATGGCACCAAGCGCGCAAATGGCCAGGATGGATAACCAGGAAGATGCTGTCATTGCACTACTGCTTTATGTGTTGTTTATGTGATGTTATATAGGCTGCGAAGTATAGCGCTTTGCCAGCGGTCTTTTAATTTACTTTGCTGGTTCTGTCCGGTTTGGCCAGTACATCTCTGGCCTTTTCCAGGGCAGCATACTCATCAATAAACCAGCCGACACATCGTTCAGTGCTGATGGGCACCCCTGACTCATTAACGGGCTGGTAAACAATCCACCACCGCTCTTCTGGCCGGGGATCGTTGTACACAAAGACATATTTCATATCGCCCCGGTCAGTAATGGAGACCATTACTTTATCGTAGGGTGTATACGGACATACATCTTCCATCATAAACACATAAGTAGGCCTGCCCTGATTGAACTCAATGTACTGAAATTCTTTTATCTGGCGAAAGGTATTAAGTGCCTTTTCGATATCGGAATTCATCAGGTAGCCGGGAATGTTGTTGTTATCCCACCAAAATTTGCCGTTCAATGATGGCTTTTTAAATAGAAAAGATCTGTTCATACTGCATAGTCCTTTAAACATTATTTAAATTTTTAGACCGTTCGTACCAGATTAAGTTCCGTGGCATGCTCACCGACAGGGTTTCAGGGAGCAGATTATTGATTAATCATCCTGATAGCCGTGTTTTTATGGCGTTTAAATAGTTGGTTAACTACTTACTACTTTAATGATGGGCAGGTCAGGATCTGGCCTTACCCAAGTGGCCGGTAAAGAGCATACACTAAACGTTCTTGAGCGTATTCGTCTGGAAAACCATTGCTCAGAATGTCAATTTTATTTTTTTAGTTTGAACTTTTTGAGATTCACTGAGTCTGATTATTCGGGGAATCTTTGATAGTTATTTTTGTATGTTTACAAAGTTTTAAGTTGTCATCATGTTTCCCCCTTTAACAAAAACAGGAGTTAAACTCAATGGCAATGCCTTCTGCCGCGACATTCAATGTTCGCCCCGCTGCTCAGACAGTATCAGACTCAGTAGTCAGCCCCGTCACCGGGGCTGAAGAAGAACAGAAATCCTCTATGCTGGGTCGTGAGGTTCAACAAACCACAGAGCTGGCAGGTAAGTCCTTACCGAGCGCTTTCCAGCCGACAGAAACTGCGACCACTGAAATCCTGATACACAGGCAGGTTGTGAACTCTGGCGAACAATGCAGAGAGGCTCCCTTGACCAGAGGCGTGCAGGCAACCGTCGAGCCGATGGATATTGAACTGGCAAAAAATTATGTCGCTACCTTGTGTCATCAGATAGGCTTACCGGATGTAAATGAAAAGAGTTTCAATGTACTGCTAGACTCAGTCACCTCGATGTTTCAAGGTGCTTTACCATCGGATAAGGAGAACCTGATAGCCTTTCTGAAACTGTCCTGCCTGAAACATGACCAGGCAGACCTGCCCGTTAATCAAAGGTCAATTCGCCTGGCTGTGCTCAGCGAAATTGCGTTCATGTGTGCTGATTTAGGCATTCCGGATGCGCAAGCCGTGGAAGCTCTGCTGACGCAGCCCTGCCTGAAAAACTTTTGGGCAGGCAACGATGAAGCTGTCAAGGACGAACAAATCGATACATCAACGCTTTCCGATGTTGCCAAGATGTATCGGAGCAAAGGCTTGCCAGACGCCCTGCCCGTGAGTGATTTCCTGCGTCTGTCTTGCCTGAGATATGGCTGGGCGGGCAACGATGAGGCCGTTAAGAACAACCCTATCAACGAGCATGTGCTTGAGATAATCGCCGACATTTGTGACGGCTTAGGCATACCGGACCTGTCGGAACTGAAAGCCTTTTTGGAACAGCCCTGCCTGAGAGAAGGCTGGACGGGCAACGACGAGGCTGTTAAGAACAATCCGATCGACTGTGATCGACTCTGGCAAATTGGCAGCATGTATGATTACAAAGGCTTACCGAATCTGTTGGACCTGAAAACCTTTCTGGGTCAGTCTTGCCTGAGAGAAGGCTGGACGGGCAATGACGAGGCCGTTAAGAGCAACCCTATCAACGTTCAAGTGCTCGAATGGATCACCGCTTGCCTCTGTCATTGCAAAGGCATACCGGACGCGCAGGGCCTGAGAGCCTTCATGAGTCTGGCTTGCCTGAAAAAGGGCTGGAAGGGTGACGACGATGCTGTAAAGGACAAGCCAATTGACTGTACAATGCTCGGCATAATCTGCCCCTTTTGTCCAGATGAAAATGTTTTGCTAAACCCGCAGGACGTGAAAGCCTTCCTGATTCAGCCTTGCCTGAGAGAGGGCTGGACGGGGGATGACGAAGCTGTCAAGAACAGCCCAATCAATATTACTGTGGCCAACACAATCACCAGCATTTGCCTGAGAAAAGGCATACCAGACCCGCAGGACTTAACAGTCTGGCTGACTCAACCCTGCCTGAGAGAGGGCTGGAAGGGCGATGACCAGGCAGTCAAGGACAAACCAATAGACTCAAAACTGCTCAATGAAATTTTCTACATTAAGTATCGCGGCGGAGGCTTGCCGGAGAAGGCGAAAGTGAAAGAGGAAGTGAAAGCCCTTATTCAATCTTAGGATTTGTTCGGCATTTCTCGAATTTTGTCTCGGGGATATCTGGTTGCCTCCCTTGGTCAGTACGTTGGAGGCAACCAACACGTATTCAATTGTCTTATTGGATTCAGGTAATGACCTTTGTGGGAGGTAAGCCTGCCAGGTTCAGGGTTAGGGTAAGCAGTTTATCCCAGGCGTTACCTTTCTCTAACCCTTTGATACAACGATCAATCTTTCCTGTATACAGCAGCAATTGACGCAGGTTTCGCTCGCTGCTCCGGCGAATGGCCTTTTCCAGTAATGACGTCCTGCGCTTTAGCATATATGGTGCGAACCCCAGCGCTTTAGCTGATTGTTCAATCGCCAGATTCCTTGCAATCCCCCGGGATAGCTGTCGGCTGAGATGGCTGAGCAGGCGTATCTCCCTGGCCAGTGCCCAGAGAATGATCGGAGGCTCGATGCCTTCACCTTTCAGAATGCCCAGGATGCGCACACACTGTTTGATATTGCCTTCCAGGGCGTTATCCAGCAGTTGGAATACATCGTATCGCGCATTGTCCGACACTGCTTCTCGTACAGTAGCTTCATCAATGGTTTTGTCCTTTGCCAGAAGCTTGAGCTTTTCCAGTTCCTGGGATGCTGCCAGAAGATTCCCTTCTACACGCTCGGCAATCAGGCTCAGGGCATCCGGGGTTGCCCGGTAGCCATCCATTTTAAGCTGTTGAGCGAGCCAGTTTGGTAACTGTCGGGATTCGATTGGCCAGATGGGAATAAATACTCCGGCCTGTTCCAGAGCCTTGAACCATTTTGATTTCTGCAGGGTGTTATCCAGGCGATCCGTTATCATCAGCAGCAGATTGTCTGGTGAAGGGTGGCTGAGGTATTCCAGCAGCGCTTTGCTGCCTGCATCTCCGGGCTTGCCATTGGGTATTCGCAGCTCAAGAATTTGCTTCTGGGCAAATAGTGACAGGCTGTTTGCCGTGCTGAGAAAATCCCCCCAGTCAAAGCCGTTTTCAACATGATAAACATGGCGTTCGGAAAACCCGGTGTCCCTGGCATATTGGCGGATCTGATCACAGCACCGGGCAACCTGAAGCGGTTCATCACCGCTGACGATGTAGACAGGCGCCAGCTGTTGCTTCAGCTGTGCTCCCAGTTGGTCAATACGAAGCTTCAAGGCAGAGGGTTCCGGTTCGATTCAGTGTTCTTCATCTGAGCTTTCGCCGCAGCTCTGGCTTTTTCAGCGGCCGCTGAGAGTTCAGCCTCAGACAGGTTGTGAATCCGGCGCTGGGTAGTGGCAACCAGCTCCTGCTGTAGCTCAGAAAGGATAATCGCTTGTTCTGATTCCGCCGCATTAGGCGCATCCTGATTCTGTGTGATGTAGCGTTCACGGGTTAACTGAACCGCAGAGAACAGAGGAAGACCGGAGGAGGTCTGTAACTGGTAGACCACATGCATGGCAATTCGCTGTTCAAAATAGCCTGCGCTGGCAACGGTCTGCTGATCAATATCACGTTCAACGCGGATGATGTTGATGCGCCATGGAGCCGTCTCGCTGATATCGATGCCACTGCGTTCCATGGCTTTGGAGAGGTAGCGTATATAGACAGGATCATTGCCGGTGACGGACAGTTGGCGGATCTCACTGTCAGTACTCATTTCTCCTCTCAGATGGAAGCCACAGGCAGTTAACAGGCTGGTTAACAGCAGCAAAGTCAACATGCTCACTGAACGAAAGGGGTAGGTCATGATCTCTCCACCAATGATGCTTCAAATATTCAAATTCAGTAGTACCCCTAAAGCTTTGCAGATTGCTGGTGTGTATCTGGACTTTTATGGGGAGGATAATCTATTCGACCTGTAACTCTACCATGACGGCGGTGGGCAGAAAAAAGAAAATTAGTCATGACAAAAAAACACGCCGCAATCAATGCGGCGTGTGTATTGGGTTTTAGCGGGTGCTTCGATTAAGCCAGGTCAAAGCGATCAGCATTCATCACTTTGGTCCAGGCTGCGACAAAGTCACGAACGAATTTTTCCTGATTATCGTCCTGGGCATACACTTCTGCGTAGGCTCGCAGAATTGAGTTAGAACCAAATACCAGGTCAACACGGGTAGCGGTCCACTTCACGGTATCGGTCTTGCGGTCCCGGACCTCATAGAGACCATCAGCGGCCGGCTTCCATGTGTAATTCATGTCCACCAGGTTAACGAAGAAGTCTGTGGTTAACTGACCTTCGCGATTGGTGAAGACGCCGTGTTTAGTGCCACCATGGTTAGTGTCCAGAACACGCATACCGCCAATCAGTGCTGTCATTTCGTGGGCAGTGAGTCCCATTAATTGGGCCCGGTCCAGCAGCATCTCTTCCGCTGCCACGGCGTAATCTTTCTTCAGCCAGTTGCGGAAGCCATCGTGCAGAGGCTCAAGCACTTCAAAGGACTTAACATCCGTCTGCTCCAGCGTGGCATCGCCACGGCCAGCGGCGAAGGGTACCTTAACGTCAAAACCAGCTGCCTTGATAGAGGCTTCCAGACCGACGTTACCGGCCAGAACAATCACGTCTGCCACGCTGGCACCGGTTTCAGCCGCAATCGGTTCCAGTACTGAGAGCACTTTTTCCAGACGCTTGGGTTCATTGCCTTCCCAATCCTTCTGGAAATCGAAACGGATACGGGCACCGTTGGCGCCACCGCGCTTATCGGAGCCACGGAAAGTACGGGCGCTGTCCCAGGCCGTAGTGATCATATCACTGTTGCTCAGACCGCTGGCGGCAATTCTGGCCTTGACCGCTTCTACATCGTAATCGGTCTTGCCAACAGGTATCGGGTCTTGCCAGATCAGTGCTTCCTGTGGTGCATCCGGACCAATGTAACGGGATTTTGGTCCCATATCCCGATGGGTCAACTTGAACCAGGCGCGGGCAAACACTTCGGAGAAGTAGGCGTGGTCATCACGGAAGCGTTCGGAAATCTTGCGATATTCCGGATCCACCTTCAGCGCCATATCCGCATCGGTCATGATGGGGTTATGGCGGGTGGACGGGTCTTCCGCGTCCACAGGCTTGTCTTCTTCGGCAATGTTAATGGGTTCATATTGCCAGGCACCGGCCGGACTCTTCTTCAGTTCCCAGTCGTATTTGAACAGCAGGTGGAAGTAGTCGTTGTCCCATTGGGTCGGGTTGGTGGTCCAGGCGCCTTCAATACCGGAAGTCACGGTATTGCGGCCAATGCCACGGCTGGTTTTGTTGAGCCAGCCAAGACCCTGATCTTCCAGTTCAGCACCTTCCGGAGCCTCACCCAGCAGTTCTGCCTTACCGTTACCGTGACACTTACCTATGGTATGGCCACCGGCGGCAAGGGCTACGGTTTCCTCAGCGTTCATCGCCATACGCCAAAAGGTGACGCGCATGTCGTGGGCGGTTTTCAGTGGATCAGGATTACCATCCACGCCTTCCGGGTTGACGTAAATCAGACCCATCATCACCGCTGCCAATGGGTTTTCCAGGTCACGCATCCCGGAGTA
The DNA here is from genome assembly GCF_024606345.1 of Endozoicomonas sp. YOMI1. Classification (GTDB taxonomy): domain Bacteria; phylum Pseudomonadota; class Gammaproteobacteria; order Pseudomonadales; family Endozoicomonadaceae; genus Endozoicomonas. Next base: position 14,863 of record NZ_JAHHPM010000297.1, read on the forward strand.
GCGTCCACCTTCTTCAGTGCTTGGCTTCAGCCACTCTTTTTCAGAGCCCCAATAGGTATCTTTTTCAGGGTGCCAGATATCTTCCCGGCCGAAAGCGAAGCCAAAGGTTTTCAGCCCCATGGATTCATAAGCGACCGTACCTGCATAAGCCAGCAGGTCAGCCCAGCTCAGCTTGTTACCGTACTTTTTCTTGATCGGCCATAATAGACGACGGGCTTTGTCCAGGTTGGCGTTATCAGGCCAGGAATTCAATGGTGCAAAGCGCAGGTTACCGGTACCGGCACCGCCACGGCCATCGGCAATACGGTAAGTACCGGCAGCATGCCAGGACATACGCACCATCAGGCCACCGTAGTGTCCCCAGTCTGCAGGCCACCACTCCTGGGAGTTGGTCATCAGACTTTTAAGGTCCTGTTTCAGACCAGCAAAGTCGAGAGTTTTCACCGCTTCCCGATAGGTAAACTCTGGCTCCATCGGGTCAGTTTTCTGGTCATGCTGATGCAGAATATCGAGGTTCAGAGTTTTTGGCCACCAGTCAACATTCGACTTGCCGCTCTCGGTCACCGCGCCGTGCATAACGGGGCATTTTCCAGAGTGGGATTTATTCATTGCTCAGTTCTGCTTGTGGGTTTCGTCTGCAGAATTATCAGTATTGATTTGACTTGCGTCAATGTTTCTTCTTTTTTATCAGTATTTTACGAAGTCTTTTTCTGAACATAGGCCCCGGTGTGAAGGTTTAGTGGCTCATTGTTACTGGCGATCAGAGTAATGCCCATATTGGCGGTGGTACTGTGGAGATCAACAAGGAAGTGCTGGGCCGTGTCATTCTGAGAAAAGTGTCTGGCAATTTCTCTTGCCCGCTGATACTCGTAGGAGTCTTGCGTACCGGAGAGAATCCGGGGAGAAAATGAGCGGTTCAAATCCTGATCAATAAATCGCCTTGCCTGGACAAAGGCTTGCGGATTGGCAAGGAGCGTTGCCACTTCCAGGGCATTATCCTGATAAACTCCCACTTGCTCTGCCTTGCCTATGAAGTAGGGACCTATGTATTCATTACCGTGTGTCCCACCAATAATAGTTACTTTTTCAATGATCTGACGCTTGTCATCTTTCATCATTATCCTCTCTCGCAGTTCAATTGTTATCTGATTTTTTTTGGCTACCTCACTAAATTTGTTATCAATGAACAGCAAATAAATGATGTGTTTTACCCACTCTTTACCATTGGTTAAATGATATTTCTGAGGGAAATTTCTTGCTGAGACTAGTTATACTCTAATGATTACGCCAGTTTTACTGTGCAGTGAATTATTTCCGTCCTTTATATTTTTATTTCAAGTTGAGCAATTCCAGCAGGCTGACCAACCCACCATACTGGAACTTATCCGGATTTCCAGTGTCTTAATGATATAGGGAAAAATAATAATTAACTCAATATGATGGCAGAGTGCACTCTTTGCTTCAGACTAAGCAGGTGGCCCCATGGCAGAAGCTGTATCAATGCAATCAGCAGTACCCACGCAACAGGCTGCACCCATGCCGCTGGATTTCCCGAATTCCGGCGATCAAACAGCTAACGTTAGCCGTACTGAACTGACAAAAGAAAAAAATCTGTATGTTACTGATGCTATGGGTAACTCCAGGCAGGTGAGGCTGGTAGAGCGTTGGGAGCTCATGGCTGTTCATGGCAGGCTTTTTGCCAAGCCATTAGGAAGGCAGATAGTTGAGAGGAACATAGCAAGCCAGTACCCGCAGACAACATGTGCGTTTACAGCTCCGCCTTTATTGCCAATAGCAGTTTCACAGCCAGCTGTTATTAGAAATCTGGCCTATTCTGGTAATTTGATGTCGGCAGCCTGGAGGGCATTACCCGATAGATCGATTGCTTCTCTCTTTACCAAGCCACATGCAATGCATGTTGTTGTCTCCAGGCCTGATCTGACAGAAAGCCCGTCAGCGCAAACTCTCATTGAGGTGATAGCAAAAGTAGCGCAACTGATTGCCTTGTTAACGGATGGCAGTGTTCATCCGATTGATGCCAGACAGGGGGAATCTGAAGATCACTCTACTTCCCAAGGGGTTAGGGTGCCCCTGTCTCAACGTCTTTCAATCAGTGAATTATTAGATAATCTTATTAATAGTCTCATGTTGCAGGGGCGCCCGGAAGATATCCAGAAAGCAATGGATTTATCCAGATTGGTGGAGAAGCTGTCGTTGGCTTTAAAAGACGCTAACTCACTGACAGACTCTGCTTTATTGCAAGAAGTTGATTCTCTTTTCAGCCAGTACACCATGACCGCTGAAATTGCCCCTGAACAGAAAGGTCATGCCATTGTTAATCGGCAATACCATCCAGAGTTATTAAAGTCGGGGGTAGTCAATGGGCTCAACACTGGGATGAAGCATGATGGGTTATCAGTATCAGCAAAGTCCGGGGTGAATAATGGGCATGGCGAGCATGAGCTGAAAAACGGGGAAGGACCTGTTCCCACGGGGAAAAAGAGTGCAAATGAGGTTAGTCGCGCTGAGCCAGGTAACCGGGTCAGTATTAATACCGGTATCAATAATAGTGCAATGCCCATCAGTTCCGGGCAGGTAATGGGTTCGTTAAACCAGTTGCTTGCTTCAATGGGGTTAGCCAATATCGCAGCACAACCACCACTGGCTGTGGAAAGTGGTCAAAAGCAGCTGCCTCCCATTATTTTGCCAAATGCAAATCCCGGAAATCGGTTCGATAAAGATAAAAGAAGGAAAAGCAGGAAAGAACTTAAAGAAGAGGAAGAAAAAGAAAGGGAAGGGGTATCCTTTTTATTTGATCATGAGCCTTTTGAGCCCTTTGATGATGATGAATAAAGGAAATAGTCTGTTCGTTCAGGGCAAAAGTACACCGAGCTGACAATCGCTCCTTATAGAGCTTTTAAATGTTAGTTCATAACCGTAATTATCATTTGGTTAACTACTTACAGATTAAACCACAGAAAAATCGGTAAACAGTGAATATAATATCCGGCAGTTAACCTGTAACGAGGTGTATTCAGAACTGCTTATTTGCGTAGGTATTTAATAACTTTGTGGTTTCTCAGGATTGCTGAGTGAATAAAGGCGTAATCATTCTTAAGTTCCTGAGCAGCAAAAATGAAAGCACGATGATTATCTTTAATTAATTCCAGCATATACTCGCGATCATTCAATACCGTTTTACTGGCAAAATGTAAATAGCCAATCTCCTGTTCAATTATCATATTAACTATGTTTTTATCGCTTCGAACTGTTTCACTTGCAAATCGCAGAGCTCTTGGAAACTCAGTGACAGCGGCCTTTACAACCTCATGATTATCCTTAAGTGCCGGGCTGGCATATTCCAGCTCCTCGCCATTTTGAGTGACTGCGGCTATGACGACATCTTTATCATCCTTCAGTGCTTTACTGACATATTTCAGGTCCTTTGGATGTTCTTTAATGGTTGGTAATACAACGTCTTTATCATTTCGAACCTGTTGGCTGGCGTATTTCAGCCCATGCTCCAGCAGGACATGCTTGACCTTTTCTTTATTATCCGGAAGCGGCTGACCCGGTGGAATGTAAAACTCCAGATTGTAGCTGGTGGGTGAGGGGTTGATAACAAAGTATTGATCTCTCAAGAAGTCATACTCTAGCTCAACCGGTGGAGTAGCGTATTTGGTTGCTATCAATAAAAGATGATGTAAGAGTTTCCTGCGGGTATCCTTAGCTATCTCATCACTCATTAATATTTCCCGAACATAGCCCTCCGGCTTTTTCTGGCAATCTGCTAACCGTTGAGCATAATGAATAAACTGTTGGTGGTGGTTGCTTAGTAACTGGCAACAACCGGGGGTAATCTTGTAACCCCCTTTGTAAAACATTGAGAAAAGGCAATGTTGCAAGGCGAATCTATCGGCTCCTGCTGAAAAATCGTTATTAAGTCGTTGTGCAAGCAAGTTAAAGTTCCACTGATT
>NZ_JAHHPM010000298.1 GCF_024606345.1 Endozoicomonas sp. YOMI1
CAGGCCAAGTCTAGCAGGGCTTGTTGCGTTCGTTGCTTTTTATTTCAACTGTTACTGGTTGTTGAAAGTCTGGAGAAAGAAGCGCTGGGAATATTTTGATGATGGCATTGACTATCGCCTTCACCTGACCCGGGATCACGCCGAAGTTCGGGCCGCCCTGCTGGATACCGAAATGGACTGTGAAGAGATGGACGACCTGGACTATTACGACCATGAATCCATCAGCCACTGTGACCTGGATGACTTTAAAACGCTGCTGGTTTGCTGGCAGGACTTTCTGAATATTTAGTGCTGAATTCAGTAGCGCAGAATGAACTCCATTCAGAGTTCATCGCCAATCTTAAACTGCAATGCCTGAAAGATATGCACTAATTCTGGTGCACAGTCTTTCAACTCCACTCGCAGTGTACTGAACTCCCGACGTTCCGGGTAATCCTTACGCAGCAAATCAAACGTCAGCTTACGCTGAGACTCCTCCACCCCCATCAGCCCTTTTCGCATCGCCGCATCATCACGACGAATGTCGTAAACAGAACGGATCGCTTTGGAACAGGTGGTTGAAAAGGTCATTCCCTCACTGAACTTCATCTGTTTCAGTACCGGCAATGGCGAAATCGCAGGCAGACGAACCCTGGCAGGAAGCCCAAAGTGCTGGCACAGTGCCTTGTAAATCATCGCCGTACCGCGAATCTTTCCGTCCAGGCTATATCCGGCAATATGTGGGGTAGCAATATCTACCCGTGCCATCAATGCCGGATCTGCATCGGGTTCATGCTCCCAGACATCCAGCACTACCGTCAGATCGTCACGCTCGCCCAGACACTGCTTTAAAGTGGCATTATCAATCACAGGCCCCCGCCCTGCATTAATTAACACCGTTCCCGGTTGCATCGCCTTAAGTTGCTGCTCACCGATCAGATAATGGGTTGGGTAAGGACCATCCATTATCAGTGGGGTATGCAGACAAATGACATCCGAACATTCAATCAGTTTATCAACACTGACATAGCGACCACCGTTGCCTTCTTTCAATGCCAGCCAGGGGTCGCAGGCACAAACTTCTACCCCAAGCCGCTCCATCAACTGATACAGACGACCACCCACCTGCCCCTTGCCAATAATGCCGACTGTTCGATCACGCAGTTCAAAGCCGTCACGCTCTGCCAGAATATCCAAAGCAGCCAGAACGTATTCAACCACTGCCGTGGCATTGCAACCCGGTGCATGACTGAAAGCAATGCCCCGACGGTCAAGATACTCCCGGTCTATATGATCAAAACCTGCTGTGGCAGTCCCAACAAACTTCAGTGAACTGTTTTCTACCAGTTGCCTGCTGACTTTAGTCACCGACCGTACCAGCAAAGCATCCGCATTCTGCACATCCTTAGGTGAAATGTTCCGGCCAGGCAGAGCAACCACTTCCCCCATCGCCCCAAAGCAATCCATCAGCAAAGGAATATTTTCATCAGCCACTATTTTCATACACGATGTTTCATAAAATTGTTGTCATTTACAGCCAGCGCTGAACCTTAACACGAATATTTCATGAAATATCCGGGTTAAAAAAGCTAAAAATAATAAGTTGGCTATGTTATACCAACATGAAAGCCTCAAAAACAGCACCCCTGCCTGAGGGTCCAGTGATCAAGATAACGGTAGACCGATTTCCAACCCTATTATTTGTCTTTGCCCTGATGCTATCCGGATGCTCAGACTACACTTCGCCTGAGTATTTTCTTGAGGAATACACCCATCGACTCAGCCGGGTTACTGGTATCAATATCCCTGAACCAGGCATTGCCATACCCAAACTGCCCCCATTAAGACAACGCGCTTACCCGGCACCAGATATCCGTATAAAAGCACTGGAAGCACTGGATTTGCTCAAATGCCCTGCCCTCAGTCAGGCTGTGGCCTACAGGAACAGCAGCCTGGGCAAGCAGATGCTACCCTCGCAACACTATTTCTATGAGAAAACCCTGTTATCATTGATTCCCCAGTGCATCGGCTTTTTAGGGCAAACCGGTGAAAACCGGGAAGTCATTGCCAAACTTCAAGAGATATTCATCGAAAAACAGGCAATGTTTCCAGCCATTGAGTGGAACCTGGTATTCGCCAATACGGAATTCAGCAAACAGCTGAACAGTCAGGGCAGGTTGCTCTCAACTGATGATCAGGCGAATTTTCAGGGAACCCGTGAAGCACTTAACTACCTCACCAGATTACTACCCGATCAATTACTTGAGCCCCCCTATACTTCGACTGATCTGGAACGTCACTTACAACAGGTTGCCGCCAACCGGTACCTGGGAGAACTCATCTACACAGTCGCGCTGTTAAGTCAGACGCTAAACCATGCCGCCAATATACTGCAGCTTCGTCTGGGCAAAGGGCCTGTTTGCCCCACTGTTGACCCTGGTGAAGAAGAAAGACTACACAATGTCTTTCGACTGTTTTATCGAGAAAAGATTCAGCCCTATCTTGCCAGGGTTGATCAGCAAGGAATCATTATCCGGAATGACTTCAAGCGTCTGCTCTCCCTCTTGCCAGCTGCACCACAGGATGAAATTCAACGCTATCTCAGCTTGATCACTCAAGCGTCAAACATTAACAGCCCCTGGTATCAGCTGGAACAGGGCATCAAACACCATACAACGATCTGGGCAGAATTTCTGGATCAATGTGGCAAAGCACCGGCGCTGCAGATTAATTAGAGCTTATTGAGATTGATCCGATCAACTGCATCAATTCATGACCATAGGAAACTTTATTTACACAACATGGTCAATATATGCCAGAAAAATCTGATCAATCAATTAAGAGGAGTATTACACAGTGTCCTTGCCTTCCAATAGCCTTAGCAGAGGTGCTGCGAATTTTACTGTTTCTAACAGTGATGTTGTGTCGACGAACATTGATAACAATACTTCAGCTACCCATGCATCAGCGAATAGTTTGACTTTTTCCGGCAAGTCCGTGGTTGATTCTGGTCAAAGAGGTGAATTTTTACCACAATTGCCACCGGTCAACACGGAGCCCCACGGTTTTGCACAAGACATTCCAAAAGATGCAACGTCTATTATTGATCGATCAATTGCGGCAAGTAAGCCTGATTCTCCCCAGCTATTGGCCACGGGTATCCCTGATAAAGAAAGACTGCTAGCAACCATTAGAACCATTTCAGAGATACAGCCTATTGAAAATGCCGATAACATTGAAGTTGCTACTGTCGATGGCTGGAAAGTGGTTGTCGCTAAATCCGATTTTCAACCAGGCCAACCGGTTATTTTTTGCGAAATTGATAGCATCTTGCCGGTCAGGGATGAGTTCGAGTTTCTCAGGAAATCATCTCATACAGTCTTGCCTGATGGCAGTGAAGGTTTTCGCTTGAGAACCATCAAGCTCCGTGGTCAGCTGTCACAAGGCCTGGTATTGCCCCTTTCAACGTTAGGAAATGATGTACCCGTTAATCCGGGGGATGATGTAACCTCAAAACTCGGTATTAAAAAATATGAGCCAGCGGGAGGTTTACCAGAAGGTGACTATATCAAAGGCCGTTTTCCTCACTTTATTCCAAAGAGCAATGAAGTGAGAATACAAAACTTGCAATCTGAATTTGATACCTTTAAAGATAAAAAATTTTATGTGTCAGAGAAATTGGACGGCACAAGTTCAACATTTTATCTAAGAAATAATGAATACGGTGTTTGCTCCAAGAATTACCAATTGCAAACAGATACAGATCACCCATTATGCCAGATAGCAAGTGAGAATAACATTGAGTCAAAACTCAGGGGCCTGGGAAGAAACATAGCGATACAAGCTGAAGTCATCGGACAGAAAATTGGGGGTAATCCATATGCTCTCAAGGATAACGAAATTTATGTGTTTAATATCTATGATATTGACAAACTGTCATATATGAAAAAGGATGAAATGGAAAAAATATGCCAGGAAATAGGCTTACCCACCTGCCCTGTTGTTTCTGATAGCAAGGAGCTGGCTGCAACTGTTGCTGATGTATTGGTGGATGCTGACGGAAAATCAAAGGTGAACAATAAGAAAAATCGAGAAGGCCTTGTGTATGTATTCGATGGTAACAACCCGAAGGAAAGAATCTCTTTTAAAGCGGTTTCTAACAATTATCTGTTAAAAGAAAAACCCATCAAGAAAGCACGGTAAAATAGTTACCCGAATTAACTGGTATATCACCAACTTGCATCAGGCAGAACAGAAGCAGTGGCGACAGGCGTAACAGTATGCCCGGAATAGATGGTCTTAACTGCTTCAATAGCTTTCTTGCCTCCTGCAGTAGCCAATTAACGAAACAGTTTCTCTAGAAAAGCGCTAATACCCACCCAACGCACACCCTCGCTCTGCGTGGGAATGTACACCGGAACATCCGCAGCAAGAACCCTCAATAATCCCGTTATTGCAAAAATAAAAAATAATCATTCTCATTTTTATCTACATTTGTAATCCGAATCCTATCAACCTGGGAGCCCTGCAATGACCCCTGTCCTCACTTCCTGCATAACCATGACACCACCGTTCGATTCGCCTGGCACTGATAGCGACCCTGGCCCGGAGCAGGGTTCTGGCTGGTTACGCTGCTGGAATGTCAGTAAATCGATGGCTAAATCCATCCACCCTGGCTTTGCCCCCAACCAAGGGTCTGATCAGCCAGATACCCCGTGGATACAGCTGAAGATTCAACCCAAAGAGCTGGCCCTGCGCCTGGTTCAGAAAGCCATACCGGCCAATAGCTACCTGAATACCATTAACCAACTGGCCATGGCCTGTATGGCCCTGGCCAGCCTGCCGGGTTGTGGGGGGGCGTCGCCAGAGCGCAGCAATCCTGCCAGCACTGATGGTTCTGCCACGGTAAACAACACTGGTTCCTCCCGCAGTAACAAGCCGACAACGCTGGCCAGCAGTCCTGACACAAGTTCATCCCCCTCTTCAGCACACACCACGGCAGCCTCAACCATCCCGCCAGGCTGCAGGGGCGAACAGATTCCTGTTAATAGTACCGCAGTCCTGGCCAAAGTCGGGGAGGATCCCTGTCATCCAGCCAATGGTAACTACACACAGACCGCTGATATTGATGCTGGCAACCACTCGCCTATCCGGCACTTTAACGGTACGTACATCGGTAACGGCAATACCATCAGCAACCTGAAGGGCTGCCTGATTAACAGTCTGGAGGGCGAAGGGACAGTCCGTAATCTCACCGTCACTAATGGCCATATTGACAGTACAGGGCGGCCCGGGTCTGACGACGCTGGCAGTGAGGCATTTGTTGCCTGCACCATGGCAGGGGCATCAAGGCAGGAAAACATCGTTGTAGAAAATTCAATGATCAATATCACGGCTGAACCCGGGGAAAATCATCACAGACAGCTGGGAATGCTGGCGGGCAGGATGAAGGACAGTGCCACACTCAAGGATAACCAGATCAACAACGCCACCATTGCTATTCAGGGCAGTGCCATTGACGTCGGCATGCTGGTCGGGCAAGCGCTGGATAAAGCCACCATCGACAGCAACCAGGTTAAAGACTGCAATGTATCCCTCTCAGGACTTGGCAGTGGCAAGCGTATCTGGGATAAGCCCGGGGCTGAGACCAATATCAACATCGGCCTGATCGCAGGGAAAACGGTTGGTAAGGAACATGATAACGTGGTCATCAAGAACTCAACATTGGATCATAACCGCATTAACTCAACATTGGTTCATAACCGCATTGAAAGCTCTCGGGACATTTTCGGGGCCAACATCACTTTCGAGGCCAACATCGGTGGCGTTGCTGGCAGGGCTGAGCATACCCGTATTGAGGATACGCAGGCACACGGTCAAAACAAAATACATTATCATTCCCTGATTGAGGGACGCATCGCAATGGTGGTTGCTGATGCCCGACAATGCACAGTTCTGAATACTAACACCAGCGAAAACCACCTGAAGGCAACGGCTAATTCTATCTCACCAGTCCTTGTTGGCATCGCTATCGCCAATTGTCACGACAGCACAATCAAACATACCCAGGACTTCGAGTCGGATCTGGATTTGTCCCACAGCGTCATTCAAGGTGCCGATAAGGGAGGCCACGCGGCCGTCGCTGCGGCGTTTGCCAACCGTTGCGACATCCATAACACAACCGCCATAAAAACGACAATTGACGCTGAAGTGAACAACAGTTCCGTTGCGATTGCTGTGGCGTTTAACGATGCTGACACCAAAGTTAACCGAACAACTGCCATTGACTGTGTACTATTCGCCTGGGAAAAAAACACGGACATTATAGGACGTGCTGCAGTTGGCGTGGCTGCCGGTCACAATGATAACTTTGGCAAAGTTAGCGATACCATAGCCTGTGGTGGTGAAATCAAAGGGGATCGTGCCGGCATAGCCGCAGGCGACCCTGGTCGCAACTTTTCCGGCACACTTGCCTGCAATACTAAGTTAACCAGTTTTGCTGATCGTATCATCGACACGGTAAATCTTGGCTGCGATGATGCCAGTTGCCCCGCAACCGACAGAACTGGCCTTGAGCCCTCCACATTAGCCACCACATCAGCTAATACCGACACCATAGCCACCAGTGATCGGATACCAGCCCCAATAAAACATACGTCGCTAACGGTAATACCCTCCCGGCAAAATGTGTCGTCATTATCCGCTGCGCCCGGTAACGGGACCATCAACAGCACAGCTTCCGCCCTTTATAACAGTAACAGCGAGGAAGTTTCTGTTGATTTTCCGGCGGCTCTGACCGGAGGCATTGTGGCAGGGATGATTGCCGGTGGTGTTACCCTTTATGCCCTGTACCAGTGGTACCAGGGCTACCAGCAAGGGTTAGAGGGTAAAGCGTTGGCCATCTACCCGTTTACCCGGATCAAAGATGCCATAAGTCATCGTTTTTCCACCGCAAACCCTGGTGCAAGCCCGGAGTTGTCTAATTTAGTGGACACAAGTGAAACCAGTCTGTAAGCAATATTTCATCAAACAGGGTGCCACAAAATCAGGCGTCAGATTTTTCTGTGAACAAGATCTGACCCCTGACTTAATTAGCTCGTTGAGGATATGGTGGTTTTGATAGTAGTCACTGTAGTAGTGAGCATGAGTGTATGCTGTCCACTGAGCAGGTCTTTTCAATCGAAATTATTTTGTACACTGCTTGTGCTTTTGCCAGAAACCAAGACTTGTTTTGAGCTTAATTTCTGGGCAGAGATCTTTTGCAAGCAATAGCCTTTTCAGCAGCACTTTTTCACTGAGCGTTTTTTTCCTCGTCTTGTCTGCAGCATTCAATCCCCTTGCAAAAGTGAGGGATCTAATAAACTTTCAGCCTGTCCTGGTAATCTATTGTCAGCCTCTGAGCAGACTGATGAACCATTGACGGTTTCAGCTATACCTCTGCGACTTGTTGTGCAGCCTGAATGTTCCGCTGTAACCCTTGGGGTGGGCATTGCATTTGCGAACCGGGAGAGCATGTTACTGTATTCAGTCGTCGTTCAATCAGCAAGTGTAACTACCCCTGAATAATCGCAAGAGGGCCGCTTTCCCACAACTGGCGGTTTGTTACCAAAGCTGCCAGCGCCAGCGCAGGAGCTGGTACGCCCCTGAAAATTACCCGGTTGATCAGGTTGATTAAAATTCCGGTAATCTCCAGACTTTTCAGGCTTCGGGGAGTGTGCCAACACTTAACCTGAACCAGGCCCTGGCAATGGATGGAACTAATTACTGAACAAAAAGTCCAAGTTATTATTAATTCGGTTTGACTCAATCAGACAGGTACTGCAATGACCGTTGTGAAGGCTGACAAACATGGATCCGCTCGGTGTTAAAACAACCGGTGCAACAACAGAACAGGCGTCTTTTGCCGGTTGCGCCAGTTTATCTGACAATATTGATAAGACAGGCATCGCTTTTGCCAGAGAAGTTGGTCGAAGTGAAGAGGTAATGCTCCCGGGCATTGCTTCTGCAAAGCAGGATCTGGCTGTCAATGTTGATTTCAGGTGCCAGGCCGGACATAAAGTAGCCGTCACTGATATTGCCCCGAAAATCACTGAGACAGCACTGGATACGCTGACCATTGAGCCTACAAAAAAGCGTCGGAAAATAGCTGAAACCGAAACTGAATCAGCCAATCTGCCGGTAATTGATAAATCCTTGATCGAATCCACTCAGGTAATGAAATCGGCCTTGCTCCAGCATTATCTTCCTGACAGTATCGCGCCCCATGCCCAGACCATTGCCCGCCCCGTTCATGGTGTCCAACACAGTTGCCGGACGGCGACCTGGGCAGTAGCCCTGTTGCAACAGCGTAAACTGCACGGCGATGCCCGGGCGCTGGCATTTCCCGACCACATGGTACCGCTGCTGATCAAAGCCTGCCTGTTTCACGATACTGGCCGTGAGGGCGATGGGGAAGACACGGCGGAGTGGGAGCGGGCCAGTGCTGACAACCTGAGGGAACACCTGCGCAACTGCGGCATGGATCAGTCCCTGGCCTGGCAGTGTGGCGAAGCGATTTGCCACAAGGATAATCCCCGGGGCTGCCAGAATCTGCCAGAGGCGATACAGACCCTGCGCAGCCTGCTCCATGATGCTGACACACTGGATGTTATGCGGGTCAGAAACTGCTTTTACATGGACCGGCTGGAGTGTTTTGCTGCCTGTCAGGATGATCAACAGAGGG
>NZ_JAHHPM010000299.1 GCF_024606345.1 Endozoicomonas sp. YOMI1
CATAGTAACTGCCCACTTAGCCAGAAATATACGATTCCATTTGGCCAACTACTTATAAGCCTCCTACATAAATAAGAATAAGACCGCTCACATTGTGTTGGTCTGGCGGTCCGAGGACAAGGCCCCGGCAATATGCTTCTCAATTTTACTGCGGACACTGTCAGTCGGATCATTAAATTGAATACCGATCCCTGCCTGTCGGCCACCCTGAGCCCCCATTGGCGTAACCCATACCACCTTCCCCGGCACAGGAATCTTCTCCGGCTCATCCATCAAGGTCAGACGAATAAACACGTCATCCCCGAGGTTGTAATGTTTGTGGGTTGGCACAAACAGCCCGCCGCCACTGATAAACGGCATATACGCTTCATAGAGTGATGCCGTGTCCCGTATGGTCAGAGACATCAGTCCCTGCATCCCTTTCCCCATGACAACCCTCTCCTTTTTTTCCTGAATTCAAATTCTGCACTGGTTCGGAACCCGATTTACATCACCAGCTCAAGATAATCGCTGAACACACCTTCCATCAACATCTGACTGTTCAGGTTAGCGCCCTCAAGCAACTGCTGGCGCTGAAGCATGATTTTATCGCGCAATACCAGCAAATCAGCAGCCTCAACTTTTTTAGCCAAATAGTCCAGCATTCTCATCAGATCACGATTCCTGACACAGCTTTCATCGGCCGCCAGTTTCAGTTTTACAGCATCATCCAGCCAGCTGCCCATCCAGGCCAGCAGTTCAACCAAATTACCCGTATGCCACTCTTTCGCCATTTCTACCGGGGTGAGATTACCCCGAAACAGTTCTGGTATAGCGTTGTACAAGCGTCCTCGAACTGCCAGCGTATCATTATCAAACATAGCCCTGGCGGTCATGGGTGAACCTGATGAAAGACTCAACAACTGATCCACCACCAGAGGATCAGCAATATGATCCGATAACCAGGCTTTTGCCTGCGCTTTATCCGGTACGGTGAAAGATACCGTCTGACAGCGGCTGCGAATGGTCGGCAACATATCTCCGGAGCGGGCACTGACCAGAATAAAGAGGGTATCACCACCGGGCTCTTCCAGACTTTTCAACAATGCATTGGCGGCATGAACATTCATCGCTTCGGCCGGGTTGATAAGGATTACCCTGCGCCCCCCCTGCTGGGCGGTTTTACGGGCAAACTCGTTGACCTGACGAATCTGGTCAATCTTGACCGGCTTGCCTGCCGCCTCAGGCTGAACCACCAGCAGATCAGGATGAGTTTCCGCCTTTACCAGCTCACAGCTCTTACAATGACCACAAGCGTATTCGCCACTGTTTTGATGACAAAGCACACGGGTGGCCAGAGCCCTGGCAAAATACCCTTTACCAACCCCGGGCACCCCCTTCAACAACAGGGCATGGGAAAGCAGGCCTGCCTGCATTCGCTGAACCAGTGGTTGCCACTGAGCCCCATGCCAGGGCAAAGGCCCTGACAAGAAGTTATTTTCCATATCAGTTGATTCAGAACTCAATTAATCCAACCTTTGGCCATGTCAATGAACGCTGTCCGCTGCCTGAAAAAGCCTGGACCGCTGATGATTTTGCGGATAGCGGTTTATCCATAGCAGGGAAACTATTGCCTTCCAAGCCGATGCTGCAAAGCCCTGATGATGTGTGCTTCAACCTCTGGAATCGACTGACTGCCATCAATAACAACGTACTGGTTGGGAAAATACTCAGCTCTTTCCAGATAGACACTGCGAACGCGGTGAAAGAACCCGATCGCTTCCTGCTCAATCCGATCCAGAACCCCTCCCTGCTCAATAGCCCGACCTTTTGCCCTTGCCAGGCCAAGTTCTGGCTCAATATCCAGAAGCAGTGTCATATCCGGCCTTCGATCCCCCTGTACCAGCTGCTCCAGTACCGCTATACGTTGCTCATCGATACCACGACCGCCACCCTGATAGGCATAAGTTGCATCGGTAAACCGGTCACAAACCACCACCTTACCCTCAGCCAGTGCAGGTTCGATACGCTGACTGAGATTCTGGCTGCGGGCAGCAAAGACCATCAGCAGTTCGGTAGTATCCGTCACCGTCTCTTCGTGCTCGGAAAGCACCAGGCTTCTCAGCTGTTCAGCCAATGGCGTACCACCTGGCTCCCGGGTTTCTACAACATCACGACCATTGGCGTTCAACCATTGCAGAACAACCCCTTTGGCGGTGGTTTTCCCGGCACCTTCACAGCCTTCAATCGTCAGAAAAAAACCCATCAATCTCTCAATTTCATCAGTAGCCAGTATTTCTATCGCAACTTCTCTACATAGAGGGTTGAACATTAGAGCGATAGTCCTTCCGCCGTTCCGTAATCTGATACTTCCTGACAGCTCGATTATGCTCAGCCAGTGTTTTGGAAAAGTGGTGAGTACCATCGCCACGGGCCACAAAGTAAAGCGCTTCCCCATCGGACGGATTCAGTGCCGCCTGAATGGCCTCGCGCCCAACCGTCGCTATCGGGGTTGGCGGCAAGCCATGAATAACATAGGTGTTATAGGCCGTTCGCTCCCGCAGCATAGGACGATTCAATTCACCCTGATAGCGATCACCCATACCGTAGATGACGGTCGGATCGGTCTGCAGTCGCATCCCTTTTTCCAGGCGTCTGACAAAGACACCGGCAATATCAGGCCGTTCCGATGGCACACCTGTCTCTTTCTCAATAATCGACGCCATAATCAAGGCTTCATAAGGCGATTGGTACGGGAGGTCCTCGGCCTTTTGATCCCATTCATCCGCAAGGACTGACCGAAGCCTTTGATGGGCTCTTTTCAGAATTGACGCCACTGCGGTTCCCGCTTCAAAGCTGTAAGTATCCGCATAAAACAACCCTTCCAGATTATCTGTCTGCGGCACATCCTTAATAAACGTCCCCATCACAGCCGTCAGGTTTTTCAGCTCTACCGGAGCGGTCAGCTTTGGGTGGCTATTCAAGTCTGTTAGCAACTCTTTTAATGTCCAGCCTTCCACCAGGGTCGCACTGAAGTAACGGACATCGCCTGCAACAAACTTGTGCAACAGCTGCCGATAGGTGGTACCGGGAGCAATCAGGTATTCGCCGGCATGAAGGTCAGCAGCAACTCCCTTGACTCTGGCAAAGACCTTAAACATTTCAGGATATTGAATAAGCCGGTCTGCCGCCAGCCGCTGCACCACACGCCTCAGCGAGTCGCCCGTAACAATAGCAAACCCGGCATCACGGGTAACCGGAACCTGCTGATCACCATACCAGCGCAGACCATACCAGCCCGCTGCAAGACCTGCCATTACCAACAAGAGAGCTAACAACAAACCTCCGAACAGTGTCAGCAGCAACTTCCTAAGCATTTAATTCTTCCAGTACAGAGTCTCGAATCCGGGCAGTCAGGGATCCAATCCCCCACTCCCTTCCTTCGTATTCAATCACAGGCCAGACTCCGTTGACACTGTTACAGAGAAAGATTTCTGCAACATCCAGGCCCCGGGGTACGGACTGCTCTTTAACCGTGATCCCATGATGACAGGCAAACTCAATGATAAAATCGCGACAAACCCCTGCCACACCATTGAATGACAGATCCGGAGTCACGAGGTCACCTTCATGAGTCACAATAAATAGATTACTCATGGTGCCTTCAACCAGGTTGCCCTCAAAATCACATAACAGACCTTCGTCGTAAATATCACCCCGCCATTCACTCCTGGCCAGCACCTGCTCAAGACGATTCAGGTGCTTCAGCCCTGCCAATGCACTTCGCCCAAGGCGCATCTGACAGAGCTTTACCCGCGCGCCGTGCAGACCAGGATCACGGGACCTTGACGGTAGCGGGTGGAGTAACAAAATCCGGCACGGAGAAAGACAACCTTCAGGGTTATAGCCGCGCCC
This sequence comes from Endozoicomonas sp. YOMI1, assembly GCF_024606345.1. Lineage (GTDB taxonomy): Bacteria > Pseudomonadota > Gammaproteobacteria > Pseudomonadales > Endozoicomonadaceae > Endozoicomonas. Next base: position 3,895 of record NZ_JAHHPM010000299.1, read on the forward strand.
ACCACTGCCCCGGGTGATCATAACCTTCAGCACAGCGTCTCTGGCCTGGTTATCCGACAAAAAGGCATCCACCTCTTCAAGCAATCGCTCAATATCCACAGCAATACCCAACTGCTGGCAAGAGCGCTGCAGGCGGCGCCAATGATAGTCAGCAAGCGTTGGCTTACCACCGGAAACCCGAACCGTTTCAAATAGGCCATCCCCATAGGCCAACCCACGATCTGAAACCGGCAGGAAACCTTCAGGTACACCATTCACCCAGACTGGATAATCACTCACCCGGAACCCCTTCTTTAAACCGCCCCTAACTTTGTAATTTGGAAAATGCCAGAGTTACATTGGTACCACCAAAACCAAAAGAGTTGGAGAGCACATGATCCATCTGCATTTTTCTGGCATGGTGCGGCACATAATCAAGATCACAGCCTTCGCCAGGCTGATCCAGATTGATGGTCGGGGGAATCACACCTTCAACCAATGATTTGATACTGAATACCGCTTCCACAGCCCCGGCGGCCCCCAGCAAATGGCCGGTCATGGATTTGGTAGAACTGACCGCCAGACGGGTGGCGTGGGCACCAAACACCTTATGAATAGCCCGTGTTTCAGCTACATCCCCTGCCGGTGTGGACGTACCGTGGGCATTAATATACGACACATTTTCAGGTGCCAGACCGGCATCTTCAAGGGCTGAAGTCATAGCACGTGCGGCACCACGACCATCTTCTGGCGGTGACGTCATATGCCAGGCATCACCGCTCATGCCGACACCACTGAGCTCAGCGTATATCCTGGCTCCACGTTTAACCGCATGTTCGTACTCTTCCAGCACCAGGATACCGGCACCATCACCCAGAACAAAACCATCACGATCCGCATCCCAGGGACGGCTGGCTTTTTCAGGCTCATGGTTACGGGTAGAGAGTGCACGGGCTGCGGCAAAACCGGTCATTCCCAGCGCTGACGAACCTTTTTCGGCACCACCAGCCACCATCAGATCGGCATCACCATAAGCAATGATTCTCGCGGCAAGGGCAATGGCATGGCTGCCTGTAGCACAGGCTGTAGAAGTGGCAAAGTTGGGTCCCTGAAGATTGTATTTCATGGAAACCCAACCCGCCGCCATGTTGACGATGGCAGCGGGAATAAAAAATGGGGATATTCGACGGGGGCCGCTATTCAGTAGCGTGGAATGATTCTGTTCAATAGACGTCAAACCACCGATACCCGAGCCGATCGCCACACCATATCGGTGAGCACGGTTATCATCAATAACCAGGCCGGAGTCAGCGATGGCCTCGGCAGCAGCGGCAACACCGTACTGAATAAAGATATCCGTTTTACGGGCATCTTTCTTGTCGATAACACCGTCAGGATCAAAACCTTTGACCGCGCCACAGATAGAAACACTGAAACCTTCCGTATCAAGGTGGGAGATCGCCTCAATGCCACTGCGTCCCGCTAACAGACCAGACCAGCTGTCACTGACATTATTGCCCACAGGGGTTATTGCCCCCATGCCTGTTACAACAACCCTTCTACGCATTCGCAGCGATAACCGTTCTGTATTTTTTTCTTCCGACAAGACTGACTCTCCTGCTGACCTGTCGTACAGATTTAATGAACCGTCATTCACATCAAAGCATCGCTTAGTGGATACTGAATATGAAAAAACGACAACAACACGATGATAATGCCACCATGCAGCCCGCCTTTATAGCTATGGCCAGCAGGCTGCCATAAACAACAAAAGCCGCAGACCATCGTCATGCGGCTTTCGACTGACACAATTTTTTAGATACTTCCGCTAAAGAATAAGTATCGAAAAAACGTGTCACTAAGATACAGTTGTGCAAATCAAGGCAGAATCAGGAGTGTGCAACAACGTAGTCAATCGCTTCCTGAACAGTGGTGATTTTCTCAGCCTCTTCATCAGGAATCTCAGTTTCGAATTCCTCTTCCAACGCCATCACCAACTCAACAGTGTCCAGAGAGTCCGCGCCAAGATCCTCTACGAATGACGCACTGTTAGTGACTTCGTCTTCCTTCACGCCAAGCTGTTCGCAAACAATCTTCTTAACGCGCTCTTCAATGGTGCTCATACCTTGTTGTGCTCCTATCGATATTCGGTGCAGCCTGAGGCTACAGGTGAACTAGTGTATATGGTCAATTATGGGAATTTCAAGCCAGTTCATGGAAAACCAGTGCTATCCACGCAAATTGACAACAGATTTAATAAAACCCCAAAACCCAACCCCCAAGAACAGGGTTTGCTTCGCCCTGCTCATTACCGCTGAAGCACTTCAGGTTCAGGCAAGGGAGGATTAATTCATGTACATGCCGCCATTGACATGCAAGGTCTCACCAGTGATATACCCGGCAGGCTCACTGACAAGAAAAGCAACGGAGGCGGCAATTTCTTCCGGCTGACCCAACCGGGCCAGGGGAATCTGGCCAAGCAGGAAGGACTGCTGTTCGTCAGGCAGCGCCCTGGTCATATCGGTTTCGATAAAGCCCGGAGCAACGGTGTTCACCGTAATACTTCTTGAACCAACTTCACGGGCCATAGCCCTGGTGAAACCTTCAATACCGGCCTTGGCTGCCGCATAATTTGCCTGCCCCTGGTTACCCATGGAAGCTACGACAGAGCTGATGTTCACTATCCGCCCCCAGCGTGCTTTAGTCATACCACGCAAGACAGCCTTACTCATCCGGAAGATGGAACTGAGATTAGTATCAATAACGTCATCCCACTCATCATCCTTCATGCGCATCAGGATATTATCACGGGTAATGCCAGCATTATTGATCAGAATCAGCGGTGCGCCATATTCTGCGCTGACTGCCTTGACCACCGTCTGACATTCATCCGCTGAGGTTACGTTCAGGGCCATGCCCTGACCTTGAATACCTTCCGCCTGCAAAGCTTCAGTAATGGCCGCCGCACCGGACTCAGACGTCGCCGTGCCGATCACAGTAGCTCCGGCTTTACCCAGGGAAAATGCTATGGATTTGCCAATACCACGACTGGCACCGGTAACCAGGGCAACTTTCCCCTTCAGACCCTGTCCTGCATTAGACAGTCCTTCCAGCTCTTTTTCAGCAGTCATTTCCCGCCTATTCCTTATTGGTTAGCTTCTGCCAGCATCTGAGCCATAGCGTCAGCAGACTCCAGCGTAGCAATGGGCGCACGTCGTGCAATACGTTTATTCAATCCAGCCAGCACTTTACCGGGGCCGCATTCAGCAAAACGTTCAACACCTGCCGCCATCATGGTTTCCACAGACTCAACCCAGCGTACCGGACTATACAACTGAGCCACCAGATTCGCCTTAAGCTGCGCCGGATCAGAACAGACATTAGCTGAAACATTCTGGACCACCGGAATCTCCGGCTCAATCAACTCAATACCGTCCAACGCTTTCTGGAGCCGCTCTGCAGCAGGCTTCATCAAGGCACAATGGGAAGGAACACTGACTGGCAGCTCAATCGCTCTTTTGGCACCCGATTCCTTTGCGTACTCAATAGCACGCTTAACTGCGGCAACCTGACCGGCAATCACCACCTGACCGGGGGCATTGAAATTGACTGCCTCGGCTACCTCACCACCTGCAGCCTGCTCACAAGCTGCAACCACATTAGCATCATCAAGGCCAATAATGGCAGCCATGGCACCCTCACCGGAGGCAACCGCCTCCTGCATGAAAAGTCCACGCAGACGAACCAGCCTGACGGCATCCGAAAAATTCATCGCGCCAGCACAAACCAGGGCCGAATATTCACCCAGACTGTGCCCGGCCATCATCGTCGGCGCTTCACCCTGACGCGCACACCAGAGGCGCCAGAGAGCCACACTGGACACCAGCAGTGCAGGCTGGGTATTCTCTGTCTGATTCAACGCCTCAGCTGGCCCCTCTGAAACCATTTTCAGGAGATCATAACCAAGCACCTCGGCGGCTTCAGCAAACGTTGCCTGCACCACTGGTTCTGAAAGATAGTCAGCAATCATGCCAACTTGTTGGGAACCTTGTCCGGGAAAGACAAAAGCAAGCTTATCCGTCATTTCAACCCGCTCTTTCGCATAGCTCTCATTTACCGAGAGGCCTAAAATCCAATCGAATACGAAGCGAACCTCCCGGTACAATCACGCCAGTTAATGCAGTCAGCCCGGAAACCGGCCACGCTTCTCAGTAGAAAACCGGGCCAATTATAGGAAAAATAGACAACAAGGTAAGTAAATTTATGTTTCCAATAACTTTTGTACGCCCTGAACAACCATCCTTGTGCAGTGTGTTCACGTTTCGCACTATCTCCCCAGAAGTCGAGAAGCTTTATATTAACGGGTCGAGAATTCCGTTAAATTCGAGACATTGAACTTTTATCTAGCCGGAAGATCCAACAACGAGGACGCAAATTTACTGCCAAGAGCTGACCAAGAATGAACATTTCTCCACCATCTGCTTTTCACCCCGTCGCCCGGGGCTCATTGCCAGAGCAAACCCCTGCCACGCAGGTAGTCAGGCGAATTGAGCGCAGTAACATTACACCCGGAGACCTTGCTAAATTCTTGCATGACAGGACAGTGCGGGAATTCCACGCCATTGCCGGAAGCATCTGCTCAGAAGCAAGCCGGGATCCTGACTTCAACGGCGAAACACTGAAAAAACAACTCAGGGAGTCAGGATTCGGCGACATTAATAAGCCGGGGTGTGAAGGAGGTGAAAAACATCAGTGTATTACGGGGCTGCTCCAGCACCTTCAGGAGGAATCTTTAAAGGTTGACGAAGGCGTTGATGGGCCTGAAGCCACAAAATTTTGTCAGCTTATCCAGACACCAGACAGCTGTTTGGGCAAGGGAAGCGATTGGCTGATCGACGTAATGAATACGCACCAGCAGCTGCTGGAAGCTGAATCACGACTATCGTTCGATATATTCCCTAATCAGCCATTATCATTATTATGTAAGGGGTACCCTACTGATGAAGGTGGCATCATCGGGCAGACAACGGATCATGGTGTTGATCATCAGTTCCCAGAGGCCCAACCAGTTTCGCATAATCCTCCGGTGAATACAGCTCCATCAGCGCCCTCTGCTTATGACGACGTTGCAGGGGCTCAGGCAGCACCCGGGCAACCGGAGATGTCTGTACGGCCCCGGGAAAGTGAACTTTCTGAGCAGCAGCGATGTGCCAGAGGTCTCAATGTTATTGCCAGCCAGCTTGAGCATTACTCACTGGGTCCATCCGGGACCGGGACTCCCATGGAGAATATGGCAGAAATCCTGCAGCGTATGAGGAGCCAGGCCACACCACCAGAGACCAAAGTGGCAAGCGGAGAACGATTAACCTCTCTCGCTCAACAGGTTCGAATGCCCTTTGTGAACGTCTTTCGCAACGACAACATATCACTGGCCGATATTGGTGTGAATATCGTCGGTAACAACCAGGACATTCAGCCTGTTGTCAGCGCTTCATGGCTGCCCTTGAAAAAATTCCCTTCTACTGTACAGGAACGGTTGAAGCTGGCGGCGGATGTAATTAGCGCCAATGAAGAAACATCGGTGCCCATCGTTCAGGTGTATCTGTGTGCCAGTAGTGAAAAGGCTCTGGAAGGCGCCGAGTTCACTGTGGAACTGCGCAGCACAATGAAGTTTATGGGAAATTATCTGTCAAATTTATTATCCTCGGACACCGATAACATGATTCCGATCAGTGCCGAGCTGCGTATGCCCAAAGGACTGAAGCAAGGTGCTGACTTTCACGAGGCAACCTTCGCTCTTCATACGGTGTCAGACAGGAGAGTACGGCGAATGGTCGTGAATGCATCATTTTCCCATGGTAAGGGGGAGACCAGGGAGAAAGAAAAGCACAACATTGGCATTCAACAAGTGGCGCCAATACTTGAAGCCATTGGGTTTGACCGCAAAACCGCTATGTCCAGTAAGGCCGGACTTGCCATTCCCTTTGGATTTACCCTGTTGAAGCAGGATGAAAGCAAATTTGTGCGACGTGTAACACTGTTGGAGTCCGGAAGCACGTCTGGTGGAAGAAGCACGTCTGGTATTGGAAGCATTTGCGGTGGAATGAACAAGCCTGGTGTTGGAGGCATGTACGGCGGAATGAACAAGCCTGCTGTTGGAGGCATGTACGGCGGAATGAACAAGCCTGGTGGAGGAACCCTGTTTGGTGAAAGAAGCCAGTCTGTTAGAGGAAGCCCCTTTGGTGCGAGTACGCTGTTTGGTGGAGGTCCTTATGGTGAAGGCAACGTTCGTGGAAGCAATTCAGCTGACCCGATTGACCTCAGAAATTCCATTCGAGCTGGTGGAGAAACAACCAGAAGCGTCTCACTGCCGACTGAAATTGAGCCTAAGGTCAACCGATTAAGCACCAGTGGTATTAACCCCCTGCCGTGCACAACTGAAAAAGAATATAGATTTTCAACAAAGAAGGATGCAAGGGAACCCTTCGCAACGGTTGCAGGCATTGTCTGGGTCCAAACGGTCACCAGCTTGCCAGGCATCGAAACCAGGGCAGACCTGAAGCGGTGGATAGACAAGCAGAAAGTGGACCCGGAAAACCCGGTACTCCCGGGTATTTTGTAAACAGAATGGTATTGCATCCAGCCTGATCAATAAGGTTAGGCAGGCATCGCTCCCTTGCTGTTGTGTTGTAAGAATCATCGACAAGGTGTTCGAAACCGGGCACAAATATGCAAGTGATTTCAATAAGAAGCTTGTACCTTCCAAGCTGTACCAAAACCTCGGTAATGGAACTCACTGATGGGCGATTAGTTTGCGGTGTTTCGCAGCGGCCAAACCCTCATTCATTACATCCCGGATTAAGGGCAGATGCTTCTGGTGATGGATCAAGCCCCGACATCAACGCTCTCCCAGCATTAATTCTATTTCTTCTGCCAACCGCCCGGGAACATCACTGTCCACTTCCCTGACGGCCTCACCGATAGCCCGGAAAAAACCTTCCTCATCAGAGTGACCGTGACTTTTGACCACAATCCCCTGAAGCCCGAGAAAACTGGCGCCGTTGTAAACCACCGGATCAATACTTTTATAGATTTTGCGCATGACCGGCGCAATCAGCAGAGAGAGAAAGCGACGCCAAAGCGTCTGCTGAAAAGCGGCAACCAGGCTGTCGCGAATTAAACCGGCAACCCCCTCTCCGGTTTTCAGGGCAATATTGCCAACAAAACCGTCACAGACCACCACATCCGCTCCACCGGCAAACACATCATTCCCTTCGATATAGCCGATGTAGTTCAGACGCCCATCGTCTTTCAACAGCCGATTGGCCAGCTTGACCTGTTCATTCCCTTTGATATCCTCAGTCCCGACATTCAGCAACCCCACCCTCGGAGCAGCGATACCTCTGACCGAAGCGGCAAGCAAAGACCCCATCACAGCAAACTGATAGAGGCTATTGGCTGAACAGTCAACATTGGCACCCATATCCAGCAGCAGAACACTGCCACCGGCACAGGGAATAGCCCCCGCAATGGCAGGACGATCAATACCCACAAAGGTCTTCAGGGCAAATCGCCCCATGGCCATGAGAGCACCCGTATTCCCCGAGCTGACACAGGCAGCCGCACTGCCATCAGCAACCTGCTCAAGGGCAACCCACATGGAGCTATCTTCTTTGGTTCTCAGGGCAAAAGAAGGTTTTTCATCCATGCCGATGGTCTTGCCAGCATGAATAACCGTAAGGCGGGATTGATCGAAAGCAATAGAAGAGAGGTGCCCGGTAATCAGCTGCTGATCACCCACTAGGGAAAGATGAAGATCCGGATAAGCATCCAGAGCCCGGAGGGCAGCACGGATACGAGAACGGGGACTTTCGTCCCCGCTCATAACATCAAGCGTTATTCTCCGTCCTGGAGCTGCTGACCGTCCTGGCATGGAATGACTCACTCGCCGACTTTACCATCCAGCACTTTGCGACCGCGGTAGAAGCCGTCAGCCGTCATGTGATGACGACGATGGGTTTCGCCGGAAGTCGCATCAACAGACAGCTGAGAAGCCGTCAGACTGTCGTGGGAACGACGCATGTCACGCTTGGAACGGGTTTTACGATTTTGCTGAACAGCCATGTGTCAACTCTCCTAAATTCTTTGCCTGGAACTCTATTTGGGTTCGGTACTTTTTTCCTGATCAGCTTTCAGACTAGCCAGAACACTGAACGGGTTACGACGCTTTTTCTCTTCCTCTGCCCGGGCAGCGGAAGCCTCAGCCTGTTCATCAGATTCAGTAGTAAAGTTCTGCTGAACCTGGCAGGCTTCAGGCGGATGATAAGCCACGATAGGAAGGCTCAACAGGAGCTCTTCCTCCAGCAGGGGTACCAACTCCATCGGCTCCTCCTGGAGCATCAGGGGTTCATAACCCTCTGGCAGGGACCGGGCCTGCTCATCGGTCAATACACCCATCAGGTTGAGATCTGAACGCACGGGAAGTTCTGCTACATCAAGACAGCGCTGGCAAATCATTTTAAGATTCGCCTCAACATATCCCTCAAGAACCACTCGATGATCTTCGCTCATGAAGAAATGAAGAAAGACCTTCACCTCACCCTGATCGTCAGCGAGACTGGCAACCAGCCGATCAAACTGTTTAAGCGCCAGCGAACCTTCAAACTGTAACCCCTGACGCGCGAGTTTACGCGGATCAACGGTTTTTGGTAATTGGCCTGATAACATAAGCGCGCAATCATAGGGCGATGCCCCTTTTCTGTCAAACATCCTTTTTGGACGAGGTTTATCAGAATTTCAGCTTTTCATAATAAACTTCATAATTAACTCCATAAAAACATGGTTCAAGACCCTATTTTTGACAACTTGCCGCCTGATGGCGCAGGCGTGTTTTACAAAAATTCGCGACCATGCATACTGTGCTCGACTATCCACACCATTTGCCGCACTACCAGCGCAAAATAGAACGATGAATATATTGCTAGCCTCTGGCTCACCCTATCGAAAAAGCCTGCTTGAGCGACTCAATCTGAAGTTCAGCCAGGCCTCACCGGACATTGACGAAACCCCTGAAGCAGGAGAGAACGCCAGGGAGCTGGCAATAAGGCTTTCCCGGGAAAAAGCCCTGATACTGGCAGACCAGCATCCGGACACCCTGATTATTGCCTCCGACCAGACCGCCGCACTGGACAATAGAATTCTTGGCAAACCCGGAACCCTGGAAAAAGCCATTCAACAGCTTTCCAACTGCAGCGGCAGACAGGTAGTTTTCCACACTGGACTTTGCCTTCTGAACACGGCTAAAGCAGAGCATCAGCTGACCTGTGTGGACTACACAGTCTGGTTCCGAACACTGTCCAGCACACAGATTGCCACCTATATAGATGCGGAGAGCCCACTGGACTGCGTCGGCAGCTTCAAATGCGAAGGACTGGGCATAACCCTGTTCGAGAAAATGGCTGGCGATGATCCTGACAGCCTGGTTGGTCTGCCACTGATCACACTGACCACCATGCTGATGAATGAAGGGGTTTACCCTTTGGGCAGATAGGGTAAATACACCGGGTCTTGCAGTGAAGAACCGGTGATCAAATCACATTAACTGAAAACCATCACCCAGGGCTTCCACCAGCGTGGCGCTGACACCAGCGCCAAAATCCCTGGCAAATTTTTCCAGCGGTGAAAGGCGGAAGGTGTAATCAACAATATCCTCTTCACCCACCACTTCACGGGCTACATAACCTGCACTGCCCAGACCATCAATCAGACCCAGTGTTTTGGCCTGTTCACCGGACCAGACCATGCCTGAGAAGATGTCAGACCGGTCAACCAGTCGATCACCGCGGCCGGTTTTAACCGCATCAATAAACTGCTGATGAATAGTATCCAGTGACGCCTGCCATTGGACAGCAGCTTCACGGTCCACGGACTGAAAAGGATCAAGGAATGCCTTATTTTCACCGGAGGTATAGGCTCTGCGGGTAACCCCCAGCTTCTCCATGGCCCCGACAAAACCAAAACCTGAGGAAATAACACCGATAGACCCCACCAGACTGGCCTTGTCAGCGTAAATTTCATCAGCGGCAGCGGCAATGTAATAGCCGCCAGACGCACCAATATCCATAATGACCGCGTAAAGGGGCGTATCCTTATGCAACTCACGCAGCCTGAGGATTTCATCATAGATATAGCCAGATTGGACAGGGCTACCACCTGGACTGTTAATTCTCAGAATAACGGCTTTAGTGCCCGGATCCTCAAAGGCTGAACGCAATCCCGACACCACGACATCTGCATTCACATCACCACCACCAATCTGGCCATCAATCTCCACCAGCGCCGTATGCTCACTGGAGCCATCACTGATCACTACATCACTGATATTGGTCGCGTTGTAAATGACAGCAACGGAGAAAAACAACCAGCCAAAGGTCAGCAGCTTAAAAAATATACTCCACCGCCGGGAACGGCGCTGCTCCAGCAGCGCGCCTTTGGCCAGGGTATCCACCAGATCCCAGGCCCGATTACTGTCCAGGCTATCCTGCGCCTCAGAGGAGGACTCCCGCCAATTGTCTTGCATAATTACTCCTTAAACATGGTCACTCAAAAACGATCAGTGCATATTTATCAATTCTTCGATCCGACATCCAGCCCTTGCAAAGCTGACAATACTTCCGCCAGGTCATCCGGCAAAGGCGCTTCAACCTTCAATCGCTTACCATCTAGCATCTCAAATTCGATACTGGCCGCATGCAGGAATAGCCTTTTAAGACCAAACTGCTTCTGGGACTGATTGTCCGCATCCATACCGTATTTTTCATCCCCGGCAATGGGATGCCCCGCATGCAGACAGTGAACCCGAATCTGATGGGTCCGCCCTGTGATGGGGTAAGCCTCAACCAGTGTCATATTTGGATAACGATTAAGCACTCGAAAAGCCGTTCGGGATTTTTTGCCATCCACATGCACCCGGACCATACGCTCTCCTGACAACAGCACGTTCTTCAGCAGCGGCGCATTTACCAGCTGTTTTCTGGCTGGCCACTTACCTACCACCAGCGCATGATACAGCTTTTCAACTTTTTCTTTCTGCTGCAACTGGTTATGCAGATGACGCAACATGCTGCGCCGCTTGGCAATCACCAGACAACCCGAGGTGTCCCGGTCCAGGCGATGCACCAGTTCCAGCGTGCGGTTATCCGGCCGTAGCTGGCGAAGTGCTTCAATCACTCCATAAGACAGACCGCTCCCGCCATGTACTGCAAGCCCGGACGGTTTGTTGATAATCAGCAGCAGATCATCTTCATACAGAACCGCCTTTTCCAATTGAGCGATCACGCTGTCAGCGGGCCTTATGGGAGCCTCCCTTTCTGCCACTCTGACCGGAGGAATACGAACAACATCGTTCAATTCAAGGCGATAGTCTGCGGTTACCCGCTTTTTATTAACCCGCACCTCGCCCTTGCGAACGATACGGTAGACCCTTGTCCTGGGCACTCCTTTTAGAACCCGCAACAGAAAATTATCAACACGCTGGCCAGCCGCATCTTCATCAATAGTAATAAAATTAACGTTGCGCACTTGTTTCAATCGTCTAACCACATATCTGTTTATACCAAGTTGCAGCCCCAGAAGCTCTACCCTAACCGATTGAGATAAAAAGACTTTCAGGAATTACCGCCATTTCCGTTCAGGTTAATGTTATCAGCTTTGTGTCATTTGAAGCACTTACAGATTACTGATATAGTTGTGGCACTGCCTTGTAACTATCCGAAGAGGCAGTTCGATTTACGAAGTCTGAGCATGACCCGAAAGGGATAGCATCACTTAAATTCCGCTAACCGGGCCGAAAAATAAACTGGAGTTACGTTTACCCGATGAACAAGTCCGGGCCAAGTAACTTCAGGAATAGCCGCTCAGGCAGACATCATGGCAGATGAACCAGTTGCATCCCTCCCTGAGGGGCATGAGTTCCTGACATGGTGCTGAATGATTAAAGACCACGGCCACAGCCGTGATAGATAAACAGTGCCACCCAAGAACAGAGGTTGCGCTCCCGATACCAGGGATGAAGAACAGCGGACGGGTCATATGCTAGTGAAAGGCTCAGTGATACCTGTAAACGTATCCACAACCAGCCAGAAGCGCCCGATCAACGCATCTCCCCACTATGCATCCGGTCAACATACGGATGCAGATTGCTATATCGTTACAGCCTTACCCTTGAATAAGTCCGGCTGTAAGTCTGATAGTTGGTTACCACCGACCACACCGTTCTCCTACGGTTGTTGGCCTGTGTACACTCGGGTAGCACCGAAGAGTTTGTACAGAAGCTGAAGGAAACCAGTTGCACTGCCAGCCACCACGAATACGTCAAGTGGCAGGCCGGGCGCTTCCGGAAAGACGAAGGATTGCCCGTCAAACCAATGAATGCGCTGGATTAACCGAATGTCACGAACAACTTTTCGCCACCAACAACTGATCAGGGTAGCCATTAGCATTTTGGTACTCTATGAAGAGAATGTTGATCAATGCAACCCAGCAAGAAGAGCTGAGGGTTGCACTCGTCGATGGGCAGCGCCTGTTCGATCTGGATATCGAATCCGGAGCTCGCGAGCAGAAGAAAGCCAACATCTACAAAGCAAAAATCACCCGTGTTGAGCCCAGCCTGGAAGCCGCTTTTGTCGACTTTGGCGCAGAACGACACGGCTTCCTGCCCTTAAAAGAGATCTCCCGGGAATACTTCGTAGGCCATACTGGTGGTCGTCCCAACATCAAGGATGTCATCAAGGAAGGCACCGAAGTCATTGTTCAGGTTGATAAGGAAGAGCGCGGCAACAAAGGTGCCGCTCTGACCACACTGGTTAGCCTGGCTGGCCGCTATCTTGTGCTGATGCCAAATAATCCACGGGCCGGTGGCATCTCACGCCGTATCGAAGGGGATGAGCGTGCCGAGCTTCGCGAGGCCATGAGCAAACTGGACATCCCTGCCGAGATGGGCGTCATCGTTCGCACAGCCGGCCTTGGTCGTTCAACAGAAGACCTTCAGTGGGATTTGGACTACCTCCTGCAGCTCTGGAACTCCATCAAAGACGCTGCCGACAAAAATTCCGCGCCATTCCTGATTTACCAGGAAAGCAATGTCATTATCCGCGCTATCCGCGACTACCTGCGCCAGGATGTTGGTGAAGTACTGATTGACAAAACCCCGGTTTATCAAGAAGCCCTGGATTTTGTTAAACAGGTCATGCCCCAGTACCAGAACAAGATCAAACTGTACAAAGACAGCGTCCCCCTGTTCAACCGCTTCCAGATCGAAAGTCAGATCGAGACCGCCTTCCAGCGTGAAGTCAAACTGCCATCTGGCGGCTCCATTGTTATTGACCCAACGGAAGCCCTGGTATCCATTGATATCAACTCTGCCCGTGCAACCCGTGGAGGCGATATCGAAGAAACCGCCTTCAACACCAACCTTGAAGCGGCGGATGAGATTGCCCGCCAGCTGCGCCTGCGTGATATTGGCGGCCTGATTGTTATCGACTTCATCGATATGGGCAGCAACCGGAATCAGCGGGAAGTTGAGAACCGCATTCGTCAGGCGCTCTCGGTTGATCGTGCCCGCGTTCAAACCAGCCGTATCTCCCGCTTTGGCCTGCTGGAAATGTCCCGTCAGCGTCTGCGTCCATCACTGGGTGAAACCAGTGGCGTGGTCTGCCCTCGCTGCTCAGGCCAGGGCACGATTCGGGACATTGAGTCTCTGGCTCTATCCATTCTGCGCCTGATGGAAGAAGAGGCCATGAAGGACAAGACGTCCGAAATTCGCGCACAGGTTCCCGTACCAGTGGCAGCATTCCTGCTGAATGAAAAACGCAAGATGATCGCCAAGATTGAGAAGCGCCATGATGCCCGCATCATCGTCATTCCGAATGCCAATCTGGAAACCCCACATTACGATGTCCAACGCCTCCGTGACGACAATCTTCAGGATCGTGAGAGCAGCTACGAGATTATCCTTGAAGGCGAAGACTTCAGCCCGGAAGAACTGACCACAGCAACCAAGCCCCAGCCCAGACAAAAAGCCGCCGTTCGCAATATTGCCCCGGCACAGCCTGCACCAGCCATCAGAGCGTCTGATTCAAAGCCCGGGTTTATTGGCAGTCTGCTGAAGTCCATCGGCAGCCTCTTCAACTCTGAAAATGATGATGACAAATCTGCTGGCCAGGACAAACCAATCCAGCAACGTCAACCGGTGCGTCGTGATAATCAAGCGGGCCAAAACAGGAAAAAGACCCGAACTGATTCCCAGCGCCGCGACAGGCAGGACAGCAACCGTCCTCAGAAAGAGCGCAAAAAGAGTCAGCAGGATCGCTCAGACAACCGTTCCGGAAACCAGGAAAATCGCTTCGAGAGGCAGGAAAGACGCCAGCGTGACAAGCAGGAAGTAGCGGAACAACGGGAACCCAGGCAGGAACGCCGCCAGGACCAGGAGCCAGAACAAGGCTCCAGTGATCGCCGACGCCGCCCGAGTTCTGCGCCTCGCCGTCGCAGCAACCGCCAGTCTCAGCGTCAGCAACAGAACGAACCGCAATTGCAGCCTCTGCTGTCTGAAAGCGCTAAAGGGTCGGTAAACGCACCAGCTATTCCTGAAGCTGCCGCACAGGAAAGCATCCCACAGGAAAAGCGTGCTGACAAAAAAGAGTCGTTTGCCAGCATTGAGAAGCCTGAACTTGAAAACAGCAAACCGGCTGCCTCAGAAGCTCCCGCTGCTCCGACTACGCCAATTGACAAGGTAGAGGAAACCAGCAAAGCTTCTGTCGAAGAGCAAGCCGCTGCCTACACTACTGAAGCACCGGAAGAAGTGAGACCTCGTCGCTCAAGAAGAGTGAAGAATGACCCTCGTCGCCTCAGGGAAGCTCAGCAGTATGCGCCTCAGGTCAGGGAACCTGAAATATCTGCAGAGAGTGGCCCAACAGCTAATCAAAAGCCTTCTGTCGATAAAGAGCCAGCAGGTGAACTTAAGGTTTCAACGGCTGGCGCTTCAGAAGCACAACCGGAAAAAGTGGAACAAGTCTCTGTCGAGACCACCACTCAAGAAAGCCAGGCCGACCTGCCCGTTGCCAGTGCCGCTGAAGAAGCAACAGCCATTGAGCGGGAAAAGTTAACCCCTCGCCCTCAGATGACTGAAATGGCAAAAGCGGTTGCCGCTTCCCATAATCTCGACAAGCCTGCGTTTGCAGCCATGCCATCCGCTTTCGAGAAACCAGCTGTACCTGAAGCGGAAGCAGAGGTTGCCGAGCCCAAGACGACCATGACCGCTAATGAGGCTGAAGAGATGCTGAAGCAGGCATTAAATCAGTCTGATGAAGACAAATCAGTCGCTCATGAAAGCAACCTGGAAAACACTGTTGAGCCTGTCCCGGCTCCACAAACTGCTGTAGTGCCTCAGAACAAAGCTGTAGAAGCACCACAAGCAGCGGAGCATGATCAGACAGCAGAGGTTAAAGTAAGCGAAGCAGAAGCAGCTACCGCTGATGAAGCCGCTGAAAAGCCTCGTCGTCGTCGCAGCCGTGCTCATAATGACCCCAGGGCGAAACGCCAGACTCAGCAAATCGAACTACCTGTTGAGCCAGAAGGTGATACTCAGGAAACAACACAGGTGCGCACTGAAGAAAGCAACCTGTAATACGGGTTGATACAGGTCTGAACGGGGTGGTTTCCACCCCGTTTTTTTTTGCCTTGAAAAACTGACCTTAAAGCAGCGGCAAGAATAGCCATTGATACCAACTTACCATTTATGGAGCTAACGGTGATGAGCCACCCAAGAGTCGGCATTGGAGTCATTATTGTCAGGGATGATGGCAAAATACTGGTTGGCAAGCGTAAGGGAAGCCACGCGCCCCCTCCTGGTCGATCCCCGGCGGACACCTTGAATCAGGAGAAACGTTTGAAGAAACACCAGTAATAAACCGCACTGTACGCCATAGCGATGGACAATCAAAGTACTGCCGGACTCGTTCCCACGCAAATTAAAAGACCCGCAACCAGCCACCGGCGGAACTTTTATCAATTTTAGAAATCAAAAGTAGGTAGCAAACCATGTAACTAAAACAACCAAAATATAGGGTACCTTATGAAAAACAACATATTCAAGCAATGGATAATGGCCAGTTTACTTTGCATTCTAAGCAGCTCTGCATTTTCAGACGTTGAGTATTCAGGCATCGCTTTCAGCAACGTAGATATCCACGGACAAGGCATTGAAGCCGACGTTAAACCCGGTGAAACCATCGCCATCCATGCCCATTACAAATGGCTCTGGCCGCGGGAAGAAGGCAGCATTGTCCAGATTATTGTTGGCCTTGACGGCATAGGTGCTCAAACATCAATTGCCAATGGTCTGGTAATTGGTAATCGATATTTTGACCATCTGTCCCTTTTCTTCGGTGGTCAGTACATTGATATCACCGAGCAAGATGTAGACTTTTGCATTGTTGCGCCCAAGGAACCGGGCACTTATCAGGTTCGCTTCCGCTACGCTCAGGCTTACACGCACCACGAAGCTGTTGCAGAATGGTGGAACGTCGATCAGGCCCCTACCGACGAAGCAACGATTGGCACTATTACTGTGCGCTAATCCATAAGGCACGTTATTCCGCCAGGAGTCCAGGACAATTCATGGGATCCTGGTTTATTACCAGTAAAGCCAGTGAACCTAGAATCACTAGCCATCTGACAAAACGAAATTTTTATCCTCAGAGTCACTGGAGTGTTTTGTCAACATCATCCATATAGAGCCGCGGCTCTCTTTCCAGCTGAACACCAAACTTGTCTTTTACTTTCTGCAGAACCTGCCTGGAAAAAGACAGCACATCCCGGCCAGTTGCCCCACCGTGATTAACCAGCACGAGAGCCTGTTTCTGGTAAGTCCCCACACACCCCTCTCGCTCACCTTTCAACCCGGCCTGATCTATTAACCAACCAGCGGCCAGCTTCCAGTTCTGTCCAAGGGGATAAGCGATAATATTCGGATAAGCCTGCTTCAGGCGATCCATCTCTGACGGTGATACCTCCGGGTTTTTGAAAAAGCTGCCAGCATTACCCACCTCAGATGGATCCGGCAACTTTTCCCGGCGAATATCACAAACAGCCCGACTGATATCAACTGCGGATGGTGCCTGATCACCCAGACGTTTAACAAGCAGATCACCTAACTGGCCATAGCCCAGATTGGGTTTTAATATTGCATCAAGATCCAGAGTCACAGAGACAATAATATACTGATCACGCTTTTCTCTTTTGAATACCGAATCACGATAACCAAAGCCGCAACTCTGCCGGTCAAAATATTCCACAAGCCCGGATTCAAGACTCATCGCCTCCAGCGAAACGAAAGAATCCGTCAACTCAACACCATAGGCACCAATATTCTGAATAGGTGCAGCGCCAACGTTACCCGGTATTAAGGAAAGGTTCTCCAGCCCATAGGCCTGATTATCCAGAGACCACAAGACAAACTCATGCCAGTTCTCCCCCGCCTCAGCCCTGACCCGGACAGAATCCTGATCACGACTCAACACCGTTTTCCCCTTGAGATTAACGTGCACAACCAGGGCATCAAGAAAATCGCCAAGCACTACATTACTGCCACCGCCCAGGGGAATAACGGGCAGCAGCTTTTCCCTGGCAAAAGCCAGTGCCGACTGCAGTTCAGGCATTGAATTTACCTCAGCGTAGTATCTGGCAGTAGACGGCAAACCCAGGGTATTTTTCTCCACCAGGGAATAGTTGTCGTAAATCTTAACTGGGAACTTCATTAATAGTTGATTCAATAGAAATTGGAGATATCAACCCGCTCAGGCTGATAGACACAACGGAGATGCTATTTAAGGGTTTTCTGCAAATGATCCAGCAGCGCAACCCCACCCAGCTCAATAAGATAAAGTACCCGCTCAAAACCTTCGTTACCACCATAGTAAGGGTCCGGCACTTCAGAGACTGGCAGGTCAGCAAAATCAAGAAACAGCCGCAGCTTGTGGGCATATTCCTGCGGACAGATCTTTTGCAGGTTCTTCAGATTCTCTCTATCCATAGCCAGGATATAATCCTGCTCAACAAAATCAGCAGAGGTTACCTTGCGGGAGCGAATGAATGAAAGATCATAACCATGATCTGCGGCCTGCTGCATTGAACGACTGTCTGGCAGTCCCCCATCATGCCAGCCACTGGTACCCGCTGAATCAATTCTGATACAGTCTGACAAGCCTGCTTCTGCCACTTGATGTGCAAACACACCATGGGCAGTGGGTGACCGACAGATATTTCCCAGACAGACGAACAGTACTTTTATCATTATGTATATGCTCTGACCGTTTTTTCATTGGGCTCAAGGCTGTCCAGTTCCTGCCCTCTTTCAAGCAATGCACGAACTGCCAGCAGATCATGTTCCGTATCGACGCCATGGGGCGGCGTTTCAACCGCTTCAGCCACATGAATCCGATAGCCATGCCACATCAGTCGAAGCTGCTCAAGAGACTCCATGCTCTCAATCGGGCTGACACCCCAGGTCACATAATGATTCAGAAGCTCAACCCGATAGGCATAAATGCCTATATGGCGCTGAAAGCAGGCATCAGCCGACACTTTCTTTTCTTCCGTGGCAAAATCGTCCCGCGCCCAGGGAATGGGTGCACGACTGAAATAAAGCGCATACCCCCGGGCATCAGCAACCACTTTGACAATACCGGGATCGAAAATCTGCGCCACCTGGATCAACGGGCTGGATAACGTAGCAGCCCCTGCCTGAGACGACAGCTGCAGATTTCTGGCCACTTGATTGATTACAGATGGGGGGATCAGAGGTTCATCGCCCTGAACATTAACGATAATTTCATCATTCTTCAGACCATAGATTCTGGCCACTTCCTGCAACCGGTCAGTGCCAGAAGGATGACCCGGCAGCGTCATGCATACCTCTGCCCCAAAACCTTCAGCCACTTTCAGAATTCGCTCATCATCCGTAGCAATAATGACCCTCCCGGCTGCACTGGCCAGCGCTCGCTCATAAACATGCTGAACCATAGGCTTGCCTGCAATATCAGCCAGTGGTTTGCCCGGCAAACGGCTGGAAGCAAAACGGGCAGGTATAACGACGGTGAAGTCTGAGCCCTCAGCAGATAAAGAGCCTTCAGCCGAAAAAGAGCCCTCAGCCGATAAAAAGCCTTGTGCCATCAGGACGCCTCATCCAAACGTTCATCAACGGTCAATATACGCGCTTCTCCTTCGAGCATGACAGGAATACCGTCACGAACGGGATAAGCAAGACCGCAGGGTCTGCAAACCAGTTCCTGACGCTCTTTATTTGGCCGCACTTCCCCTTTACACAGTGGGCAGGCCAGAATTTCAAACAGCGTCTTATCCATCATTTTTCCTCAGCTTTCCTCAGCGATAAGCCAGAAAATACCGGCTTACGAGCTTCAATCATTGCCACCAGCTGCTCAATACATGAGTCCGATACACGGGTCGTCACCGGCAGATACCATTGTCTGTGATCGGCAAAACCACTGCATTTAACGGCATCCTTGGCCGTCATAATCACCGGAAGATCGTCGTTAAAACAGATATCTTCCGGTACAAATGAGTGGTGATCAGGATAAGGATGACCAATAACATCGTATCCAAGGGAGCGCAGTGTATTAAAAAAACGCTCCGGATTACCAATTCCTGCAACACCATGAACCCTGGTTTTATCGGGAATTTGTTGCGAAATACCCGTCATGCTGACCAGCGCCGAAGGTTCAAGGGAAAAATAGTACAGTTTTTCCCGCTCCAGCGTCGTCAGCCCGAGCAAACTTTCTACTTCCTCAGCCTTCGCTGACACAGAAGCATTGTTGGTGTTGACCAGAATCATATCCACCTGGCTCATTCTTTCCGGTGGTTCCCGAAGCGGGCCTGCGGGCAGACACAGTTGGTTGCCAAGTAACCGGTCACCATCCAGAACCAATACCTCAATATGCCGTTGCAGATTATAGTGCTGTAATCCATCATCTGCGATGATGAGATTGCAGTCTGTCTGATCACAGAGATACCGGGCCGCCTTTACACGGTCAACGTCGACAATCAAAGGGACAGGCAACTGTCGGGCCAGCATAACCGGCTCATCCCCTACGTTCGCAGGGTCTGAATCCGGCCTGACCGATAGGGGCATGCCTTCAGTTTTCGCACCAAACCCACGACTGATAATCCCCGGCCGATAACCCCTTTTCTGAAATTCCCCTACAAGGGCCGCAACCAAAGGGGTTTTACCGGTTCCCCCCACCGAGATATTACCCACAACAATGACCGGCACAGGCGGTGACCACCGGGATGTCTGCAGCAAACGCTGTTTTCTTCTCGCAGCCAGAAAGGAAAATAACCAACTGAGTGGCTTGAGACAGCAAGTCCAGCCACCGGAAGGACAATACCAGGAGTCTGTGACAGACTGACTGAAACGCTGCCAGAGCTTCACTGATCAGACTCAGTATCTTTTCGCGTGGTCATGCTCAGGTTGGTAAAACCCAGCTGCCCTGCAGCATCCATTGCCGTCACAACCGCCTGATAGGGTGTATTGGCATCAGCCGTAATAATCAGGGGTACCTTGCTGTCCCCCTGGCTTACTTTACCCAGTGCCCGCTTGAGCGTATCCAGCTGACCATTGACCAGTCCCTGACCGTCAACGGCAAAGTCTCCAGACTTGCTGATGGTGATCTCAATCTGTTTCGGCTGCTGCTGCAACACTTCTCCGGAGGATTCCGGTAAGTCAATGGCCAGATGAGTTTCCTTAGTGAAGGTGGTCGAGACCATAAAGAAAATCAGCAGCAGGAATACCACATCAATCAGAGGCGTCAGGTTGATGGACACCTCTTCGTGATTTATCTGTCGTCGGAAATTCATTTTTTCCTGGCCTCACTGCCCAAAGCAGATGGTGAGCCCTTGCGGTCACCCTGCAACACTTCAACCAGCTTGATCGCATCCTGCTCCATGGCAACCACCAGCTCATCAATGCGGCGGGTGAAATAACGGTGGAAGATCAGGGCCGGGATAGCCACGGTAAGGCCAGCTGCCGTGGTAATCAGTGCTTTGGAAATCCCGCCAGCAAGAACACCGGCATTACCGGTGCCTTCAACCATCAGCACAGTAAAGACATCAATCATACCGATCACGGTTCCCAACAAGCCCAGCAGCGGAGCAATCGCAGCGATGGTCCCCAGGGTATTGAGATAACGTTCAAGGTCATGGATCACCTTGCCAGCCTGTTCTTCAATACTCTCCTTCATGATTTCCCGGCCACTGCGGGCATTGGTCAGACCTGCCGCCAGAATCTCTCCCAGTGGCGATCCGGCTTTCAGCTGGTCAAGCTTTCGATTATCCAGCCCATTACTCTTGATCCACTTCCATACTTGAGAAAGGGTATTTTTCGGTGCAATGCGTGAGGGTCTCAACGTCCAGAGCCGCTCGAAGATGATTGCCATGGCAATAACTGAAGACAACAGGATAGGCACCATCAGCCAACCACCGGATTTCACCAGTTCGAACACAATAATCTTCCCTTATAATGACTAATTCATGATATCTGGCCCGGTTAATGTCAGGCATATCAGTTCCCAAGGTAACCAGTATGACTGTATCACAGAGATTCGTACCATTTAAGCAGTAACTGATCGCTTTGAGAATGGGTTAGCGCCACCAGTAGCGGGCGTGTGTTTTGCGGTAGGCTGAAACCATGATATCACCGCTACCAAGCGTAAAAGACAATGAGCCATCTGCAGCGGTATTAAAGATTTCTGCCCCCGTTTTTTGCGCACGAGCTAATGTTTCAGCGGTCGGATGACCGAAGCGATTGGCAAAGCCGGACGAAAAAATGACCGCCCCGGGCTGAACAGCACAGAGAAAGTCAGCACTAGTTGAAAACCGGCTACCATGGTGAGCAGCCACCAGCACACTGGATTTAAGCTCAGCGCCCTGCTCTATCAAGCGTTTCTCAACCCGTTCGCTAATATCCCCTGGCAGTAGAAGACTATCTGATCCTGCTGTCACTTTCAGGACACAGGACGCATCATTACTGCGCCGATAATCACCGCCGGCCAGCACCTGAAAATAAACCCCATCCCACTCCCAATGATCTCCGGGTTGGCATTTCACCCAGTCTTGCTTAACGTCAGGCAGACTAGTACCACTGATAACCGGCACATTCGGGTATCTGGCCAGCAGCGATGGCAAACCGCCCGAATGATCCTGATCGCCATGAGAAATCATAATGCGATCGATTTGGGTCACGCCACATTTAGACAGCGCCGGAAGAATCACGCTCTCTGCCGCTGACAATCTTTCCGAGAAACGGTCACCGGTGTCGTAAACCATAAGGTGCTGATGTGTTCTGATGAACACAGACAACCCCTGCCCTACATCCAGAACCCTGACCTCAGCCTGACCTGGCGGTATCGCAATTGATTTTGCGAACAACGAGGGCATCAGCATCACCGGAGCAAGCCAGCGCAAACGCAGAGTTGCCGGGGCAATGAGCAGCAACATACCGACAACAGCGAGTATCAGGGTATGCCAGGATAGGGTCTGCTGTGGCGGAATAAGCACCATCAAACCGGACACCCACTGCAGCCCAAATTGAAACCCTGTCACCAGATAGTCAAGCCCGGCAATAATGAAACCGGCAGCCTCAGGCAACAAAAACTGCAAAATTGCACTGAACAGCAATAAGGGAACGACGGCAATGCCTATCAATGGGATAGCCAGAAGATTCACCAAGGGAGACAGTGGTGATACCGGCTGACCATTAAACAGCAGCAAAGGCGTCAACAGGGCAAACACCAGCCATTGCGGCTTAAACACGGTTACCGGCCAGCCAGCCCTTTCCCTTCGACCAACCATACCGAACAGCAGTGCGCCTGCGGCAATAAAGGAATACCAGAATCCATTGCTGGTTATGGCCAGGGGATCAATTGCAAGTACGGTTGCTAAAGCCAGCAACCAAAGCGTTGAGGGAGAGGCTCTTATCCCCAGCAAGGGTGCCAGTAATGCGGCGAATGTCATCACCAGGGCTCGTTGCACCGGCACACTGAACCCGGCCAACAGGGCATAAAACAACGCAAACAGCATACCTGTCAGCGCCTTGACCACCGGTAAAGGTACTCTCCGAAGTGGAATTCCCCCCAACCGCCCAACAATGGTTGCAAGCGAAAAGCCCAACCAGGCCATAAGACCGATATGCAGGCCGGAAATCACCATCAAATGGGTGGTTCCCGTCTCATTAAACACCTGCCATTGCTGAGTGTTGATGGCTGTTTTATCACCCAGCAGCAGTGCCGAGAAGATCCCTTTGTTGTCATCAGATACCGTCGAGTACAACCACTGCCTTAAAAGCGCCCTTACCTGATGAAGCCGGTATATCCCGGTAACATTATTATCGAGTAGTGATCCGGACTTCACATACCCCGTGGCCTGTATCCCCTGACGCAACGCCCAGGCCTCATAATCGAAAGCGCCCGGACTTGAAAAACCATGAGGTTGCCGCAACCTCACCGTTAACTGCCAGGTCTCTCCAGTCTGCAAATCCGGCGGTTCATACCAGCTGAGCCTGACCTTTTTGGGGTATAGACCGGACTGACTGACCTGAAAATCAAAGCGCGCTGCCATGCCGTTTATCACCGGCAGACTGGCAATCTTTCCTTCGATATTGATATCCCGCCCTTGTCCATAGCTATCAAGACAGGTGACAGCGTAATGTGTTGCATACCATGAGCTGACGAGAGTACCCGCCAGCAGAGGGAGCAGCCACCAGCGTGCCCGGGAAACTCTGGCTGACGATAAAACCCAGAAAAACAGAATGAAAAGCGGCAGACTGATCGACATCAAGACTGACAAGTCAAACGTCAATGAAACAAAACCGCTGGAAAGTACGAATATAAACAATCCCTTTGCCGGTTTTATGATTGTATGAGTGTTATCCACGAAGTCTTGCCTACCATTTCAGTGCATAATCCACGGCTTTACCTCACTCAAGGCGCTGTTTTGCCCTACCTTGGATGACAGTCATTTTGCCGTGGCATAATCAACCATTCTTTATTTGAAAAGTGGCATGTCATGGCCGATGAAAAGCAGCAAGCATAGATGAATTTCAGTCTGGAAAAGCCAATCCCGAATTGGGGGAAGGCAACTGGCAAGACTTTCATACTGGAAAACTGGCAACCTCTGCAAACCATGAACTAAAGTCATAGCTCAGAGCATAATGAGTTGATGTCATGATAGCGGTAAAATAGTGGAAGGATATGGCGAAAAAACTGATTAAAAGGTATTTGCCGGAACCAAAAACCATCAAGGAAAATCGCCACCTGCGGTTTCTGGGTTCTGCATTATATAATGCAAACCTGTGGCAACTGAATCGCCGCTCCGCTGCTGCCGCATTTTTTGTCGGCATATTTGTTGCGTTTATTCCCATGCCTTTCCAAATGGTTCTGGCGGCATGTCTGGCCATTGTTTTCCGGTGCAATCTTCCTCTATCTGTCGCACTGGTCTGGATTACCAACCCATTGACCATGCCTGCCATATTCTATTTTACATACAAAATCGGCTGTTTTATCCTTCAGACACCGGTAAATGAAGCTTCCTTTGAACTCACGTTACAAGGTCTGGGTGCCGGACTTGCCCGTGTCTGGAAGCCCCTTTATCTGGGATCGCTGGTATCAGGCGTTGTGCTCGGCTTTATCAGTTACCTGCTGATTCGAGCGGCTTGGCGCTGGAATGTTGTCATCAACTGGCGCCAGAGACATAAACGTCGCTCCCGCCCCGATCCTTTCAACTAACCACTATTCAAAAATCTCTAGAGATAACAGCCCCATGCAAAGAAGTTTTCAAAAACGCCAGCCAAAACTGGAAGGTCGTGGTTTACTTGAAGCTGTCAGCACCGATGGCCCTCACAGCGACTGGCTGGGGATGCCGGATTACTATATCCATACCCTGACGGTTGCTGGTGATGATTACAAATATCTGTCGGCAGATAAGCAACTGGATGTCAACATTGGTGATACTATCGTCTTCAGATACCAAGAAGTCGGCAAGACTGAGAATAAGGAAAAGCGCATTGATAAGCGCTCCCTTGGTCTCTACATTGACCCAAGCCAATACCTTCAGGAAACGCCCTGAAGCCTGCCTGCCGAGCCGTCTGAACCGGGTGAATCCAGCGTCCGGACGGCTGGCAGCTGACAGCAAAATCACTCTGAAATTGAGTAATACCAATTCTAGACGGGGTCGCCTAGACGGGGTCGCCTAGACGAATTTGCCACAAACTTGGTT
>NZ_JAHHPM010000300.1 GCF_024606345.1 Endozoicomonas sp. YOMI1
TGGATTTTTATTTTCATCAATTGCCAGCAGAATTTGTGCGTTACGTTTTTTATACTGAGCTACACGAGGTTTCTCTTGCTTAACAAGGTTGTCGAGTATGATTCTTTCTTCCTCGGTCAGACGGACGTGATATTTGATTGCCACGATAATCTCCAGGATTGGTTGATTTGGAGGTATCAGGATAGACCGGATAATAACCTTTCAAGTGGAGAAAAACGAAGTACTAGTGTAGAAAAGCGTTAATATCCATACAGCGCACCCCTCCCTCGTTCCCATGCTCTGCGTGGGAATGCATGCCGGGGCTTGCAGGATGTGGAACAACCTGTTTCTGCCCGGAATCATGAGAGTTTATGGAGGTTCAACATTTGCAGAGAGGTTCGGCATGAATTCCCACGGGGACCGTGGGAAAGAGTCGCCTGAGTATATATATCAGAGCTTGGCTGCACTGGGAGGCCAATCCCTGAACAGCAACTGCCTATGACATTCATTGAATTGAGTGTCATCTTATCCTTATCTATATCTGATCTTTAATTGCAGGCATACTGATAGGGTTCTAGCCAATAGCCAAAGACTCCTCCCATGACGCTTTTCAATTCGCTGCTCCCGGGCAAATATAAAAGAATGTTCACAGCACTGTTGTTTGCTGCCTGCTCAATCATTCCCCAGTTGGGTATCAGTAATGAGCAGGTGGCAACCGAGGCAGAAATCAAAGCCATTGAAAGTGATATCCAGCATGCGAAAGAGCTGTTGGAATCCCTCAATGAGGCACGAACTTCTGCCCAGAAACAGGTTCAGAAGAACGACAGGGCCATTCAACAACTGAACACGGATATCATTACTCTGGAAGCTCGCCTTAAGGAGGGGCAGGGCGAAATAAAAAAGCTCCAGAGCCGTCAGCAGCTACTGACGGCAAAGAGTGAACAGCAGAAGGTTCAGGTTGCCCGGAGTCTGCAATCGCTTTATACGAGTCTGGGAGATAGCCGCATCAAGCTATTGCTGAACCAGGAAGATCCGGACAGTGTTTCCCGACAACTGGTTTATCTTGATTACTTTCAAAAGGCACAACTTCAGTCCATCCGGGAGTATGAGAAAACCCTTGCGGAACTGAAATCTGTGGAACATGACCGGCAAACCCTCATTACCCGACTGAATCAGGAAAAAGCGGTGATTGACCGGAAAAAGCAGTCTCTGGTCAAACAGCAGTCTGAACGTAAACAGCGGTTGAGTGAGTTGGCAAGTCGTTATCGAAAGGGAGGAAAGGCGCTTAAACAGCTGGAACAGGAGCGGGAGAAACTGGATAAGGTGCTGGCCAGTATTATCAGTCGGCAGCTCGGCAACAGCCAGTCTTTCAACAGTCGTAAAGGCACGCTGTTATGGCCGGTGAAAGGACGTGTGTTGTTTAAGTTCAACGATCAGAATCCGGAAACACGCATGCGCTGGCAGGGCATGTTCATTGCCGCAACCTCGGGAACGACGGTTAATGCCGTGCATGATGGCCAGGTTATCTTTGCCGATTGGCTGAGCAGTTATGGCCTTTTGGCGATTGTTGACCATGGCGATAATTTCCTGACGCTGTACGCTCACAATGACGCTATTCTCAGGCAGGAAGGTGATACCGTGCTGGCGGGTGAGCCACTGGCATTGAGTGGTCAGAGTGGTGGGCAGCAGACCGAGGGGGTTTATTTTGAGGTGCGACTGAAGGGCAAACCCCAGAACCCATCTTTATGGCTTGGCCGGAAGTGAGGAAGGGAGTCCAGTACATTGAAACCATGTACCACTATCTGAGAGCATCCCGACATCAGTGTAGTTTCAAACGGTGATACCGATAAGTAATTTCTATACTTCACTGAATTAAAATAATGCCCGGGAGCATTCATGAATTTGATTTTTAACCTTAACCGGCTTATCAAGGCATCGGCCCTGGTGCTGGCTACCGGACTGGCATTCACTGGCTGGGCTGATACGGCTGTTCAGGAAGAACAGACCCCAAAGGCGCCTGCCGCTGAAATTAACAGCCAATTTCCAGTAGCTCATGACACCGGGCATGGCGAGCAGCCGAAAGGAAAGCTGCCTCTTGATGAACTTCGGGCATTTACCGAAGTCATGGAACGCATTAAAAAAGCCTATGTTGAGGAAGTCGATGACAGGACGTTGCTGGAAAATGCCATTCAGGGAATGCTCAGCGGGCTTGATCCTCATTCTGCTTATCTGAAACCTGATGACTTCAAGGAGCTGGAAGAAAATACTTCCGGAGAGTTTGGTGGTCTGGGTATTGAAGTGGGCATGGAAGATGGCTTTATCAAGGTGGTGAGCCCCATTGACGATACACCAGCCTCCAAAGCCGGCATTCAGGCAGGGGATTTGATTATCAAGCTGGATGATGTGTCGGTTAAGGGAATGAGCCTGGGAGAGTCGGTTGATAAGATGCGTGGTAAAGCAGGCACCCCTATCAAGCTGACGATTGTCCGTGAGGGTGTGGAAAAGCCGCTTGAGATTGCCCTGGAGCGTGCGGTTATCAGAGTCCAGAGTGTCAAGGCCAAGCATCTTGAGCCGGGTTATGGCTATATTCGTGTCAGTCAGTTTCAGGCGGATACCGGCCATGAGCTGGTGGATACCTTAAAAGAACTCAAGAAAGCACAAAAAGACGGTAAGCTTAACGGGTTGGTTCTTGACCTGCGCAACAATCCGGGTGGGGTGTTGCAGGCTGCGGTTGGCGTTACTGATGCCTTTATCAGCGAAGGGTTGATTGTTTATACCGAAGGGCGTATTCCAAACTCTGAGTTGAGGTTTAGCGCATCTGTTGATGACCCGTCAGAGGGAGTCCCATTGGTGGTGTTAATCAATGGCGGTTCTGCCTCTGCTTCCGAAATTGTTGCCGGTGCCCTGCAGGACCATAGGCGTGCTGTGCTGATGGGAACCGAGTCTTTTGGCAAGGGGTCGGTGCAAACCGTATTACCGTTGAGTGTTGATTCAGCCAAGGGATTAAAACTGACCACTGCCTTGTATTATACGCCCAATGGTCGATCCATCCAGGCCGAAGGGATTAAACCGGATATAGTGGTCCGGCGTGCCAGGGTAACCCCGATTGATGCTCCTCAGCAGTATAAGGAAGCTGATTTACAGCGACATCTCAGCAATGGTAATAAAGATGATGTATCCAACAGTAAGAAAGCCGGAGCCAGTAAGGCAGAGAAAGAGATAGCTGAGTTGCTGGCCCAGGATTATCAGTTAAATCAGGCGTTGAACGTATTAAAAGGGATGCACATTAACGCAGTTACCGCCGTTAAACCAGAAGAAAAGAAGACTGCAGCGCTCAAGCCAATGAAAACAACGCCGTAGAAAACGCCTGCGCCTCGTTCCCACGCAGAGCGAGGCTGTCGCGAAACCCTGAGGAAAGCTCCCCGAAGCAGGTCGGTTCGCATGCGCACCCACAGGGCATAAAAGCCGACTTGTGACCCCACCGCCGTCCCCCATGAAATTTTTATCCTCAATTTCTCGCAATCCTCGCTACGGGGTCGCCTAGACGGGC
>NZ_JAHHPM010000301.1 GCF_024606345.1 Endozoicomonas sp. YOMI1
TGGATTTTTATTTTCATCAATTGCCAGCAGAATTTGTGCGTTACGTTTTTTATACCGAGCTACACGAGGTTTCTCTTGCTTAACAAGGCTGTCGAGTCTGATTCTTCATTCTTTCTTCCTCGGTCAGACGGACGTGATATTTGATTGCCACGGTAATCTCCAATATTTGTTGATTTGGAGGTATCAGGATAGATCGGATAATGACCTTTCAAGTGGAAAAAAAGAAGTACTAGTGTGAAATATTGCTACCGGATACCCGGTTAATCAGAGGTCAGGTTACGGACAGATGTGTGCCGGAAGAACAGAGCTGAAATGGGGGAGAATTCCTCCCCAAACAAAAAACAGCATTCCTGAAAACCTCATTTCAAAAGGCTGTCAAAAATGCTGTCATTTTGGGTCAGAATGCGGGCAAATTAATGCTAGCCTCGAACTATCGTACTTTCGTAACCTATTATTTTATCTGCATTTGATTGGTGGAGGCGGCGGGACTTGAACCCGCGTCCGCCAGCTCTACGCCTTCGGCTCTACATGCTTAGCTTCCGTTATTAAGTTAACGCAGAACGACCCAACGGTCAGGGTGACACTGCGCGATCCTGTGGATTTAACCCACCGGTTCCAGGAAGACCGATGTGGCGATTCTATTTTCGGTAACGATCAATTTCCACCCAATAGACAAGACAGAGTGATCGGGAGAAAGCTGTTATTAGGCAGCTATTGCTCCTTTGAAGCTATTATCGTTAGCAACTATACGTTTGTAGCGTTTTGATTTACGAGAGCCGCTACGCCCTCGACATGCACCTTGGGTTTCGTAACCGTCGTCGAATCCTGATCGCCCCCAGTAACAAAACTCTAGCGTATTTATGCCAAAAGTCAGTAGCAAATGCAACTGTGTTTAGTACATAAATATTTTTACACTGCAAAAAATACCATTGTCGTTAAATTTTCCTGAGAAAGACAGGAAGTGCCTTCTGTATGAGGTACTAAGCCGAGGAACAGATCGCCAGCTGTTTTTATTCACTGCAAAGGCACAGGCACTCCCCAACAACGAATTCCGGATTCAATAGCCAGGTGAATTGCATTAAGAAAAAGAAGTTGGCGGCACACAGTGCAGCTGTGTGCCGGGGGGGGTATCAGCCGCGGTGCATAACCCGCTGCTTTTCAATATTCCACTCACGCTCTTTGGTGGCTGCCCGCTTATCAAACTCTTTCTTTCCCCTGGCAAGGGCAATCTGGCATTTGATCAGGTGCCCTTTCCAGTAAAGTTTGGTGGCGATACAGGCATGGCCTTTTTGCTGGGTTACCGAGAACAGGTTGGCCAGTTCTCTGCGGTTCAGCAGCAGTTTGCGGTCACGTAAGGGGTCGGCCACAACATGGGTGGATGCGGTGATCAGTGGTGTGATCTGGGCACCAATCAACCAGGCTTCACCATCTTTCAGCAGGACGTAACTGTCCACCAGCTGGACTTTGCCCTGCCGGAGGCTTTTGACTTCCCAACCGGCGAGGGAAATGCCTGCTTCGAAAGTCTCGTCGATGTGAAAATCGTGACGGGCTTTCTTGTTGACGACAATGGATGAGTCGCCCTGTTTGCCTTTCTTTGAACTTTTTGCCATGGCGCGGATTATAGGAGCAGCTAAAGGTAAAGTCACTAATTCTGGGGGATCCGGACTGGTTTCGACAATAGCGCCGGATCCATGAAGGTTTAGCATAGTGAATATTTCTGCATTTAATAACCGGCATGTTCAAAAAACTCTATTTTGACCGGTTAGACGGCAAAAACGGTTGAGATGTAGTGCCTAACCGGTACAATGGCAGCCAAACCTGTCTGATCTTCTCCGCTCTTCCATCAGCATGCTGTTTCATCTGAGGTAGTCTTTATCGCTGATTGTTCGGTTTGGAGGTTTGCCGGGATTGTGCTGTTCCCGTGAAAATCTCGCGTGGTAATCGTTCAAGAAGCAAGAAGCCGTCTGAAATGCAGCGTTGCTGTTCTGGTTTTCGACAACTGGCCCTGATTGATATAGATGTTCTCAGCTGTATCACAGCGGGTTATCCATAAGCATTATTCTGTGTTGTCTGACCTTACCTGCCTTTCAAACAGCCTCTGAGTAAAATAATTCGACTCATTGGGGAACTCATGTCTGGACAAAATCCAACGATATCGAAAAAAACCTGGGCTAACCGCTGGACCTTTCTGCTCGCCGCAGCCGGCTCTGCCATCGGTCTGGGCAATATCTGGAAATTTCCATACATCGCCGGGCAATATGGCGGTGGTGCCTTCGTGATGCTTTACCTGTTGTGCATCGCCATTATGGGGGTACCACTGTTGATGGCTGAAACGGCCATTGGCCGTCACACCCGCCTGAGCCCCCTGAATGCCATTCGCAAGCTGACCAGTGAGCTGGGGGCTAGCAAAGTGTGGGGCATTATTGGCTGGATGGGAATGCTGGCGTGCTTCCTGATTCTCTCTTTCTACAGTGTGATCGCTGGCTGGTCCCTTGCTTATGCCTGGAACATTGTGACCGGGGCCTTCAGTGGCATGAACACCGATCAGGTCGGTGATGCTTTTGGTGGACTCGTGTCATCTGCACCACGTCAGATCTTCTGGCACACCGCCTTTATGGTGATCACCCTGGTGATTACTGCCCGTGGTATCCATAAAGGTCTTGAGAAAGGCCTGCAGGTGATGATGCCCGCCCTGTTTGCCTTGCTGCTGATCATGCTGGGCTACAGCATGCTGGAAACCGGACAGTTTATGCGCGGCTTTGACTTTATGTTCTCCGTGGATTTCTCCAAGGTCACCGGTGAAGCCTTTGTTGCCGCATTAGGTCAGGCGTTCTTTACCCTGAGCCTGGGTATGTGTTGCCTGATGGCCTACGGCGCTTATATGCCTGCCAATAATTCCATTCCAAGAACAGCGATTAACGTTGCCGCTCTGGATACCCTGATGGCTATTATCTCCGGTCTGATTGTCTTCCCGATCGTATTTGCCTATGGACTGGAGCCCTCTGCCGGCCCCGGCCTGCTGTTTGTTTCCCTGACGGCGGCCTTTGTTCACATGCCGATGGGTGAGCTGTTTGGCTGCCTGTTCTTTGTCCTGGTGGGTATTGCCGCACTAAGCTCTGCCATCTCCCTGGTTGAACCGGCACTGGCCTGGCTGATCGAGCGCACACCGCTGAGCCGTACCGTCGCGACGGTGATTCTCTGTGCAACCATCTGGTTTGTTGGCTTGGGCACCGTGTTCTCCATGAGTGGTGACCTGACCTTCACGCTGTTCGGGAAGAACTTCTTTGATCTGCTGGATTACTTCACCAGTAATATCCTGCTGCCTGTGGGTGGTCTGCTGATCTCCATCTTCGCTGGCTGGGTAATGAAGCGTTCAACCATGACGCAAGAGCTGGGCCTGAGTGTGGGAGTTTTTAACCTTTGGCGCGCCATGATCCGTGTGATCGTGCCACTGTGTGTGTTGATGGTGTTGATCAGCGCGCTGTTCTAGGAGGCTGAGTTCGTAACAAAACCTCAACAGACCCTGACACTGTCTATTAATCCAAGGGCCGGAATAGGTTATCCTATCCGGCCTTTTTTTGTTGAAAGGCTCTTTCTATGCCAAGGATTTCCCGTTCCGCACTGGTCATGTATTCCGCTGAACAGATGTATGATCTGGTCAGCGATATTGAGTCGTATGCAGAGTTTCTGCCGGGGTGTGCCGGTGCTCGTATTGACCATCGGGAAGGCGAACATCTGGAAGCCACCCTCGAAGTGGCCAAAGCCGGATTACGTCACAGCTTTTCGACAAGGAACCAAATGATCCACGGGAGGTCTATTGAAATGCGACTGCTGAAAGGGCCATTTAAACACTTATCCGGTATCTGGACATTTCAGCCCCTGGACGAGGATGGCTGCAAGGTTTCCCTGGAGCTGGAGTTTGAAATGAGCAATAAGCTGACTCAGGCAACGCTGGGTAGGCTGATTGGCCAGATGATGAATGCCATGGTAGATGCCTTTGGCAATAGAGCGAAGCAGATTTATGGCTAAGATGTTAATGGATGAACCTGCTATCCGGGTGGAAGTGGCCTATGCAAGAGCCCATGAGCAGAAGATTATCGCGCTGAAGGTCAAAGAAGGAACTACAGTGCTGGAAGCTGCCAGAAAATCGGGCATTATTGATTACTTTCCGGAGATTAATCTGGACGAGGCAACACTGGGTATCTTTGGCAAAGCCGTATTAAAACCCGGAGAACAGGCGCTAAGAGAAGGCGAACGGGTAGAGATTTACCGCCCCTTGATTGCCGACCCCAAAGAGATTCGCAAACGCAGGGCAGAACAGGCGAAACAGAAGAACCCAGTTAAGTAATAGCTGAGAGAGATGTTCTTTAGGGTTAAGTGGTATCAGCAGTAATTATTGCTGACTTTTCCCGGTTATCAGGTCACCTTGAATAGAATGGAGTTGATCGTTTGCAAAAAACAGTGTGACTGTCTTCTGCTCGCGGCTCTTACCACCGGGCTGTAAGCTATAGACGTAATCCCAGCGATTGCTGTTAAACGTATCTTCCAGCAAAGGAGTACCTATTACATATTGGACCTGGGCACGGGTCATACCCGGACGGAGCTGGTTAACCATTTCCCGGGTAATGACATTTCCCTGCTGAATATCAATTTTATAGGCACCGGGGAAACTGATAAGCTTCGAACCACTGTCCGTGGAGCTGGCGCACCCTGTTAGCAGGGTTGTTGAGAGAACGGCTGAGAAAAGTGCGGCGGCCAGGGCGAACGTGGTTTTTTGCATCGGTTTCAGACTTCCATTATCTTGCTCAAAAATGACTAGCAGCCTGCTCGCAGAGCAAAATGAAAAAGCTGCACGAAGACGTGATAATAGCAGGATTATCTTACAAAGGGTTAGGGAAACGTGTTGGAAAATCAAGAGTTGCGCAAAGCAGGGCTTAAAGTCACCCTTCCTCGTGTGAAGATTCTACAGATCCTTGAAGGTGCCGAAGAGAAGCATATGTCGGCGGAAGATGTGTACAAGGCTCTGCTGGAAGCGGAAGAGGATGTGGGTCTGGCTACCGTCTACCGGGTGCTGACCCAGTTTGAAAGTGCCGGCTTGGTGGTTCGCCATAACTTTGATGGCGGTCACTCCGTGTTTGAGCTCGCCCGCGGGGGACACCATGACCATATGGTTTGCATGGAGAGCGGTGACGTTATTGAGTTCATTGACGAAGAGATTGAGAAACGTCAGCACGCCATTGCTGAAAAGCACGGTTTCGAAATCGTGGATCATAATCTGGTGATCTATGTACGTCCAAAGAAGAAAAAATAAACAGTTGAAATAAAGCAACGAACGCAACAAGCCCTGCTAGACTTGGCCTGTGCAGGTCTTTTGGTC
>NZ_JAHHPM010000302.1 GCF_024606345.1 Endozoicomonas sp. YOMI1
ATGCTCAGGTTTAGATAACTTTGAGTAGGTTTGAGCAAGTTTTTAGGAGCGGTTTGAGGCAATTACTGAAGAGGGCAGGAACTTATCGAGCACGCTACAGAGCACAGCGCACCATGCAATTGATAATGACTCTTGCTGGAGCGTCCAGGCACTGATACCCATAGAGCACACACTCGTTCCCATGCCCCGCGTGGGAACGAGAAGCATAGCACCTGCCCAGGCTAACAGACTCGGTCCGGTTCCACTGGTGCAGCCACCAGATTTTGGGGAACCTTCCGGTATTTTTTTTGTCCTAGACATAAATAAGTTCGTTTCAACCAGGCGGAACCTCACACCCGTGCAGCACGACAATTCCAGAGTTCAGATTACGTTATGATGCCACCTTCAAATAATTTCCACTTAGCCACCAGCCCTTACCCCACTGGAGGTCCTGTCGATCTATTCAATGATAATGCATTAATGGTTCGGGCAGTTGATGTTGAAACAGCCAGGGGGCAGGGCTGGCAATATCGGCCGGTTACCTTGCTGGGTCCCCAATGCAACAATCCCGTTTCGGAGGATCCCGGTGATAAGAGGATATTGAAGGGATATCCCTGGGCATTGGCCATGCTAAAACCAGTTGACAGATTTAAGATGCTCTGGAGCTTCAAAAGAGATGCTATGTCCAATGGCCAGGGTGAGGAGGCCAGATCCACGCATTTGAGAACACGATCAATAAAAAAAATCACTGATTGGGCAACGCTTGATTCAAAACTGCGGGAAATAAAAGACAGGCAAACCTCAATTTTTCAGCTTACGTCTTCCGGGCATTTGGGCAAGGGCGGCTATTTACTTCACCAGAGTTCCAGAATTAACAACGAAGACAAAACCTTCCCCGAAGTTATCTGCCACCTTAATTTTGATTTGATGCACAGCGGCTATCTTCTGGATTTTGCCAGAGAAGCAACGTTTGGCAGAATCGCTGACATGATGAAAAGTATACTGGTGCTGGAACTGGGAGGCGATGTAGAAGAAGGTGATGTCAGTGACGCCGAGGAGTTTCCCCAGCCCGTCAAACTGTCTGTGTACGACAGCGCCCGGAACAAGCTGTTCCCCCCGGTGGAACTGCGGCGCAATGACATTGAGACGATCATGGCTAACGCCAAACTGCTGGCTCAATATGCCAGTGCCGTTGGCCAGGGTTGCTCACTGTTCAACCTGTTGGCTCAGTCCGGCTGTGACCGGTTCCTGAAGTTACTGGGTAATATTCCGGAAAGTGTCAAAGCCGTCGCCGGGTTACGCGACTGTGTAGATCTGGAAACCCTGTCAACCATCATCCAGCAACTGGACGCAATTCAGTTACCGGTCTTTCAGGCAGTCCTGGATGCAGCAAAGTCAAATAACATCAATTTGCCTGAATCGCTAATGACAGATTTGCTGGATAGTCATGTTTTCAGGGTTCCTGAAGCTTTGTTTTTTCTGCATAAATACAAATTTACTCTTCAGGAATTGCCTGTCGACAGAACTCGATTGCGGGAAATAAAATCGGCTTTTAGCATTCAGGAGGTGATTTGCAGAGAGTTACTGAAACATAATTTTTTTGTCCCGATCCTGATCTCTCCCTTCCATTTGATCCTATACAATCCTCTGCTGGCCTGTTTGCTGGTGGCCCATGGATCCAGAGTTTACATTGAGAAACATTTTCGCGGTCACCTTAAGTTTGCCCTGCAAATATTAATGGCCGCCAGGTATTTCGGCCAGGTGAACCTGCTGACCAGTGAAGAAGTCAGGATTATTTGCCATGAGATACTGTGGGCAATGTTCTGTTACCGGCAGTTCGATCCCTGGTATATCCCCCCTGAAGATAGAACTGGGAAATCGGCATCAGTTGACACCGTACGGTCTGAATTTGATGACATGGTATGCAGGCTGAAAAGTTTTTTTGCCAGTCAGCCCGAAAGCAGAGGTGCCGATTGGGTCAGCAAGCAGTGCCGGGAACTGCTCGGTGCAGAGATATATAACCAGTTTTATCTGGACAAAAAGGCGGACGGGCAAATGCTGCGGGACTACCTGGAAAGAGGCTTGTCACCGCAACGGTACAGTGATGCCAGGCTGCTTGAGCATTTACGGAACCTGTCAGTGTTACCAACGCCCTCAAACAGTTTATTAAAGGGCTCAATCTATCTCTCTGACTTATCACATGTGGTAAATAGTCAAGCGGTTTTTAATTCAGTTAACAAAGAGTCCGGCCACAACGACTGGTTAAGTGAATTGCTGACATCCGCACCAACCTTCTTACCCGATGAAATCCAGCGTATTGGCCGCTATCGGGCCACCATCAGGGAAGTTGGTCTGCATTACTACCAGTACCCCCATCCGACCAGGGCAACCATCATACTGGCTAATGGTCCACAACCCTATTACCGCGAATTTCACGGACTGGATCACGCCATGCGCACACAGCTGGCCACCGAATTCCTCCTGGATGACCGGGTGTTGCCGTGCTTTCATAAGCCATTCGAGGAGTTATTGCGCAAGCATCCCGCGTTGCAGGAGTTACTGCCCATTGCCGAACTCTACCACGATGCGGTGGCTGAAGATGAGTATAAAGATGTTGAAGAACTGCGGGCTGCTGAACTTTTCCAGCGTGATATGGCCACGTTGCATGAATACCCCGACCAGCTGATCAGCCTGGTGGCCAGTGCGCTGAGAAATAAAAACAGCAATAAGATGCAATCGGTCACAGCACCATTTACATCCGATAACCAATGCTCGGAAGAAGAGTTATTACTGCGTCAGGTACTGCGATTCGGGGATATTGTCGATATCCTCAGGGTAATACCACCCAGGGATGACTTTCCCGGGATCCGGCTGACACCGGGTTCAGGGAAACCTGTGAATAATGACTATTTCAACCCGGAAGCGATTGAGTTACTGACGGTGGTCGATAATCCCGATTTCACCTTGCTTGTCCAGGCTTCACTGGTGGGTTTTCGCCATCTGGGCTGCATCACCGGAGGCTGGCACTATAACAAGGCCAATCTACTCTCAGATAAATACCACTTGGTCGTGGACAACCATCAGCGACGATTGATGATTGAGCAGGCTGCTGAGCCTTATCAATGCATGCACCAGAGCCTGGACGATCTTGTTCGGCTGGTTATCGCAAAAAGAGCAGGCATCGAGATCTGCCGGGATGAGCATCCCAAACGGTCCGGGAATCCCGGGGTACCTGATTGCTGGAACTCGACAATCGGTTTCGGTGGTGCCTATCAAAAACTCCACAATGAACAGGAACTGCGACAGATTGCCTTATCACCGGAGATGACCCTGTCGGAAAAGATTATTGTTGCTGCCGATGATCCTGACCTGGAAAAGTTTCTATCTCACGCCACCTCAGAGGCACTCGGTAAAGAGAGGTTTCGGCTGCAGCACAAAGGTATCCTGCCTGACATTGGTACCCCCTCACAATCTGATCTGGAGTTTATGTTCAAGAAGCCAGACTGCAAAGGTGCCCGGATAATGGCTGAGCGGGAGATTCGGGTGAAACGTGCCAAGCATGAGGGGTATTCCTTTTACCGCATGGTGCCCGCACGCAAAAGACGGTGCATCAGACACGACACTCTAAAACAGCAATAACGGACGCATACGAATTTAAATTCAGTGAGACCCTTGATAATGTCCATACCTCAGACGGAAGCAAGCATTGGTTCGTCAGTATTTCAGCCACTGGCAGGCCGCAAGAAAGAGAAATATGATCCTGTTGCTGCATTTAATAGCCAGTTTGGTGGGATGATGGTTCGTGTTGTCAATGCATCAGAAGCTGCCGGTTCAGGCGATCAATACAGGCCTGTGAGTTTATTGTACCCTGGTACCCAATACGCGGTTGAAGCCAAGCGGCTGAATCAATTTGGAACCAGGCCAGACCAGGTCATTACGGTTCTGAAACCTGCGCCCGACTGCCGAATGCTCTGGGCTTATAAAAAAGATATCGGTTCGAATGCCTCGGGGGAACCATGTTGCAACTTCATAAACACCAAGAAAATTACCAGTTGGGAGGTTTTAGGAGAGAAAATAGTCGAGAGGGAGCGCAGAAAGCATTCCCTGTTTAGCGGATCACCTTTTTCATTAACCTCAGGGCACCTTGGTGTGAATGGCTATTTACTGCACCAGCCGTGTGAACGTTTCATTGCAGGAGCAGGCAAATATCCGGAAATTCTCTGTCAAATTAATTTTGACAGCATGCACTATGGCTATCTTCTGGACTTTGCCAGGGAGTTTTCTTTTCGTCGTCTTGAAGAAGTCATGGGCAATATTCTGACGCTTGAGCAAAATAAAGGTAACACGTCCGGTGATGAGTTCCGTGAACCGGTAAAACTGTGCCTGTACAACAGCCACCAGGGCGTGTTGTCCCCCCCGGTGGAATTCAGCCGTACACAAGTACTAATACTGCAGGGCAACATCCATGCCTTCTCCCAATATGGCAACTTCACTGGTCAGGAACTCAGGCTTTACCAGTTATTGAGTCAGTCCGGTGGTGAACGATTTCTGCAGCTGCTGGAAAATATCCCGGAGCAGGTCAGCACGGTATCAGCGAGCGTCCAGGAACTTGGTACCGACATCAAAGCCATCCTGACAGCGATCGAGAACTATGATTCAGCAACGTTCTTAAGTGAACTTTCAGCCATGGCTGACGGGGTCAAAAGTAAAGTTGGTTTACCGAAGGTATTATTGGAAGCTTTGCTTGAGCAGACCCCGTTTCATAAACATTTTCCCTGGTTATATTATGATTTCGAAATACACGACAACGAAAGCTGGGATTACATTTTCGAGCAGGCTAAACCCACCTTTGCCGCACAAGCGGTCATCTGTCGGGAGTTATTAAATAACAAATTGTTTGTTCCCTATTTATTAGGGTACAAGGAATCAACACCTATCCACTGTAATCCACTGGTGTGTTGCCTGCTGATCGCTTACGGCGCAAGAATCTATCTCCATTATCAAACGTCAACCCAGCTTGCAGATCATCTTGAAATATTAATATCTGCCAATCATTTTCTCAGGGCGAATCTGTTGACCGACGATGAAGCCAATACCATTCGTCACGAGGTGCTGTGGGAACTTCTTTGCAATGATGGGGACGGCCCCGTTACTAAACATTATTTGATAGCAAATAGAGTATTGATCCTGAGGAAAGCATTGCACGATCATTTCAACAACCGGCAGCTGGATAGTTCAGGGCTACATCGGGAGGCTGCTGGACTGCTTGGCGTGGAGTTTTATGATCACTTTTTTACCAATGAGCCGGTTTATGGGCGTGCAGTAAAAGAATTTTTGGAAAAGGGATTTTCAACCCGGCGATACAGTGACGAGCAGTTACGTGAGCATTTAAAGAGTACAGCGACTCTCAATCGATCCATTGATCAATGGCTTAGTATTTTTCTGGGGGAATATTACTATTGTAATCCTGCCGTTGTGGTCCGGCGAAGGGAACAAGGGGAATGCCAGCCCGACTGGCTGGAGAATTTTCTGGCATCACCGCCAACCTTTGAGGGCATGGAATACCTGCCTGATGGCCGCTATGGGTCAATTACCCGGGTGGTCGGTCAACATTATTACCAGTTTCCCCATCCCAACAGGGCACAAACCATTCTGGCGAAGGGCATACAACCCTATTACCGCAAATGGCACGGACTGGATCACGCCCTGCGCACACAGCTGGCCACCGAATTCCTCATGGATAATCAGGTTTTGCCAGACTTTCATAAGCCATTCCGGGAATTACTGCTGAAGTATCCACAATTGCAAGAGTTACTGCCCATTGCCGAACTCTACCACGATGCGGTCGCTGAAGATGAGCATA
>NZ_JAHHPM010000303.1 GCF_024606345.1 Endozoicomonas sp. YOMI1
ATGGCGGTGAGGGAGGGATTCGAACCCTCGATACGGCTACAAACCGTATACTCCCTTAGCAGGGGAGCGCCTTCAGCCTCTCGGCCACCTCACCGGGAACGAGAGCTATGTTACCCTGAGAACCTTGAAAAGCAAGTCTTTTTTTAACCAATTCAGCCATCCCCCCTAGCATTGTAGCGGGTAGAGAAATTACTATTTCAGAACGCAAAGGACCAATTGCCATCGACATCACATCCCAGAAGTTCGATTGTTATAAAGCCACTGGAAAAGACGACTACTGCCAGACATTGCACGTTGACAGGGTGGCATTTTCATTGTGCAGAGAAGTTTCGTCG
This sequence comes from Endozoicomonas sp. YOMI1, assembly GCF_024606345.1. Taxonomy (GTDB): domain Bacteria; phylum Pseudomonadota; class Gammaproteobacteria; order Pseudomonadales; family Endozoicomonadaceae; genus Endozoicomonas. The sequence continues at coordinate 336 of NZ_JAHHPM010000303.1, forward strand.
ATGGCTGCCTGAGAATAGACATCTCTATACGGCAACCAGAAATATTCGATTCAATTTAGTCAAATACTGATACAAAAACGCCTGACAATCTGTCAGGCATTTTGAGAATGTCTACAGGGATTAACAAAGTTCCATTAATCAAATCAGAGATACAAACTAGAGTTTAATAGTTATCAGTAAGATTCGTAAGATTCAGACTCGTATCCGGATTCATAACCCTCACCATCTTCATAAGAGCGACCAGCCCCGCCTTTCTTGTGCTCTTTTTCTTTTTGAATTCTCTGGTAAATTTCTTCCCGGTGAACTGCAACCTCTTTTGGTGCGTTAACACCGATACGAACCTGGTTGCCCTTTACACCCAGAACAGTGACAGTGACCTCGTCCCCTACCATCAGGGTCTCTCCTACGCGGCGAGTCAGAATCAGCATTTCAATCTCCTTATTTACATCTCTGTTAAGTCAACAACCGTCAATTCTGAGCACGCTGGTGCATTGGTTAGAAGCTGATGAAATCAACCAAAATAATCGCGTGAAATTACACGACACCAACCCCGGTACAGACATTATCTCACCTTAAAATTGCCTGTCCTTTAAACTGCTTTAGTACTCAGTTCAAAGTATTGAAGTATATGCCAGCTCAACCGTTCATGCTTAAGAATTATTCAGCAAACCCAGTCTAGTCACCAAGTTCAAGATTTCCATTCGTATTTCTACCTGACGGAATGGTTTGCGGGCTTGATAACTCTACACTCTTTACTTTTTGCACTTTTTGCACTTTTTGCACTTTTTGCACTTTCCACTCTTGCTACATCAGGTGGATTTTGGACAGAAGAGGCCCCTCACGAGGCTAACGGTTTTAGTTATATTGACAATTTAGACCCCATTATCTTCCGTTGGTTCCCTGCCCAGCTCAAAAGCTGAGTGGAGCGCCCGAACAGCAAGTTCCAGATATTTCTCTGCAATGATAACGGAAACCTTGATTTCGGACGTTGAGATGATCTGAATATTAATCCCTTCAGCCGCCAGCGCTTCAAACATCTTGGTGGCTACCCCCGCATGGGAGCGCATGCCAACGCCAACAATCGAAACCTTGGCGATTTTCATATCACCATGGTATTCACGGGCTTCGAGCTCTGCAACAATCCGCTCAACCACCACTTTTGCCCGCTCATAATCATTACGATGAACGGTGAAGGTGAAATCGGTGGTTTTGTCCTCAGCCGTATTCTGGACAATCATATCCACTTCAATATTGGCACGGCTGACCGGACCAAGAATCCGCGATGCCACACCGGGAATATCGGGTACGCCCTTAATCGTCAGCTTGGCTTCATCTCGGTTGAATGCGATGCCGGAAACTACCGGTGACTCCATGGCGATACCCTCATCCAGTGTAATCAGTGTTCCAGGGCCATCCTGGAAGGTATGCAGAACTCTCAGGTTAACATTGTATTTGCCAGCAAACTCAACGGCCCTGATCTGCAGGACCTTGGAGCCCAGACTGGCCATTTCCAGCATTTCTTCAAAGGTGATCTTATCCAGACGACAGGCACCCTCAACCACTCGCGGGTCGGTGGTGTAAACCCCATCGACATCCGTGTATATCTGGCATTCATCAGCCTTCAGGGCGGCAGCCAGTGCTACCGCCGTGGTATCCGAACCTCCCCGGCCCAGAGTGGTGATATTATCTGCTTCGTCACGCCCCTGGAAACCGGCAACCACGACCACACGCCCCAGCTCCAGGTCCCTGACGATACGTTCGGTATCAATTCGCTTGATGCGGGCCTTGGTATGGACACTGTCAGTAACAATGGCTACCTGGCTACCGGTATAGGACGTCGCAGGACAGCCCCGCTCATTCAGAGCCATACTCAAAAGACCGATGGTCACCTGCTCGCCCGTCGAGAGGATAACATCCATCTCCCGTGGCGTCGGCTGTGACTGCATGGATCGGGCAAGCTCCACCAGTCGGTTGGTTTCACCACTCATGGCGGAAACCACAACGACCACGTCGTGCCCCTGTTCGCGGAACCCTTTGACCTTATCAGCAACACCCTGAATGCGTTCAGTGGTACCTACTGAGGTGCCGCCAAATTTCTGTACTATTAGCGCCATCTTGTTCGTTCTACTTCAATCAGCCATGACCTGTGGCCAAGCTTCCCTGTACCAGCTCCCTGCTCAACGCCCCATCAAGGTTTACAGAATATAGACACTCAGGCAGGAGCCAGACAGCACAAGCTGCCATCTCTATCATTCAGTATTCAGTGGATGGCAGAATGTACCATGAATCATCCCGCGGGTGTATGCCTCGGAGCAATAAAAAGCGGGCTGAACCACAGGGAAAAGCCCGTTTTTACAACTTTGTCAGAATAGCTAACCACCCTGACAAAACCGCTTACAACTGCGCTTCCAGCCATCCTTTAATAGACGACAGCGCTTTTCCCAGGTGTTCAGGCTGAGAACCACCACCCTGGGCAAAATCAGGACGACCACCGCCTTTGCCACCCAGCTGCTCAGCCACCATCTTCAGCAGATCACCCGCCTTGACGCGTCCGGTCAGATCTTTGGTTACACCGGCAGCCAGAGGCACCTTGCCATCCGCTTTGGTGGCCAGGAAAACGATGCCAGAGCCCAGCTTGTTCTTCAGCTGGTCAACCATATCGCGCAGTGATTTGGGGTCAACCCCCTCAAGCTCGGTGGCCAGTAGTTTAACGCCATTCACCTCTACCGCCTGAGACATCAGGTCAGAACTGCCAGCGCTGGCCAGCTTCTGCTTCAGCTGCTGCAGCTCTTTCTCCAGACTCTTGCTCTGGGCAACCAGCGCCTGCAATTTGGCTTCGAGATTGTCCGGTTTGGTTTTTAGCACACGACAAGCGTTGCTCAACTCGGCAAAGCGCGTCTGCACAAAAGCTTCAGCGCCAGACCCCGTCACCGCTTCAATACGGCGCACACCGGCGGCAATGCCACTTTCAGCAACAATTCGGAACGCTCCAATATCACCGGTGCGACTGGCGTGGATACCACCACACAGCTCGATAGAGAAGTTGTCGGTACCCATGGTCAGTACCCGCACCTGATCATCGTACTTTTCACCAAACAGTGCCATGGCTCCCCTGGCCCTGGCTGCGTCCATATCCATCAGCTCAGTCTGCACCGGGGTGTTGGCACGAATCTGTTCATTCACCAGCTTTTCAATGGTCTTTAGCTCTTCCGGCTTAACCGCTTCCAGGTGGGAGAAGTCAAAGCGCAGCCGCTCCGGGTCAACCAGCGAGCCCTTCTGGGTTACATGATCACCCAGAACCAGTCTCAGAGCCGCATGCAGCAGGTGAGTTGCTGAATGATTCAGTGAGGTAGCATGACGCTTTTCAGCATCAACATCGGCGGATACTTCATCGCCAGACTTCAGTTCACCGGATACTACTTCCACAATATGAAGGTGGTGAACACCCTGCTTCCGGGTATCCACAACACGGACAGAACCAGTCGCAAAATTCAGCAGGCCGGTATCTCCCACCTGACCACCGGACTCTGCATAGAATGGCGTCTGTTCCAGAACAACCGTCGCCTGCAGGCCTTCACCGATCTGTTCTACCTGTTCACCACCGACGAACAGGGAGTGAACCCGAGCCTGACCTGCCGTATTCTCGTAGCCGGTAAAGGCGGTTGCGCCTTCAATCACCAGCTGGTCGCTGTAATCAACACCAAACTTACTGGATGCACGGGCACGCTCACGTTGAGCCTCCAGTGCTTGTTCAAAACCCTCAATATCGACTTTCAGCTCACGCTCACGGGCAATGTCTTCCGTCAGGTCAACCGGGAAACCGTAGGTATCATACAGCGTGAACAGTGTTTCACCGGAAATCACATCCCCCTGCGCACTCTTCTTCAGAACAGCAATACTCTCTTCCAACAGTTTCATCCCTTTATCCAGGGTACGGGTAAACTGTTCCTCTTCCTGCAGCAGAACCCGCTCGATTTGCGCCCGGCTCTTCGCCAGATCCGGATAAGCGTCGCCTATCACCTTCACCAGTGAACCCACCAGCTTATAAAAGAAGGATTCCTTGGCCCCCAGCTTGTGCCCATGGCGGCAGGCACGACGGATAATACGGCGCAGAGTGTAGCCCCGGCCTTCATTGGACGGCATAACGCCATCGCTGATCAGGAAACTGCAGGAACGGATATGGTCAGCAATAACCCGCAGGGATGCTTCTGTTGTGGCAACGCCCCCCAGAATTTCAGAAGCATCGTTCAGCAGTGACTGGAACAGGTCAATCTCGTAGTTGCTGTTGACATGCTGCATCACCGCGGCAATACGCTCCAAACCCATACCGGTGTCAACCGATGGTCTGGGCAGTAGTTGCATTTCACCGTCGGCCTGACGGTTGTACTGCATGAATACGATATTCCAGATTTCAATAAAACGGTCACCGTCTTCTTCTGGCGTACCCGGGCGGCCACCCCGGATATGGTCACCATGATCATAGAAAATTTCGGTACAGGGACCACAGGGGCCAGTATCGCCCATCTGCCAGAAGTTATCGGAAGCGTAAGGAGCTCCCTTGTTGTCGCCAATGCGGATTATATCGTCTGCGGCAAGACCAATGTCGTTTAACCAGAGGTTGTAGGCTTCATCGTCAGAGGCATAAACGGTGACGCAAAGACGCTCTTTAGGCAGCTTCAGCTTGCCGGTCAGAAAGTTCCAGGCAAAATGGATCGCTTCTTTCTTGAAGTAATCACCAAAGCTGAAATTACCCAGCATTTCAAAGAAGGTGTGGTGACGAGCAGTATAACCGACGTTGTCCAGGTCATTGTGCTTGCCCCCGGCACGTACACACTTCTGGGAAGTGGTGGCACGTTTGTAGCCACGTTGCTCACGCCCCAGAAAAGTGTCTTTAAACTGGTTCATCCCGGCATTGGTAAACAGCAGGGTTGGGTCGTCATGGGGTACCAGAGAGCCACTGGCAACCACTTCATGACCGTTTTCCCTGAAGTATTCAAGAAAAGCAGAACGTATTTCGTCAGTCTTCATATACAGTTCCCACTGGGGGAGTTATCTCTTAACAGCCATGAACGGAAAAGGCCGCTCACTCCCAAACACGAAAATGGCGGCTAAATCACAATGAGCAGCCTTTTCATAGTAAATTTACGCAAAACGGGCATTATATAGGAACGACGGGAAAAAATGATCACTTCTCCCCATCATTAACAGGCTTTTTACCGGGCTTTTTTCACTGACTGCCTATTGAGCGCCAGATCGGTACTGCTCAAGCGTGCGCAGAGAGCGCGGATCCTCCCTTCGCTGGCCTTTGCGTGCCCATAAATAGCGGTGGCAATAGGCATGAACCAGGGCCTCCATCAGCTGGCGATTGGTATTTTCATCCAGCTCTCCAAGCGCTCTTGCCGCCACTTCAGCGGTACACAGGTGCTGCCCCGTTACTATGCAAGGCACAACGAAGGGAGCATAGCCGTAGCTATGTGACCGGAGTT
>NZ_JAHHPM010000304.1 GCF_024606345.1 Endozoicomonas sp. YOMI1
GGGAGTATACGGTTTGTAGCCGTATCGAGGGTTCGAATCCCTCCCTCACCGCCATATTTCTCTCCTGATTTCTTTTTTTGTCTTCTTGGATTTTTTCAGACTTTCTACTTTATCCCTTTCCGTTTGAATTCATGCTGGATTAAATATATGCCCCAAAAGTATTTCAACCCTGAAGGAATTGATCAATGAGGCAATAGTTATACCAATTCCAGTTTAGTCCAGCTGCTTTTTCCTTTACTTGTTACTTGAAGGTTTGCTTCCTTCCAAGCCACTTTGAATGTAATTTAAGGCACTTTGAATGTATTCAGTAAGGTAGGCTCTTTCATGCCTTGGTGGTAAATGATGACTCCCCTTTGTGCTCCTTTCAGACTTTAAGATTTCAGCGGCTGTATTAAGAATCCTGCTATAAGAAGCGTTTTTATGAAGTGGTAATTTACCGTGCGTTCGTCTATGCCTATTTATGGAATTTAACAATTCAAAGTATTCAGTTTCTATTTTGTCCTCTTCGCTTTGCGCATACCAATCGTTGACTACTTTGGCTATCTCCTGGTTGACATTCTCTAACGGATTATCTGGCTCATTTGGCCGATTCTTTAAATGGGCTAACCGCAATATATACATCAAGGTTTCTGTTATAATACCGTCGATTGTATCTGCAGCAATAATAAATACGTGTGCGGTGGTAATCCAGGGCAGATCCAGATTTTGTATACCCAATATATTTTGGGTCTCGCGGGTTAATGACAAAATCTCTTCAGACTTCCGGTGAAACTCAGGAGCTTGCCAATTAAAATCAATCTGATCGTCGCTGTCATCTGTAACTGTACTTGCCGGTGTCGGGATTTGCTGTTGTGTTCCTTCACTGGTTTTTCTGGCCTTGGTATCTGGGCAACCCATGCCTTGTTGTAAAGTGTCGAAACCCTGTGGTGCCGATTTGCTCACGGGAGCATTCAAGGATGATGAGCCGGGTTGATCATCAGAACGTGACGAGACTGGCGCCGGGTAACTGTCTGCAGAATGCTCAGGCATTGGTGACTGCCCGGGAGGTAAAGGGTTGCCCGCGGGATTTTGTTCAAGTGGTGTTGGGAGGTTCTGCACCATGCAGCTTAAGGAGGTTTCAGCCTGGTGAGCCATTTGCTGCTTATGAAAATAATTTCTTTTGGCTGCAGGGCATCCAACCCGGGCAGTCGCCATATGTTGTAGTTCGTTAGAGTCTGCCCTCTGTCTCATTTGGCTCGCTGCATATAAGTGTGTGAGATGGGCGCCACTTGAACTCATGGTTGGATTACTGCTGTAAGTCGTGCTGTATAGGGAAGGTTTTTTAGGCAGGGACGCACCAATTTTTGCCTGATGGTTCAAGTCCGGATTTTGCGGGCGCTTTCTTGGGGATGAAAGGGGAGGGCTCAGTATAAAATTTTCTGATTTTGCGATTGTTGGTGCGAGGGGTAGCTGTCCGTAGCCCATGGCTTCAGCATTTTTACCTATTCTGAATCCAGAGTTCGTAACCGCAGGCTGATGGCAGGCATGACTGCCCTGTGAAAATGGCAAGAAGACTGACTCTGTCGTGCCTGATAAACGCGTACCCGGATAAATGGAATGACTGGCATAAATGCTCGCAGGCTGGCGAGTCGAAAAGACTGAGCCGGTCTCGAACATTTGATTGAGCGGTGCAACGGATTGGCTGTCATAAAGCTCATTCAGTAATTCAGTAATTTCGTCTTCTGTGTGTGGGTCAGTTATGGATTTTACTGGCGTTTGATTCCATTGCAGGATGTCCGGATAACTGTTGGGGCTGGGGAAAGGATTTGTAGATTGAGTAATCTGATGGGCTGGTATGGGCTGGTATGGCTTGCTGCCTGCAGTCAGGGTTGCGTTACTGTACTGGTTGGCTGTCAGATGGTGAAGTGGCTGCTGATTAAAATATGGCTGTTGTGTATAGTCAGCTCTCACTCTACCGGGCTGTAACGAGTTGCTTGAAGGTTGTTCTGAATGAAAGCAATGCAGATCGGGTTTCAGGCCTTGTGTTCGAATGGTTCTGGTGATGTTGATACGTTCATGTTGAACGGTTCCAGCTGGATTTGGACCATTGATGGCAGATTGGCCATAAGCGGTTTGCTGTGGCAGGGCGCTTGTCGGGTAATAAATACTACTTGTCTGGCGAGGAAAACCTGGATTCATAAAGTCAACCAACTTTTTAATTTGATTTAAATAGTTATAAAGAGACCCATTTATGACTCATAAGTTCAACATAGTAATATGTCCGGGGTCAGATAATAGGGAAGTTCGGTGCTGTAAAGCTGCTGATCCACAACAAGTTGAGCAGGGATAGCCACCTGTTTCTGTTGTCGAGAGGCTGAGCATCAAAGAGCTGGAAGTAAAGTTTAAAATCATACCAACGATGTTCGTAGCACCTGGCATTATCGATGAGAACGTACTTGCTAATATCTCCTTTATCTTTTCCATTTTTATACTCAATTCTGTAGGCTGTACGTATCTTATAAAAACGACAAAGTTCAGAGATATCCTGAGTTTATGAATAATCAATTTGATGTGATTGTATTCGGAGCCACCAGCTTCGTTGGGCAACTACTTTGCCAGTACCTGGTCGATAGATTTAATGACAATGGCCAGGAGCGTCTTGACTGGGCGATAGCGGGGCGCTCTCAAGCCAAACTGGCTGAGTTAAAGCAGAAATTACAACAGCCTGAGCTACCTGTGTTGCTGGCTGATGCCGCTGATAAGACTGCTTTGAAAGCGTTGTGCCAGCAAACCCGGGTCATTGTTTCGACGGTGGGTCCTTACGCACTTTACGGCGAATCGCTGGTTAAGGTTTGTGCGGAAAGTGGTACTGATTATTGCGATCTGACCGGCGAAGTGCAGTGGATTCGACAGATGTTGGACCGGTATGAGGAAACAGCACGGAACAGTGGCGCACGCATTGTCCATTGCAGTGGCTTTGATTCAATTCCTTCTGATATGGGCGTGTACTTTACCCAGAAAAAGGCGAAGGCGGTTTTGGGTTCATTCTGTTCAGATATCAGCATGCGGGTGAAAGCCGCCAGGGGGGGCATTTCTGGTGGAACGCTGGCCAGTATGATCAATATCACCCGTGAGGCGGCAAAAGACCCGGCATTACGCAGGCAGTTGGCCAACCCTTACCTGATCTGCCCTGAAACTGAAGGCTTGAAGGTGAAACAGGAAAATGTCAAGACACCGACGTATGATTCAGGCTTTGGGGCCTGGCTGGCTCCCTTCATCATGGCTGGTATTAACACCCGGGTGGTCCTTCGTTCCAATGCATTGGCTGAACACCCTTATGGCAAGGATTTCAGGTACAACGAAGCCATGCTAATGGGTGCTGGTTTTAAAGGTCGATTGCAGTCCAATGTTCTGGTAGCCGGGCTGGGCCTGTTTATGCTTGCCATGGTGATTAAGCCAGCCCGCTGGTTTATGGCGCGATTTGTGTTGCCAAAACCGGGCGAGGGCCCTTCTCCCAAAGCCCAGAAAACCGGGTTTTATGATATTCGCTTTCTGGGCAAAACGGCAGATGGTCAGGAAATCCGCACCCGTGTTGTTGGCCAGGGCGATCCGGGGTATAGCTCTACCGCCAGAATGCTGGGACAGGTGGCGGCAGGATTAGCCCTGGACTTTCACGATAACCAGCAGAAGAGCGGTAAGGCGGGCGGTTTCTGGACAACTTCCACGTTGTTTGGTGATCGGCTTATTGAGCGACTGGAAAAAGATGCTGAGATAAAATTTGAAGTCTTGTTTTCCTGATATTGCCTGGTGCTACTTATCTTTCCCGGATGATATCTGGTTCGATTACCAGGGAGGGGCGATTGGGACTTGATTGAACCGGCTTTGTTTTAAATGGGCGAATCCACTGATTCGCCCCTTGTCTTTGACCGGATGCGCTAAAAATACCTTTACCTGCCAGCAGGAACTTTTTTCTGGTTTGAGCATCTTTACATAAGAATCTCACATTCTTCCATCCGATAGTGGCTTAACTATGAATATCAATTCAGGTGCAGGTTCGACGACCAGCGTTGTTATTTCTAACTCTGTAATGAAGGATACTTTGGCTTTGGCAGGTACCCTGTCAGGGCTTGCTTTTGGCTTTCTTGTATCCCGCATCCCGAACGACGACAATTTTCTGAATCGCGCCTTATATGTGGGCGCTTGTGGCACTGCGGGATACTTCATCGCCAAAAGTGCCTATCACGGTTGTGCCGCCTTCTGGCAACGTGCTGTGGAAACTCGTGATACCCTATCCACGTATATCAATAACCTTGGTAATACCCCCACCAGTCTGGATTCTCATATTGTCCAGGATAGTGGCTCAACTATGAATACCAATTCAGGTGCAGGTTCGACGAACAACGTTGTCATTTCTACCTCTGTAGTGAAGGATGCTTTGGTCTTGGCAGGTACCCTGTCAGGGCTTGCTTCTGGCTTTCCTGTATTTGCCTTCTCGGTCAAAGACAATTTTCTGAATCGTGCCTTATATTTGGGCGCTAGTGGCACTGCGGGATACCTCATCGCACAAAGTGCCTGTCACGGTTGTACCGCCTTCTGGAAAGGCACTGAGGTAATTCGTGCTACCGTATCCACGTATATGAATAACCTTGGTATTACCCCCTTCAGTCAGGATTCTCATATTGTCCAGGCGTTTACCTACGCCGGAGCGTTGTATAGCCTGGTTTACAGTAGCGCCCTCGAAGCTCCATTATACATTCAATCAGAAGAGTCAATAGAAATGTCAAGGCGTGCGCACTCTGGCAGATATGATCCTCCTCCTTGCTGGCCTCCTCCTAATGTTATGGACCGAATCAAGTCTGGCCCGGGCTCGGTCATGGTCGGTGCCGGTGTCGGATATCTGGTGGGAAAAGTGCTGGACTATACGGCAAAAGCAGCCTTTTCCGGCGCCAGAATGGCGGCTGAATGCCTTAGATCAATAACCACTGGTCGCTAGGAGGCTGTCCGAGAATAGACTGCCCTACTGCGGTGGCAGCAAATTGGTCT
>NZ_JAHHPM010000305.1 GCF_024606345.1 Endozoicomonas sp. YOMI1
CATAGTAACTGCCCACTTAGCCAGAAAATACGATTCCATTTGGCCAACTACTTAAAAGGGCCGCTGATACTGAATCCACTCTTCTATACTGAGTAAATACTCGGTTAGGGACGATAATGTCATGGATGAGCATATCAAGAACTGTGAAACCCGGATGAAGACTTATGTGGATGATGGGTGTACTCTGGCGGAGGCCTTTTTAAAGACCTTTGCCTATGAAGACCTGGAAGAACAGCAAAGGGTTATGAGTCGGATTCTTGGCAAACTGTCCATCCAGGGGTTGCAATCCGGAAACGATTATTACTTTGTAGACGGCAGTCGTTTGAATATTGATCCTGCGGTGGATTCAATGCTGGCCACCAAGTCTTCTAATACAAATTTACGCCCCGGACTGTAGAAATTTTTATTTGCTGGATGACATAAGATGATCAACCAGCATCAATGTCTTTTTCAGAGCTCCCCGGTTGTCACGGACAAACTCTCCGGCATGCAGGCTCATGCTTTGATACTCATCTTTATCCTGCACTAGTCTGATGGTGCTCCGGGCGAGCGCCCTGCTATCGTTGACAATTTTCAAACCTCCCGCATGAATCAGAGATTCGCTGATCTCTTCAAAATTAAACACATGAGGCCCGGACAAAACCGGCAGGTTTAATGCGGCTGGCTCCAACAGATTATGCCCACCCGTTGGTACCAGACTGCCACCCACAAAGGCTATATCAGAGGCGGAGAACAGCTTCATCATTTCGCCCATGGTGTCCCCGAGAATAACTCTGGTCTCATCAGAGGGCGGGGTTCCCTGGCTATGACGGACCACAGAGAGCTGGTTGTCCTTGATCAGCTGGTGGACACGGTCAAACCGCTCAGGGTGTCTGGGTACTAACAGTAATCGTACTTCCGGCGACTCTGCCAGAATGGTTTTGAACGCATCAAGAACCTGCTGATCCTCACCTTCATGGGTACTGGCGGCCACCAGAATACGTATGTCGCTGCCCATACCCTGCTGCCACTTCTGCCGAAGTGCCTGACCTGTGGTGATGATTTCTGGAGCGACATCCAGATCAAACTTGATACTGCCAGTAACGTTGAGCTGTTGTTTGGGCAGGCCTAGCTGCAGAAATCGCCGACCCGTCTCATGGTTCTGGGCGGCAACCATATTGATCTCTTTGAGCATGGGACGGGTGAGAAAACCGAAACGCCCATACCCTCTTGCCGAGCGTTCAGAGAGTCGGGCATTGGTAATCAGTACTGGAATCGAACGTTTGTGGCAGGCTGCGATGGTGTTGGGCCACAGCTCGGTATCAATGGCAATGGCCACGACCGGTTTTACCTTGTCCAGAAATCGCCTGACAGCGCCGGGAAGATCATAGCTGGCATAGACATGGTCTACGCTGTCGCCATGAATTTTGCCAACCTGGGCTGAGCCAGTGGGTGTCATGGTGGTAATTAACACTTGATGGTTTGGGTAGTTTCGCTGCAGTTGCTTTACCAGCGGGCCACTGGCAATGGTTTCCCCCATGGAGACCGAATGTACCCAGATAATGGGCTTATCTGAGGCGGGAAGACTGAAGAAGCCAAATCGTTCCCTCTTTCTCTGCCAGTACTCTGGTGCCTTTTTGGAACGCAGGTAGAGGCGAACCATTGCCAAGGGTGAAATCAGGTATAAAAACAGCGAATAAAAGAAACGACTCATGAGTTAGCACAGGTTAAAAAGTATTTGGAGTTAAATATTAACAAAATTCCTGCCTGCCTTCCTGAGAGTTGCGGGAAGAAGCAGGCGGGAAACCAGGTAAAGATAGCATTTAATTCATGACGCATGCCCGGAGGATATATGCCCTTTTAATTCAGACATCCAATTTTCTCTCATCCCGTGGACACTTCGAAGATCCCATGATTTTTTGCCTTTAAGATCACTGAGGTCAATTCTGGAGGTATCAATACCCTTTACAGATTTACCTTTGGATAGATCATACAGCTGTTTATCATCCAGAATATACGCTTTCATTGCCAGGGAGTAAGCTTTCCGATCAGAATCATAGGATGGAATGGTTATCATGGTTTTTTTTACCGGAGACCATATCTGCCTTGAGTTGGGGGTAATGTTATTTGTCGCGGTTGCTTCGCTGCCAGCTTCATTTCCCGACAGGCTATTGGAACTCATCTGGGTTTGGACGGAACTGCTTCGGGTAACCGCTCTGGTAAACACTGATGAAAAAAAACCGTTATGCTGTCTGGTTTCTGCTTTAGGCCTTTCTGTATTGGGAAGTAAAACAGAAAGGGTGCGCGACATTCTCCCTCTGAAGCTGACAGTTTTTAATGTGGAGGACCTACGTAAAGGTGGAGCCTGTTCTTCTTCAATGCTGGTTGTTTCAGAATCTATCGCAGAACCTGAACATTGTTGTGGCGTTAACAATTTGGCCGTTGCACTGGTCTCCATAAATTTGCTAATCCAAGGTTACATTGGGTGCAATATGTAAGGACTCCTTAATCTATTAAAAGTTCTTCCATAAGATATTTTTTACCCTTGAGTTTTTCTGCCCTTACCATACCTTTCTAACCGGCCGGAATTCCCGTTATGGGCAGCAACCCAACACACACTTTGATGGTACAGGGTACCACCAGTGACGCTGGAAAAAGTGCCCTTGTCGCAGGACTTTGCCGGGTATTCAGGCGTCATAATATTTCGGTAGCGAGCCCCAGAATATCGCACTGAACAGTGCCGTTACCCGGGATGGTGGTGAGATTGGCCGGGCTCAGGCGCTTCAGGCGGCTGCGGCAGGGTTTGAACCTCATACGGACATGAATCCTGTCTTGCTGAAACCGAACAGTGATATCGGCGCCCAGGTGATTGTTCATGGCAAAGCCATGGGGGAAATGAATGCGGCTGAGTATCATGCCTATAAACCGGAAGTGATGGCCGCCATTTTGCGTTCATGGCATCGACTGCAGAGCCATTATCAAACGGTGCTGGTGGAGGGAGCCGGTAGTCCGGCAGAGATTAATCTGTGGGAAGGCGACGTAGCCAATATGGGCTTTGCTGAACAAGCGGACTGTCCGGTGATTATTATTGCGGACATTGATAAAGGTGGGGTTTTCGCCCATCTGTACGGCACCCTGGCGCTGCTCTCGAAGTCCGAACAGGCGCGGGTGAAAGGATTTGTGATTAACCGTTTTTGGGGGTGACGTAAAACTGCTTGAGCCCGGGCTTCGCTGGCTTGAAGAAAAGACCGGCAAGCCGGTGCTGGGCGTTTTACCTTACCTTCATGGGTTACATCTTGCGGCAGAAGATGCGGTTATTGCTCAGCAACAGATTAAAAAACAGAAAACTCTTTTGAATTTTGACATGGGCCGGTTTGCAGGAAGCTTCAAGGATTGATTATCACCTGTTGCGGGAAGAGGGTATTAACCGAATGGCAGATGCTATCGAAGAACATCTCAATATGAGTAAAATCTATGCACTTTGTGGTTCAAAAATTGATTGGAAGAACCTGAGATATGACTGAAAGAAAAGGCTACCGGCTAACCCGTATCTACACTCGAACTGGCGACCAGGGCATGACCCGCATTGGTGATGGTCAGCAGTTGCCAAAGTCACATCCCCGGCTTCATGCCATTGGTTCCGTGGATGAAACCAACAGCTGGCTTGGCTTGTTGATCCACTCCCTGAAGCAGGGCAATGAAGTCACTGAAAACCAGTTACAACAAATTCAGGATATCCAGCATCGGATGTTTGATGTGGGCGGTGAGCTGGCCATGCCGGGTTATCAGCTGATTCAGGAAGCCCATACCAAAGCGATTGAGGCTCTGATTGACGAACTCAATGAACCATTGCCGCCACTGAAAAACTTCACGCTACCCGGTGGTGGTCAGTCTGCCTGCCATTGCCATTTGGCCCGAACCGTATCCCGTCGGGCTGAGCGGCATATTATCGAGTTAAACGAAGTACTTCAGGAAAGTGATGAAAAGGTCAACGAACCATTACTGAAATTTGTGAATCGTTTGTCCGATCTCATGTATGTTCTGGGCCGTCATTGTGCACGTCAGGATGAAGGGGAGGTCCTTTGGCAGGCGTCCGAGAAAAGCAAAACAGCGGGTCAGGATTAAAATAAGTACAAGAAATCAACAAAGCCCTAGTGATTTAGGACAAATGATTGGTTAGTATTCCGAAACTTTGTAAGGCCTGCCTTTGCAAAGCCCAAGAGTAGTCTGCACATGCAGGCTAAAACCGGGCGGGTAACCTGGCGGCTGGGAACCCACCTCCTCTACACTGTGCTTTTTTGATAGCCAGTGGCCGCTTGTGCCGTCCTGAGATTGATTGTGACTCAGGGACACCATGAAAACACATTCCATACCCTACAAGACACAGAAGAACAGGCTGTCCGGGGTAATGCTGGTTATGGCGATGGCATTGGCCAATGCCGTTTCGTTGCCTTTCAGTACTGCTCAGGCCAGTGAGTCTGACAGCCAGTATTGTGTGACCGATATGAGCGACCGCGCTGTCTGCCTGGATACCCGTTCGCCGAGAATCATCAGCCTGTCCCCGGGTTCTACTGAGTTGTTATTTGCTGCCGGTGCCGGTGATCGTGTCATTGCTGTTGATCAGCACAGCGATTTCCCTGAAGCGGTCAAACAACTGCCCAATGTGGGTGGCTACCCCAGTGTGAGTGTTGAAGCCATTGTGGCCATGAAGCCTGATCTGGTGGTGGTCTGGACCGCAGGTAATTCCCGCAAGGTGATTGATCAGCTGGAGTCCCTGGGAGTCAGCACCTTTCATATCGATGTGGTGAATTTTGCCGACATTCAGCAGGCCATCCGAAGTCTCGGGCAGGTGGCCGGGACCGAAAAAGTAGCCGACCGGATTGTTGGAGACTTTACCGCTCGTTTGAACACACTGCAGAGTCATTATGCCCAGCGTGACCCCGTCTCTGTGTTCTTTGAAATCTGGCGATCCCCACTGCTGACGGTGGGTAATGGCCAGTTTATTGATGATGTAATTTCGTTGTGTGGTGGCCGGAATATCTATGGTGATGTCTCCGGGCGTATTCCCAAAATCGGCATCGAATCCCTGATTACCCGTGATCCACAGGTCATTATTGGCTCCGATCCGAAAGGTGATACCCCGGAAACCCGGAAAGATTTGCTGGACTACTGGAGCCAGTGGCAAAACCTGCAGGCGGTACAGCGCCATCAACTGTTTTCGGTACCCAGTGATCTGATTGCCAGACCAACGCCCAGGATTCTTGAAGGGGCCGAGATGATCTGCCACCAGTTACAAGCAGTACGCTCAAAGGCAAGCCATTCCACATATATGGCTGCCCAGACACCACTTAGTGAAGAGAGTCCGCTCTGAAAAGGCAGGCTCCTGCAAAATTTTAAAGACAATTCGCTTACGTTAAGGATGTAAATAAAATGTCGTTTAATCATCGTTCTATTTTTATACGCACGGGGGTTTTTATTGGCTCAAGGCTGTCTATTGCTGTTGTAATATCCGTGATGAGTTCTGTTGCCCTGGCAGAGGAGGTTTATGAACTCGGAAGGATTATTGTTACTGCAGCGAGAACCGCTCAAACAGTTGATGAGACACTGGCTCCTGTGACGGTGATTAATCGTGAGCAGATTGAGCGGAGTCAGGCTTCTTCTGTTACTGAACTTTTGAAACATGCTCCTGGAGTGCAAATAGCTTCTAATGGTGGGCCGGGAAGTACATCCGGTGTTTTTCTTCGAGGAACTTCTACTGCACAAACTTTGATTCTAATGGATGGGCAGAAGCTAAACAGCGGAGCAAACGGTGCAGCACCGTTGGAGTATCTTGACCCTGACCAGATAGAGCGTATTGAGATTGTTCGTGGACCTCGTTCTACTCTTTATGGCGCTGACGCTGTTGGTGGTGTTATTAACATCATCACCCGGAAGGGGACAGGAGCGCCTAAACTGACGGTTAAAGCAGGTGGTGGTAGTCGTGGGACTGGAGCGTACGGTCTGAATTTTGGTGGTGAGTCAGAGGGTACACGATTTAATTTTGGAGCCCACCTGTTTGAAACTCAGGGTTATGACCGAACTACGAATAAGCAGGGATCCGATGGAGATGATGACGCTTTCAGAAATAAATCTATTTCTGGTAGTTTAACCAAGGTATTTGACAACGACATTACTGCAGGTGTGAATGCATCTCACACTGAAGGAAAAGCTGAATATGATAATGTGAGTGACTATACAGGGTTTCCAGTATCATTCTTTGAAACATCCAATATGAATGCTTTTGTTTCAGGATCCATCAATGAATCCTGGTATAGCCGATTAGAAGCTGGATATCAAAGAAATTATCGTGATGATGCTGGTGGAAAACCACCTTTTGGTGTTAGCACTGTCACTAGTAAGAGGTATTCTGCAGGTTGGGTAAATGATATCGCATGGGGTGAAAATCAGTTTTTAACGTCAGGTATTGATTACTCTAATGACAGAGTAGACTCAACATGGAATTACAAAGAAAAAGAACGCTATAACGTTGGTATTTTTGCCCAGAATACTACGTCTATGGAAACTCAGGAGCTGCAAATATCGGGTCGTTACGATAAAAATGAAGCGTATGGAGATAAGACAACAGGAAGTGCTTCTTGGGCAATAGATTTGCCAGAGGACATGCGTTTTATTGCTTCCTATGGAACAGCCTTCAGAACACCAGCATTCAGGGATCTGAATGGTAATTCAGACTTAAAGCCAGAGTCGTCTAAAAATGCAGAAATTGAGTTGCGAGGTCAGTTGGGTGCTAAATCTGACTGGTCGATTAACTTTTATCATAATGATATGACTGACATGTTCCTGTGGAACGGAAAATTTGGTAGTGAGTCTGCGCTGGAAAACACCGATGCAACTATCAAAGGTATTGAGCTTTCAGGGACAACGGTTATAAAAGAATGGGCTATTTCCGGTAGTGTCAGCTTTCTCAAACCGGAATTCAGTAATGGCACGAATGCTGGAAAAACTTTAAATCGTCGAGCCAGGCAGCTTTTTGCTGTAAACGCGGATAAAGATTTTGGTCGTTGGACGTTTGGAGCAACTCTCAAGGGGCAAGGTGCGGTTTGGGATAGTCCTGATAATGAAACTAATCGGCTGCCCGGATTTGGAACTCTGGACTTAAGAGCAACAGTTAAAGTCACTCGTGAGTTTAAAACCCAATTTAAAGTGGTTAATTTGATGGATAAAGATTATTCAACAGCATATGGCTACATTGAGGAACCCCGAGGCGTATTTGCTACCTTAATCTGGTCTCCGGAACTGTAAGTATTAAGCTATTTTGTCATTAACACCTGTTGACTGGGGTAGGTTGCTGTTCGATTAGATCGGGTATTACTTGAATTCAGGAACAAAGCAAGGTTCTTTTAAAGGTTTTAGCACAACTTCCAACGTGGAAGTGGTAAGAGAGACACCAGAGTGCAGTGGAGAAAGGAATGGGGGGAGAGATAAGACAGAGAAAAACAGAGCAGAGGGATAAGTTAAATAAAAATACAGATATTGATGAATGTCCTGAATTCGAAACAGTGTGTAGATGGCTGGGGGGGAGATGATGCGCTACTGAATGAGCGATGGGGAATGGGGCCAGTGACACGCAGGGACAAAATGATTAAGAACATTGCTGCTGGTGATATGACTACACAAAAGAAGGTTTTTAACTATATATCGAATCGAGAAAAAAGCGCTCCAGTTGCAAATCCTATGACTATCTTTTCTGCTGTAATGACTCCCGCTAATGAAGAACTCCTGCTAAAAGTATTGGACCCACAAGCGTTAGATTTTCAAATGCTGGCCTCTCATCCAGAGCCACATTTTGGCAGTATTTGAATTAATCAACCCCACACCTTGAGTGTGGGGTTGAAACTATCTCAGTACTCTTTCGTTAAGCTTAATAGTCTCCCTTGAAGCTGATTTTATAAAGCAGTGAATAGATCACCGGCAGTACGATCAGTGTCAGTACGGTAGCAAAGCCCAGGCCGAAGATAATGGTCACTGCCATGGATTTGAAAAAGGCATCAAACAGCAGTGGAATCATGCCCAGCATGGTGGTCAGGGCTGCCATACAGACTGGCCGCAGGCGGCTGACCGAGGCATGGAATATGGCCTCATGTTCTTCCCGACCTTCTTCCAGCTCCAGTTTGATCTGTTCAACCAGAACGATACCGTTCTTGATGATCATGCCCGACAGGCTGAGCAGTCCCAGCAGTGCCATAAAACTGAACGGTGCATTCAGCGTGAGCAGCCCGGCCACAACGCCAATCAGTGCCAGGGGAACCGTACACCAGATAGCTATAGGTTGTCGTATGGTGTTAAACAGGAATACGGTAATCAGGAACATCCCCAGATAGCCCAGCGGTATCGAGGCAAATACAGCACTCTGCGCATTAGAGGACAGCTCATAAGCGCCGCCCCATTCCAGCTGGTAACCATCGGGCAGTGGAATGGCTTCGATTTGTGCACGTACCCTGCGGAAGACGCTGTCGGCGGTTTCATCACTCAGTAACTCAGGGTCAGCCATCACTGACAGCATACGCTTACGGTCCCTGCGGATGATCAGCGGGTTTTCCCATTCGGTATCAAAACTGGAAATGGCCTGGGTGATGGGCACATAACTGTTATAGTCAGCACTCCAAACCTGCAAATCAGTAATGCTATCGGCATTCAGACGTTCGGATTTTGGAGAGCGAACAATCAACGGCATTAACTGGCTGCCTTCACGATAGACGCCAACCTGACGGCCGGTGAAGTTCACCAGCAGAGCGTCGTCCAGAGCCTGTTTGGAGATACCGCTGCGGCGGGCACTGGCTTCATCCAGGTGAGGGCGAATAAGGCTGACCTGATTACGCCATCCATGTCGTATATGAGTGGTCATCGGCTCATTCCGCAGTACATTTATGGCCTGCACCGCCAGAGATCGTAATACTTTCGGGTCCTCTCCATAGAAACGGGCTTCAATTTCGGCGGCGGGTGAAGGGCCATTCTGTAAGTATTTGACTCGATATTCCACATCACCGAAGTCTTCGCTCAGAAGGGTTTCCAATGTTGGGATCAGCGGTGTAATGACTTCCAGGTTATCCGTCTCGATAATGAGCTGACCAAAACTGCTGTATCGCTTCTCCGGCTTGTAAGGGAGAATAAAACGCTGTGCGCCCTGACCAATCACCGTTGTTACATTTTTTACTCCGGGGAGGGTCAGTACCTGCTGCTCAAACTCTTCCACTCTTGTTTCGGTAGCACGGACATCGCTGCCCTCAGGCATCCAGAAATCCACAAAAAAAATCGGTGTGTTGGATGGAGGAAAAAAAACATTTTTCACCAGGCCAAACCCCATGATGGCCAGTACCAGTGCCAGAACTGTCAAACTGATGGTAATGGGGCGGTGTACCAGGGAGAACCCAAGCAACTGTTTGTACAGGGTGAATAGCGCCCCTTTGTAGGGATCTATGGATTCACCTGCCGCCTGCCGGGCAGCCAGCTCATCCTTCTTGAACAGAATATTGCAGAAGAAGGGGGTTAGGGTGATCGCTGTGATCCAGCTTAGAAACAGGGAGATCAACAGTACCTGGAACAACGAAAGGCAGAATTCACCAGTGGCGTCGTCAGAGAGGCCAATAGGTGCGAATGCCATAATGGCAATGACGGTGGCACCCAGCAGTGGCCACTGGTTCTGGCTGACTACCTGCTTTGCGGCCTGCAGTCGGGTGAGACCCCGTTGAATACCGACCTGAATGCCTTCTGTGACGACAATGGCGTTATCAACCAGCATCCCCAGGGCAATGATCAGGGCACCCAGGGAAATCAGCTGGAGATCAATACCGATGATCTTCATAGCTATAAAAGTACCGAGGATGGTCAGCAGCAGAACTGCACCCATCAGCAGGCCTGAACGTACTCCCATGGCCAGCAGCAATACGACAATAACAATAGCAACGGATTCCAGCAGGTTGATCAGGAAGCCATTGACGGATTCCGAAACGGTTGCGGGTTGGTCGTACACTTTGGTGAGCTCAATGCCAATCGGTTGCTCGGACTGAAGCTCATCGATGCGCTGACGAATAGCGTCGCCTATATCCACCACATTAACACCGGAAGCGAATGAAATGCCCAGTGACAGAGCCTGGCGACCATTGGAGTAATAGAGTGTGTTCGGTGTTTCATCGAAGTCACGACGAACATTGGCGATATCGCCCAGTCGAACCAGCTGTGTGCTACCCGGCGGGCTGATGATCAGCTGCTCCAGTTCATGAATGTCATTGAACTCACCGGTGGGATGAATGCGTATGGAACGCCCTTCAACCAGCATATTACCAGCATTGGAGACCACATTCTGGTTCTGAATCAGGGAGAATATCCAGGCTGGGGCGATACCCAGATTAGCCAGTTTGGCTTGAGACATCTCAACGACCACCTGCTCCTGACGGACGCCTGCGATTGAGACTTTCTTGACCCCTTCAACCAGAACCAGCTCGCGTTTCAGGTAATCGGCGTAGTTTTCCAGATCCGTGGAGGTGTAACCTTCCCCGGTAATGTTGAATAGCATGCCATACACATCGCTGTAGTCGTCCACGACAACCGAGGGGTAGACGCCGGGCGGCAGACCACTCTGGCTGTCATTGACCTTACGGCGTAATTCATCCCAGATCTGGGGCAATTTATGTTTGTCGAACTGCTCTTTCATCTCCACCATAATCTGGGAACGACCATTGCTGCTGATGGAGTCGATGTGTTTGACATACTCCATCTGCTGAATGGCTTCTTCCAGCGGCAGGGTAACTTCTTCTTCCACCTGCTCCGGGGAAGCTCCGGGGTAGTGAGTAATCACCATGGCCTGTTTAATGGTGAATTCAGGGAACTCCAGCTGACCCAGTCCAAAAAACGACATTGCACCACCAACCAGCAGGATAACCACAAACATCCAGCTGATCACCCGGTGGGAAATGGAATATTCGGCAATATTCATGGCTTACAGTCCCCGTTCCTTGTGCAGCGGTTTGACTGACATGCCATTGTATAGCTGACTGAGACCTGCAGTAACGATCTGGTCACCGGTATTGAGACCTGACAGAACCTGAACTCCCGCCTCGGTAATACGCCCTGTGGTCACTTCGATAGGGGTAACCTGTCTTGTATCCTGATCAAAACGCCAGACCACCGTCTTATTGTCAGTGTCAGTTTTGGCTACGGCTGAAATGGGGATCAGAACGTATCCTGGTTGCCCCTGGGTATCAATGACCCGGGCCAGGTCAATAATGACTGTGGCGGTCATACCGGGAAGAATGTTCATATTGGCTGGTGCCATCCGGGTGAAAATGACCTCATAACTCTGGGTGCCCGAAGTTACCCGTGTAGCATGCTCTTTATAGCTGACCGGAAACTCTTTGCCAGGTGCACCGGGGAAGGTAGCAATAGGCTGATAGCCATTGTTGACCGCCTTTGCGTTCACATGGGAGACGATACTTTCAGGTACCTGGATACTGATATCGAGTCGGTCACTGCTTTGTAAAATGAGTACCGGCTGCTGGGCTTGGACCTGCTGGTGAGCCTCGGCAAGAGTTTGGGCAACCCGGCCACTGAAGGGTGCCGTCAGTGTGGTATAAGCCAGTTTGTCCCGGCTTAATTTCAGCGCCGCCTCGGCAGACTTCACTCTGGCACTGGCAGTATCGTAGTTCGATTGTGAAATGACTTTCTTTCCTAACAGGGAGCTGGCGCGTTCAAACTCTGCCTTGGCAAGTTCATAATTAGCCTGACGATCCTGAAGCTCATTGCGGATATCCCGGTCATCAAGATAGGCCAGCACCTGTCCTTCAGTAACATCATCGCCTTGTTTAACCTCGATCTTGTCGATCTGCCCGGGTATACGGAAGGATATTTCGGCTTCTTCGGTCGCCGTTACTTTGCCGGGAAAATAACGTAACCGCTGTTTCTGAGGATCTTTTACCTCAAATAATTTTACCGGCCGGATGACTTCTTTGTGTTCGGTTTGCTCCTGTTCACAACCGGTCAGCAGGGTTAGCGTCGCTAACACCATCACGGCGATGGATGATCGGGATGAAGGGGTGAGATGCATTTTGAGGTAGCTCCAAAACAATAGGATAGAAGTATCCGGTAGACATGATTGATGTTTGCCGGGTTCCTGGAATCAATAAACGTTGGCAGGTTTCACTGATCTGTAAATGTGGCAACAGCCTGCTCAGCCTGAAGCTTGCAGTTGTCAATCATGGGTGGTGCAAATGGTGCTCTCCATCCCCAGCCTTGCAGGTATTTGGCAAGGTTGGAAGTGAGCAGGCTGAAGCCATTGTCCTTCTGAAGGTAGGGTTGTTTCAGGCCAAACCCGGACATGCTGATCTGGAACAGACCTTCACCCAGACTCCAGATCCCCATCAAAATATCAACCAGTGCATCCTCGCGGTTCTGATCGGTTATTGCAGGGTTGTCAATCATTAACTCAATGACCAGTGCTTTAACCATCTGGCTCATCTCATGATAGATGTCGTCCAGTGCCTGTGCCCGTCCTGTTGATGCCCGTTGCCAGATATCCGGGGTCATTGCCAGTTGTCGTAGAAAGTAGTGATGTGGCTGTCTGGCATAACACAGCCAGATCGCCATATTAAGCGTCAGCAGACGTTCCATGGCGGGTGCCGGGCTGTTGAGCACTTTATGAAATACAGAAGCAATCGTTCTGGAGATATTGATGGAGCACCCCAGCAACAGATCTTCCTTGCTGGAGAAGTGCGTATATACGGTTCCCATTGAGAACTGAGCTTGTTTGGCAACTTCAGACATTTTCAGGTCCATAAAGTCCTTTACCTTAAGAATGGTCAGGGTGGACTGAATAATAGTCATTTCTCTCTGTGTCCGTTTGTCGGATGCAGACATGGCAATTAAACCGTAGTGGAGAGCAGGAGTTAAAGAATAGGATTGTTTGAATAAAAATCGAATTATATTCGAATTTTGTTTTGAATAAAATAATGATCCGGGTATCCACACTTCAGGCGAATCAGGTTCTCTTTTCCAGGTACTTCATTTGCTCTGATAAGCATAGAGCTAACGTAAATAAAGAAGAAAAGTGGTCGAAAACAATATATTACAGGCTTTTTTTATGGTGGCGGGCTTGCTCAGCTAATTGGCCCACACTTAAACTGCTTGCTGTCTCATTGCTGTTCTTCTGGAGGTATGGATGCTCCTGGTCGTTCTTTTTGCATGCCTGATTGTTGCTGTTACTGCTTTTTTATCCCTTCTTGAAGCGTCTGTGGTAGCGGTCGATGAGTTAAGGCTGGTCACGATTCTGTACAAAAGACCCGACA
This sequence comes from Endozoicomonas sp. YOMI1, assembly GCF_024606345.1. Taxonomy (GTDB): domain Bacteria; phylum Pseudomonadota; class Gammaproteobacteria; order Pseudomonadales; family Endozoicomonadaceae; genus Endozoicomonas. The sequence continues at coordinate 13,317 of NZ_JAHHPM010000305.1, forward strand.
ATAAAAAGGCTATCCAACAAGTCTTTCAGAAAAAACGGGAGCACCTGTCAGCGATCGTTTTGTTAAGCACTTTGATCAGTATTTCTGGCAGTACTTTCCTTGGAGCTCTGGCTGCCAGGGAGTTTAACGATCTCTGGATGGTTATTTTTACGGCACTGCTCGCTTATTTTATGCTGGTATTCGCCAAGGTACTGCCCAAACTGTTGGCAGTGCAGATTGCTGATAGGGTCGTTGCCAGATATTCACCCTTTATCCATCTCATGTATTCAGTGACCAGACCCGTGCTCTTGTTAGCCCTGGTCTGGACCCGTCTTTTACCCAAGCCCATTGAAGAAGCCAGAAGCAGTGATGAACTCCGGAGTATTATCAAGCATTACAATAAGCGTGGAGTGATTGGTAAACGTCAGCGAAAACTGGCTGATGCAGTACTGACTTCCCATCAGCGCCAGCTGACTGAGCTGGTTGAGCGCTCAATACCCGCTGTCTGTCTTTCATCCGAGGCAACCGTCGCTTCTGTAGAAACGACGATTCGCACATATCCCTGTAAGCGTTATGTGGTTCTGACCGATGGTAAGCCTTCTGGTATTGTTCTCTATCGGCATATTGCCCGTTGTCTGGTTAATGAAGAGGCTGATATCTCAGTGGGAGAGCTTATGAGAAAAACCATTAATCTGGCACCGGAAACCTCATTGCATGAGGCAATAACAGCACTTCAAGAGGCCAGAGCGTCCATTATCCTGCTTTTGGGAGAGACGGTAGAACAGACCCGGATTGTCACCGCGAAAAAGTTGTACCAGGCTTTACTGCGCTGACTTCGAATCAGGCTGCTATTGTTAACTGGCTGTATCCCCATTCATCATCGATAACCTCTCCGGTGGTAATTTCGAGGCGTTGATAAAAGTGCCGCGCATTGAGGACCAGGGTATGAAACTCTCCGTCTTCACCGGTTGGGCAGACACCCTGTTTTTGAATGTGGCTGGCAATGGAGGTGCAGAAATTTTTTTCAGAAGTTAAAGGCATAGTATCAGGAGCCTCCTATGGTCTTACCATACTCATATTCTTTCTTCGGGAGTATGCATCCTGATGCTGGAAATAGTGAGGAAGTGTCATTTTCACAAGTTCAGAAAACCACTCGAACTCTACGCAGGGTGTGTCACAGGAATCAATGTTGCCTATTTTATCCATGAAAAATGAGTAGTCATAGTCAGGGCATTTTCTCTTGATGTTCAGGAAAATACCATTGCGCGACATCACTTCTAGCAACTCTTGGGCAAATATTTTTTCATAATATCCATAGCGGTAAAAAGTATCACGGGTGTGGAGCGTTCGATGTTCATCCTTACTCCCATCGGTTCCCGGCATGGTCCAGTTATCCTGGTAGCCATGGGCCACCATTTCAGCACGCCAGTGACAAAATTTCGGATCTCTATCAGAGGGTTCTAATTTAAAAAAAACTTTCGTCAGGTTAAATAGTACTTTTTTGGCGATACCCTCCATTATTACGGCGGCATCAGAAATAAAGTTTGGTTCCCAGTACTGAGCATGATCACGGAGATGCTCCGGCAGCTGTTTTAGCTGGACGTCACTCAGACGGCAGTTCACGCCACCCATGTCACGGTATATAAAATCAATAGCTGGTAAGTCGTTTTTATTCATGGTCAGCTTCAACAATACGTTTTGACCATGAAACTCGAGATAAAAGCGCTGCTTGTAAATATGATCAACCATTTCTTCCGCAATGGGCTTGAGTAATGCATCAGTAATAAACTGAGTAGGTGTTTTTTGACTTTGTTCCACCAGGGCATTGAGCAAAGGCCAGTTGTTGATGCCAAACAGTGCATATAGTGGAATAATGTAGTGGCCTTGAGTCGTGAATAATTCCGGAACAGGTCTGTGGATCATACCAGCACCGGATAGCCGTACGGCTTCTTCTTTCTGATCAATCAGGCGGGTGTCAGGAACGAAAGACAAATTTTCTTCCAGACACGTAAATTTCTCTGTTTGTTTATGTTTCAATACCGCTGAATTCGCTACGCTGGCTGCACACTCTTTTTGATAAAGCAACCTGCGAACACCCCCTATTTTCTCATTCAGGCTGACTTTGACCATGGCAAATTCCGTTGTGCTGCCAGCGGGCAAGGCTATCAACAAGGTTCTGAATGAGCTTAACGCTAAAGTGGGAACATTAACCTGTGTATGCTGATATTTTAACATCAGAGGGGCAAACAGCGTTGTGGATTTTGGGTGTACCAGATACAGGATTTGATCCTGACCTTCGACCGTGCGCGTGATTGAGCAATGCCCTTTGTGGAGCCGAAACAGTTTTCCTTCAGAGCAGGGAATCCAGTAGCCTTTCATCATAAAAGGATGGAAAGTGCCAGGATGATATTGATCATCGCTTGCTTCATACCCATGATGAAACCCGGCAACTATCTGTTGATTTTCATTAACAACGTACCGGCTCTCTTCTGACATCGCCAACCGGTTTTTTTCGGCGTGTATGTACGCTAAGAAGGTGTCTGGCAGTGCTTTGAAAGTATCCCAAAGGGGACTGCTGTCCATTTTTTCCCTGCAGGACTGGATGTCAGCCTGAAAAAACTGATCAATAAGAGACAAACTTTTTCGTTCGGATGACTGGTTATTGCCAGGCAGTGAACGAATTTCCACCTCTGTCAGCGCAGGGTAAACATGGGGGATACCAGTCGCGGCCGCTATCATCTTCCTAACCTATGATGTTTCCACTCTGTATCCAGCCTGAGCCATCCTGCTTTCTGGCTGAAAACCAAATCGACGGTTAGCTTCCAAACGTCTGGTCTCCATTGTGCCGCCGGTTGCAAATAGGCGTCTTGGAGGCGCAATTTTATCACTGTCTTGTGACGCTTCCCGGTGGATATATAAGCCATCGTTCTCATTCAGACGTTTAGCGTCTATGAATTGCTCTTTAACCAGATAGCCAACAAGGTGCTTGGGCAGATCCTGCTGAAAGAGTGCGTATTGCCAGCGATTGAGTACATTACCCCTTACCCGGTATTGTTGATCCATTTGTTCTCGATATGTTTCATTATCAGCACCTAATGATTGATCAGTCCCAAAACCGAGCAGATGCATCAGTTGATAAATGTCATCATCACTTCTCTCGTGATTTAGACGCCAGAACTCATCGGATACAAAACGATAAACATGTTGATAAAGCGAAACGGGGGTGTAGTGGGAATGCAAAAGATGGCTAATGGTTTGCTTACTTTCAGGAGTGAGGTTCTCATACGCATCAGCTTGAGCCTGGCCGGAGACGATGGAAAGTCCCATGAAGTGATTTACTTGCTCCTGACAGCGAGCCGCCATGGAGGATTCACTACTGTGTCCAATTGCACTGGCAAGAGATGCTGTAACGCTGTCTTGCAAAAATTGCTGAATACAGTCCTTTATGTGGCTGTTACTGCCAGAAACCAACGGAAGTAACAGTGATTGTATTCTGCCTGAGAAACCTTCATTGCATCCTTCTAAATCATTGCCAACAATGGCGACAAGATTATTTAGAGCATTGCTGATTGAATTGTCTGTCAGGTTATAAACTTCTGCATAAAATAACTGGCTGACAAACATTTCAAAATACTCAACAGACTCGTCAACCATCCTGCGACCGCTGTGACCTTGATCCCTCATGCGTGAATAGTGATTAAGCCGATGAATAAAGTTTCTTTCTAATGCGGCTAAAGCCCCATCAATACCCGGGTTGCTGGCTTTGTATTGCTGATACGCATGGCAGCCCCGGAGTGTCTGGCATAGAGCCCTGATATTCCTGTGCAGCTGCCTACCCGTGTACATGACATCCCTCTCGCTATCAGCATAAATAGCGTAGAGTTGCTCCTCGTCAATGACCGGTTGATTCGCCGGTTTCCTGAAATAGCATACTGAGTGATGCCGTAACAGGTCATGACAAAGTTCGAGCGATTTCGATTCAATGCTTGAAATGTGTTGGATGTTCGTCAAGGCGTTTTGAATGGAAAGTAATGCCTGATGACTGTTGGTACCTTTTATTTGTTGGTAAATCTCATAGAGTAAAGCTGATTTATAACTTTTTATGGAGTCCAGTTCGCTTATTCCCAGTTCCTTCAATACGTCAATGGCAGTGCGCAGATTTCTGGTACTCGTAACCTCTTTCAGCAATTGTTGAAGCTTCAATAACTTGTTGAGGTGCGGACAAATGAGACGTAACTGCTCAACATTGAGATTGGTGCTGTAGGTTCCACGGAGAAACTGCTTGGGTTCTCCGTTAGCACCATACATCTCAAGTTCTGAGTAAATTGATTCAAACTTACCCTTCAAAAAGTCTTTGTCATCATGATTCTCAAGATTGATGGAAAGAGTATTGAACAGCAAAAAAGGTAGTGCGTGTGGTAAAGGGCTAATCAAACGTTGACACGCTGTTGTCATACGTATTGGATTTCTGAGAATTTCGGCCGTTGATTTTTTTCCGATACTGACAAAATGATCAGCGCTATCCCCTGAAATGCTGTCATCCACCCCCAGCAAGTCACCAACTATACATAAAAAATCGTCATACCATTTGTTTAATTCTTCCAGATGCTCACTTAGTTTAATCATTTGATCTTTACTTAATGAAAACCCGGTTTTTCCATCATAATCAACTTCCCCATCATGCAGTAAGTTCTGGCTGAATAGCAGGTCGAAAAAACCATAGCCAAGCGCATGATTGCCATCGGGGATTCTGATCAGGAAACGCCCTTCAGTTTCATAGGGAGCCTGTTGGTAGTCAATGTCTACCGTATACATCTCTCTAAACTCCGGTTGTATTTCAGCGAGTTCTATTAGATGAGAGAGCTTGGCCCTGACGCTATCCCCCAGGTGCTTATCACTTTTGCACTTCCGATAGGTGTCTGTCAGAGTGCTTTCGGCTAACTGATCGACTTCATATCGGTCCCAATGGAGCCAATGACTGATAAGCTTTCGTTTCTCAATGGCAGCCATTTTTTCCGCTTGTTGATCAACATGGTTGGCAATGGCTGTTTCAATAGTATTGACATCCCCTTCATGCTCATGAAAAAAATTCCGAAGGTACTCCATATGCTCGGCAATTTGATGTCGTAGTGGTTGAAGCTGCCTGAGTGTTGATGGGTCTTCAAGAAGGCTGATGACTTTGGCCCGGGTCTTTAAATCAAAACATTGAGTGAGACGATTAATGCTTTGATGTGACCAGGTTCCTGACAAGTTTGATGTACTGATAATTTGCTGAACAATAGCACCATGATCAATATCAGGGATTGTTTCATGAGGGGGCTGTGGTATATCCATGGCTACTGCCAATGTTTGATCAGAATGGGGGGAGGATACTGGTTGTTGCACCCCTGCAGCGGATATAATTTGAGGGATTGTAGCGGTAAAGGGCGTTGAATGAATAGGGGGCATGGATACATCCTGATAAACGCAGAAAATGAATATATTGACCCGGGAGTTGATAGAAAGTTCATGAGTACGATTCCGTTCATCAGTCACTGGTCGTGAGTCAAAACTGTCGATCACAGTCCTGACAATTAATACTGTGAGCTATGTTATAATGCCGCCCATTTCAGGTCACCTCAGATAGTTGAACTCTCTTATGTCTCAAACTGTAGAAGCCGATGTGGTGGTGATTGGCGGTGGTATTGCCGGTCTCTGGTTATTTCGCACGTTGAATACTCTGGGCTATCGAACCCTGTTGCTGGAGCAGAACGCTCTGGGCAGTGGTCAGACCATAAAATCTCAGGGTATTGTTCATGGAGGCACAAAATATACATTAACTGGTCAGTTAACCAATGCTTCCCAGGCCATTGCCGGTATGCCGGAGCGCTGGCGTAATGCCCTGGCTGGAAAGAGCGGTGAGGCGGATCCGGATCTCCGTTCGGCCCACATACTGTCTGAATACCACTACCTATGGTCACCGGGTGATATTGGCTCACGAATGACCTCTTTCTTTGCCAGTAAAGCGCTCCGTGGACGGGTTGATGCATTAACCAGGGAACAGTTTCCGGCCATTTTTAAACATGATGGTTTCCGCGGAAAGGTATATCAGCTCAATGAAATCGTTCTGGATATTGCCACCGTTACCCAGGCCCTGGTCAGTGGCCTGGAAGATAAAACGATTAAAGTAGACTGGAGCGAGCAGGGTAATGCCCGGTTGTTAACCGATGCCAACGGTGAGATTGATGCTATTGCCTTAGGGGATAGCACTGGCCAGACAACCTTGTTGAAAGCCAAACGGTTTGTGCTGGCTGCTGGTGAAGGTGCTGAGGCGCTTTTGAATACCTGGGGTGTCAGTAATCCAAAAATGCAGGTACGCCCCCTGCAGATGGTGATGGTTCGTCATACCCACCCTGAGCCTATCTACGCCCACTGTCTCGGAACAACACCACTGCCGAGAATGACCATTACCAGCCATCCGGATGGGGATGGCAAGTGGGTCTGGTATCTCGGCGGAGGCATTGCGGAAGATGGTGTCAAACAGTCTGCTGAGGAGTTGATTGCAACGGCGAAAAAAGAGCTGAAAGCGCTGTTGCCTTGGGTAGACCTGAGTCAGGCTGAGTGGGATACCCTGCGGGTCAATCGTGCTGAGCCAAAACAGAGCCGCCTGCTTCGCCCGGATGCGGTATTCTGTCAGCCGGTGGCCAATGGTATTGTCGCCTGGCCGACCAAATTGGCGCTGGCTCCTAACCTCTCTGATGAAGTGGTTAGTTTGCTGCAGGAAGCTAATATTCGTCCAGCGGCTGATAACAGTTTAGCTATGCCTGAAGGATTTTGTCGGCCTGAAATCTGTCCAAATTTTTGGCAAGGGCATTTTGAACAAAGGAAGACATTATGAGCCAGTGTCTTGTTAAAAAGCAGATAGCCGGTACTGATCTTGAGGTATCGCCATTGGGTTTCGGTACTGTTAAGTTTGGCCGGAATCAGGGCGTAAAGTACCCGGAACATTTTACGATTCCTGATGACCGTGAAATGTTAGATCTGCTTACCCTGGCTCATACCCTGGGCATGAACCTGCTGGATACGGCTCCAGCCTACGGTACCAGCGAAGAACGCCTTGGTCAGTTGTTTACAAAACACAAAGGGCTGCGTGACCAGTGGGTCATCTGCAGCAAGGTTGGCGAAGAGTTTATCGCTGTTGAAAATGGCCAGGGGGAGTCTTATTTTGATTTCTCGGAGCAACATATCCGCTTCAGTGTTGAGCGAAGCCTGAAGCGCCTGAATACTGATGTGATTGAATTGCTGCTGGTTCATTCCAATGGTGATGATGTCAATATCATTGAGCAGACAGGTTGTTTGGAAGTGCTGGCTGATCTGAAAAAAAAAGGGAAAATCCTCGCTTCGGGTATGTCCACCAAAACGGTTGCAGGTGGCATTCTGGCGCTGAAACATTCCGACGTTGCCATGGTGACCTATAACCTGAACGAACAGGGTGAAAAGCCGGTACTGAACTACGCGCAAGAACATGGGAAGGGCATCTTTATCAAGAAGGCCTTTGCCAGTGGTCATGCTTGCCTGTTGGGTCAGGATCCCGTTCTGGAAAGTATGAAACTGGTTTTTTCACACCCGGCGGTTTCTTCAGCTATTGTTGGCACCATTAATCCTGCTCATATGCAACAGAATGTAGAGGCGTTTCTGAAAGCCAGTCGAATTTAAGGTGATCCGGGAGCTTCTATCTATCTGTAGGGGCGGCTCCCATGCAAAATGAATAGGGTTTAAATAATTTTCTTTTATGATTTTTTGAAATAAAAAACAAACAAAAATTTGACGAATCCATTTTTTGGTTATTTACTGAAATAATAAGAAGTAATTTAATTTCGAAAATTTGTATCTACGCTGTAATAAATTAATCGGATGACAAGGATCGTCGTCTTATGGAAACAGCTGAGCAGGTACTCATCATTGAAGACGCGGAGCAGCGTCGGCATGACTTCAGCACTATTTTGCAGTTCATGGGCTATCACACAGTGGCTATCGGTGCAGCCTACTGGGAAGATGCCGTTAGTGCTTTTCCTCCGGAAACCTTCAGTGCACTATTTCTGGGTGATTTTTTACAGGCAGAAAGTTCCCTGCAGGGAATGCTTTCCAGAGTTCAGGGCTGGTGTGGTGGCGTTCCGGTCATCCGGATTGCGGAGTCACTGCCAGACAATCTGTCGTTAGCACTTGCCAGACAAATCATTGCACGGGTTGACTGGCCATGCAGTAAGCCTCAACTATTATCCAGTCTGCATTATGGTCAGGTCTACCGTGAGCAGTGGCGCCAGGCACACCAGACTGGTTATAACCAGCAGGTGCAGTTGTTCCGCGGACTGGTTGGCAAGAGTGAGCGTATCCGGAAAGTTCGGGCAGCCATGGCCCAGGTGGCGGATCGGGACGTCAATGTTTTGATCACCGGTGAGTCCGGCACGGGAAAAGAAGTGGTTGCCCGCAATCTTCATGAACATTCCTACCGCAGAAGCGCGCCTTTCGTCCCGGTCAATTGCGGTGCTATCCCCACAGATCTGTTAGAAAGCGAGCTCTTTGGCCATGAAAAGGGTGCTTTCACCGGGGCTGTGACCAGTCGCAAGGGACGGTTCGAGCTAGCCCAGGGCGGAACGCTGTTTCTTGACGAAATAGGCGATATGCCTCTGCATATGCAGGTTAAGTTGCTCAGGGTGCTGCAAGAGAGGACGTTCGATCGGGTTGGTGGAACAGAGCCCATTGAAGTGGATGTTCGAATTATTGCTGCAACCCACAAGAATCTTGAAGGTATGATCACTGAGGGAAGCTTCAGAGAAGATCTTTATTACCGTTTGAATGTCTTCCCCATTGAGATGCCTTCTCTTAAAGAGCGACCTGAAGATATTCCGCTGATGATTAATGAGCTGACCCATAATATGGAGAAGCAGGCCAGGGGATCAATTCGACTCAGTTCAGCGGCAATATTATCCCTTTGTCGGCATGACTGGCCGGGAAATGTCCGGGAAATGGCAAATCTTCTGGAGCGTCTTGCGATCATGTATCCCTATGGGGTTATTGGGGTTCAGGATCTGCCAGAAAGTTTCTGCCACCTCGATTTGATCAGCCTGGAAGATGATGGTGTGGCTGATTTATTTCCGGACAGTATTCAGCCAGCCGGTGCTGCCACTTCGGAAGACCTTGCAGTACTGCCTGTAGGAGGGTTGAACCTTAAGGAATATTTGACCCGACTGGAAAAGAGTTTGATTCAGCAGGCGCTGAGTGACTGTAATAGTGTTGTTGCCAGGGCTGCGGACAAGCTGCAGATAAGGCGAACGACCCTGGTGGAAAAAATGCGCAAGTATGGCCTTCAGAGATATGAGGATTCTGTTAAAACCTGATATTCAGTGATGTAAAAAAATGGCTACATATTCTTGTAGCCATTTTTTTTGATAGCAGTCTATTCTCGGTCAGCCTCCTGGTAGTACCAATAACGAAATTCATTCTCAGATTTACTGAGTTGACCAATGCTTTCTGGTTTTTGTTTCTGTATTGTTCGGTTGTACTTCGACTCCCTTCTACTGCTTGCCGTTTTATTGTTCGATAATTGTCGTTGATTGGTTTCCATATTAGTCCTCTCTTTGAATATTTAATGAATACGCTAATTGACATCATGTGATGAGCTGGTTCTTCTTCCTTGCCTGTTTTGTTGATTAAATGATGCCATTTTTGTGTCACTGTAAAGTGACACTGTCAAATAACTATCTTTTTAGATAGTTCAAAAAAGTGTTCAAGATATTTTCAAAGCAACCGAAAATTAATCTATGTCAAAAAAATAGCGAATTGAAATTGGTGTTGTTTTAGAAAATTGTTAAAAAACAGGTGGTTGTGTTTTTTCATTTTTCTTTATGTGTTCTTTTGGGGTTTGGTGGCTGTTTTTATTTTTCAAATCAAAGTTGGCATGTTCATTGATATGTATATTTTGTCGTTTTTCTATATGCATTTCCTGAGCAATTGAAAAATTAAAGTGGGAACGATGGCGCAAGCAAAGAAAAGAGTGATTGCGGTTTCAGGATGTAAAGGAGGTGTCGGTAAAACCGTAGTTGCAGTAAACCTAGCTCTGGCTATGACAAAGCTGGGTCAGCGTGTCGTTTTGATGGATGGTAATCTTTCTGTACCAGATGTTGAGTTCAACCTCGGGATGAACAACGATGGTTTAAAAAAACAATTGTCGTCTGATTTTATTTTTTCATCTCCTGCTGAAGGCGAGTTAGCTAATGAGATCTTCAGCCATCAGCAGAAAGGACTATTGGATGGTCCTTCAGGTGTAAGGGTATTTACACCGGCTGCTCAAGGGGACTGGAAAGACAGTATTCAAATTATTCAGGCAGTAGAGCTGATTCAGGACATGGATGATCTTGCTTCAGATCTGGATACTTTGATTATTGATACGGCTCCGGGCCTGGCCCCGGATAATGTAACTCTCATTCAGGCAGCAACAGAGGTAGTCGTTGTTGTCAGCCAGGAAGACGTGTCTGTTATTGATGCTGTTCGACAGATAAGGCTTCTGTATCGGGTTTTCAATGTTCACCAGTTTTATATTGTTGTTAATCTGGTAAGCAGCAGAAGAGGCGGTGCTAAACAGTTTGAGAAGCTACAGGAGTATCTGAAAGACGACAAACAGATAGTTTTAAGCTATCTGGGGGCAATTCCACATGATAAGACTGTAAGTGAAGCGGTATTAAAGCAATCGGCACTGTTGACTGTCAGTCACGATTGTCGGGCTGCAAGAGCGTTTCACAGAATTGGACATCAGCTATCAAAATTACCGGTGCCTGAGCCAAAAGGTCGTATAGAATTCTTTTTGCCTGGTAGGATCAAGGAGAGGATCTAATCATGACAGAGACCGCACAGGATGTGCAAACTAAGTCGGCACAAGCTAAGTCGGCGCAAAAAAAGACATTGAGCATGGAAGAGATGGTGGTAAAACATCGCTCATTGGTAAAAAGAATTGCTAATCACCTTGCCGCAAGAATGCCTGCCAGTGTTCAGATTGATGACCTGGTCCAATCAGGAATGATTGGGTTGCTTGAAGCAGCCTCAAAATATGATGCATCCAAAGGTGCCAGTTTCGAAACGTTTGCGGGTATTCGAATTCGTGGAGCAATGCTGGATGAAATTCGAAAAGGGGACTGGGGTCCAAGATCAGTTTATCGAAACAGTCGCCGTATTACTGAGGCGGTTCAGGTTGTTGAAGCCAAACTGGGAAGAGATGCCCGGGATGCTGAAGTCGCCAAAGAGCTTGATGTGAAAATTGATGAGTATTACACCATTCTGAGTGATTTGAGAGGGTGTCGTCTTTTTAGTTACGAAGAGTTATTTGATAGTGAAGAATCAAGAATGCAGGCTCGCTCAGGAGACAGAGGGCCCTCTGCAGATATTCAGGAAGAAAAATTTAAAACAGCCCTGATTGAAGCCATTGATAAGCTGCCAGAAAGAGAAAAGCTGGTATTGATGCTTTATTACGATGAAGAGATGAATTTGAAAGAGATCGGTAAAGTATTAGGCGTCAGTGAATCAAGAGTCAGCCAGATTCACTCTCAGGCTGCACTGCGTTTAAGGTCGCGGCTGCAAAACTGGCTGAGTTAACGTCTCAGCCACGCTGTTTTAACAGTGCAGTGACAAAATATGGTCAAGCGTCGGGAAACTGATCGTTTTCTTTTTGATTTTGACAACGTTCAGTTGAGTTGACCTGTTTTCAGAAATATATGCTGGTTATATGCTGCATTGCTTTGAACACATTTTTTTTAGTTTCTTATTGTTCCAAGTGGGTGGGTCTTAGCTCCATATAATTCTTTTATTAAGTTGTTTAATAACGGACCTGCATTATATGAAATGGACTTCTATCTCGGCTGCCATGCTGTTGTCGGCACTCTCCTTTATTCTTCCGGCTCAGGAAGAAGCACCAGAAGCAATAAATGGTGTTATTACCATCAATACCCACCAGGCAAAGCGCCTTCATGATATTGGCGCACTCTTTATCGATGTGCGCCCCTATCAACAGTGGCAATATGGACACGTAGACGGATCTCACAGTCTTGATCTAAGGGGTGGGTTTCGTCAACTATTGGTTCCGGGGGTTCTGGAAAAAGAGACTCCTATCGTGATCTACGGTAACAGCACATACCATATGAGAGGGGCCATCGGCAGTTATCTGGCCGCATTATGGGGTTATGAGCGCGTGTTTTTCCTCAGGGACGGTTATTATTCTTGGTTGGCCTTGGATTATCCGGTGACATTGAAGTCTGATGTCGTGGGTGAGTCCTACACAACAGGGGTTATGGCGCAGTAAAAAACGCCAGGCTTCCCACAAAGACTTTCCTTTTGTGCCCATTTTATAAATACCCTCTATCTTCACTTTCTATAAGGGAGTGAAGATCGGTATGCCCTGAGAACTTTCCGGGCTTCTTCAATGCTTGTAATGAACGGTATTTACCCCCGCAGTCAGCAAAATTTCCTGATATAATCGCCAACCGACGCTATTCAGGGACATCGTAGAAAGCAGGGCTTTTAATGCTCATGGCTGTTTTCTTATGGCTGTGCTGCTTTGCGAATCAGGGTCTCGGCGATACACGCTTTTGGTGATTGTTAGAAGATTCAGGAGTTCGCTTTGCTTAATGTGGTTCAGTTGAGCTGTGAGCGGGACGACAGGCTGCTGTTCAGTAACTTGTCCTTTCAGCTTGGTAGTGGAGAAATACTCCAGATTGAGGGGCGAAACGGTGCTGGAAAAACATCGCTGCTTCGTATTATTGCTGGCTTTTCATCCAGTCTGAGTGGGGGTATTTTCTGGAACGACCAGCCTTTATCGAAAGTGTATGCTGACTTTCGTCTTGACTGTTTTTTTCTTGGCCATAAACCAGGGCTGAAACCTGACCTGACGCCCCTTGAAAACCTTGTCTGGCGAGCCAGGCTGGCCAATACCATCATCAATCGGGAAGTATTGCTCTCTGCCCTTGATCGAGTGCAGCTTGCCGGGTATGAAGATATTCCCTGTAGCCATTTATCGTCCGGTCAGTTAAGGCGGGTAACTTTTGCCGGTCTGATTGCCAGCCCGGCACGGCTCTGGATTCTCGATGAGCCATTCACTGCAATTGATATTGAAGGTGTCTCTTGGCTGGAGAGACTCTTTGATGAGCACACCCATCGGGGAGGGATGGTGCTGGTTACCAGCCATCAACCATTGAATGATCGCCGGGGGAAACTGCGTAAGTTGAATTTGGAGCGCTTTGCCGAAGAAAGGATTGCTGATGGCAATAGGGGGGAAGATGTCTAACGTTGACCAGCCATCCATGCGTGGTTTTTCAGCCTGCCTTGCCCTGATTCGCCGGGACCTGACGCTTACTTTTCGCTCACCCGGTCAGGCTATTAATCCCATGGTGTTCTTTCTGATGGTGGCTACTTTATTTCCCCTTGGGATTGCACCGGATCGGGAGGTGTTATCAGAACTGGCGGCTGGCGTTATCTGGATTGGTGCTTTATTGGCTGTTTTGTTGTCGCTGGACTCATTATTCAAAAGTGACCAGGACGATGGAGCATTGGACCAATTACTGATGTCGCCACACCCGCTGCCCTTACTGGTATTGGCCAAGGTGTTCAGTCACTGGTTGACCAGTGGTTTTTGTTTGACACTTATGGCGCCATTGCTGGCCATCATGTTACATCTGCCATCAGAAGCTTTTTACCCTCTTATGATTACGCTGCTACTGGGAACACCAGTGCTCAGTCTGGCGGGAGCCATTGGTTCTGCATTAACGGTAAGAGTTCAACGTGGCGGCGTGTTGCTGACCCTGCTTGCGTTACCGCTTTACATACCGGTACTGATTTTTGCCACAGGAGCCGTTAGTGCTGCAATGCAAAACATGCCGTATACAGGCCATATTCTCTGGTTGGCTGTGTTCCTGATACTTGGGATATGTCTGGCACCGCTGGCGATTGCCGGGGCATTAAGGGTGATTAATGAGTAATGAATATGTTTGATATGGTTAAGAAACTTGCATTTATTCAGGCAATTTCTTGAAAAGTTAAGAAATTTCCAGCACTCTCTGCCTGCAGAGAATCCCTGCAAAATCAGGTTGCATTGGTGGCGGCCTCAGGTAAGTAGAACAAGAGTATGAACTGGACGTTTTTTCATAAGTTGGGTTCTCCCAAGTGGTTTTATGATATCAGCGGTAAGTGGTTGCCCTGGCTTCAGGTGTTATCCCTGGTGCTGATATTGGTGGCGCTTGTCTGGGGGCTGGCGTTTACCCCTCCGGATTACCTGCAGGGCAACAGTTACCGAATCATCTTTATTCATGTACCTGCTTCGTTTCTTGCCCAGTCGGTCTATGTGATGATGGCAACGGCTGCTGCTGTGACCCTGATCTGGAAAATCAAACTCGCTGATATGGCGCTGAAGGTCATGGCACCTATTGGGGCTTCCTTCTGCATACTTTCTCTGGTTACCGGAGCCATCTGGGGGCAGCCGACCTGGGGAACCTGGTGGGTATGGGATGCACGTTTGACCGCCATGCTCATTCTGCTCTTTCTCTATATCGGCATTATTGCCCTGCGTGGTGCCATCCACACAACAGAAGCGGCCGCAAAAGCCTGTTCCATTCTCAGCCTGGTAGGGGTTGTCAACATCCCGATCATCAAGTTTTCGGTGGATTGGTGGAATACCCTTCATCAGGGCGCCACATTGAAGCTCACTGAAAAACCATCCATGGCCGCTGAAATGCTGTGGCCCCTGTTATTGGCCATTCTCGGGTTTTATCTGTTTTTTACCCTGGTCATGGTGCTTCGTCTACGTATAGAAATTATCAGTCGTGAAAGAAAGACCCGCTGGGTAAAAGAGCTGGTGAGTTAATGTCTATGTATTTTGACAGTTGGAGCGGTTTTCTGGCCATGGAGGGGCATGGACTCTATGTCTGGAGTGCCTACGCCATCGCATTGGCAGTGATTGCTTACAATCTGATTGCGCCGTTGATGGCAAAGCGTCGGGTTATTGTACAAGTGAGAAGACAGGTGCGATTGGTCCAAAGAAAAGTGATCGTGAATGAGGTCACTACAGGCAGTGGTGATGACACTGAGAATCGCACTGAGCGACAGGAAGAAGGCCTGGAGTCGGTAAAGAGGAGTGCCCAATGAATGCAGTTCGCAAACAGAGATTAATACTCGTATTACTGCTGCTGGCAGGCGTTGGGGTGGCAGTGGCGCTGATGTTGTTTGCGCTGCGTGAGAACATTAATCATTACTTCTCTCCTGCTCAGATGGCTGCCGGTGAAGCTCCGGTAGGTCAGCGGATGCGCGGTGGTGGCCTGGTTGTTCCGGGTTCCGTTGAGCGCGATACCGAAAGCCTGAAGGTAAGCTTTCGCATCACTGATGGTGCCGGAGAAGTGACGGTTCACTATGAAGGTATTCTGCCTGACCTCTTTGTTGAAGGCTCGGGTGTTGTTGCCCTGGGAACGCTCGGTGATGACGGTGTTTTTGCAGCGACGGAGGTCTTGGCCAAGCATGATGAAAACTACATGCCGCCGGAAGTTCAGAAAGCCATTGATGAGGCACATCCGGGTTACACAAAGCCGACGGTACAAACCACTGCTCAAAGTGAGCTGAGGAGCCTGCAAGATGGTAGCTGAAGCTGGCCTGCTGGCTCTGATTATTGCATTGTGCCTGAGTCTTTTGCTCAGCGTTTTTCCGCTGGTGGGCAGTTATACCGGTAATATCCGTTTGATGAATCAGGCCCGCTCCCTGTCCTGGGGATTGTTTGCCTTTGTTGGCTTTTCGTTCTTATGTCTGGTCTGGGCATTTGTTACCGACGACTTTTCGGTGGATTACGTAGCCAGGCATTCAAACAGTCTGCTGCCAGTACAGTATAAAGTCAGTGCCACCTGGGGAGGACATGAAGGGTCGTTGCTGATGTGGGTGCTGATCCTTGTTGGCTGGATGGCGATGGTTGCCGTTAAGAGCGACCGCCTGCCTCCTGAGTTGTCCGCCAGAGTGCTCTCGGTCATGGGGATGGTTACCGTTGGCTTTTTGCTGTTTACTCTGCTGACGTCAAACCCGTTTAACCGAATTCTGCCTTTCCCGCCGGAAAATGGTGCTGACCTGAACCCACTGCTTCAGGACTTTGGCCTTATCGTTCATCCTCCCATGCTGTACATGGGATACGTTGGCTTTGCCGTTGCCTTTGCCTTTGCCATTGCCGCACTGTTGGGTGGGCAGCTTGACACCGCCTGGGCCCGATGGGCAAGACCATGGACGACAGTGGCCTGGGTTTTCCTGACCC
This sequence comes from Endozoicomonas sp. YOMI1, assembly GCF_024606345.1. Classification (GTDB taxonomy): domain Bacteria; phylum Pseudomonadota; class Gammaproteobacteria; order Pseudomonadales; family Endozoicomonadaceae; genus Endozoicomonas. The sequence continues at coordinate 29,599 of NZ_JAHHPM010000305.1, forward strand.
TGGGGATTTCACTGGGTAGCTGGTGGGCGTATTACGAGCTTGGCTGGGGTGGCTGGTGGTTCTGGGATCCGGTGGAAAACGCTTCTCTGATGCCCTGGCTGGTGGGAACGGCACTGATGCACTCTCTGGCAGTGACAGAAAAACGCGGTCTGTTCAAGAGCTGGACGTTGCTGCTGGCCATCTTTACCTTCTCCTTGAGCCTGCTGGGCACGTTCCTGGTTCGCTCCGGCGTGCTCACCTCGGTCCACGCCTTTGCCAATGATCCGGAGAGAGGGGTCTTTATCCTCTTTTATCTGATGATTGTCGTCGGTGCATCGCTGACGCTGTTTGCCCTCAGGGCTCCTGAGGTGCGCAGTCGTATCAGTTTTTCCATGGCATCCAGGGAAACGCTGCTGCTGGTCAATAATATTTTGCTGACCGCCAGTGCCGCTACAGTACTTCTGGGAACCTTATTCCCGCTGCTGCTGGAATCCCTCGATATGGGCATGATTTCGGTAGGGCCTCCTTACTTCAATTTTGTTTTTGTCCCAATGGCCATGTTGCTGGCTTTTGCCCTGGGGTTTGGTGTTCTGCTCAACTGGAAGAACGGTTCCGTCAAATGGCTGATCAGCCAGACCCGATGGATTTTGCTGGTATCCATTATTGGTGGTTTAGGGTTCAGCCTGTTCTATGGTGACGCTTTTGCAAAGAATTTCCTGATCGGTGAAGTGCTGGCCATGGCCCTGGTGCTGTGGATCGTGCTGACCATGGTCCGGGATATTCTGAATAAAACCCGAAACACCCGGGCAAAAGCCGGGCTGGTTGATGCATTAAAGCGGTTGAAACCAGCGTATTACGGAATGCATCTGGCGCATCTGGGTCTGGCAGTCACCATCGTTGGTGTCGCCATCACCAGTGGCTACAGCAGCCAGCGTGATTTACGGATGGCTCCCGGCGACCGGGTAACTCTTGGTGAATATCAGTTCCGTTTTGATGGTGTCAGTTTACAGCACGGCCCAAACTACACCTCCGACTATGGGTCTGTCACTGTATACGAAAATGGTCGTCAGATAGCGTTGTTACACCCTGAGAAGCGAATCTATGCCGCTCAGCAAATGCCTATGACCGAGGCTTCCATTGACCCCGGATTAACCCGCGATATTTACGTTGCCCTGGGTGAACCATTGGGTGATGACGGCAGCTGGGCACTGCGACTTCATATCAAGCCCTTTGTCCGCTGGATCTGGCTGGGCTCCCTGTTTATGGCACTGGGTGGTGTTGTGGCGATCTCAGACCGACGATACAGGATGAAAGTTCGTCAGAAAGTGAACACATTGAGGCCATTTGGCAATGAGGGAGTCGCCAGCGCATGAAGCGACGTTTGCAACTGTTTTTGCCGCTGGCAATCTTTCTTGGGCTTTGCCTGATGTTTTATGTGGCACTGTTCCGGGAGAACCCGGGAGAGCTGCCATCTGCCCTGCTGGATCAGCCTTTGCCGACCTTTGAGCGGTCAACGGTTAAGAATCCTGACAGAACAGTGACCAGAGAGAGCCTGCTGGGTGACGTTGCCCTGATCAACGTCTGGGCTACCTGGTGTCCTGCCTGTCGTGTCGAGCACCCCTATCTGGTGGATCTGGCCAATAAAGGCGTACCCATTTACGGTGTGAACTACAAGGATGATCAGCCTGAAGCCAGAAAGTGGTTGAAGACGCTGCATGACCCTTATCGTTTCAGCATCAATGATAAAAGTGGTTCACTGGGCATTGATCTGGGGGTTTACGGTGCACCGGAAACCTATTTAATCGATCATCAGGGCGTTATCCGTTATAAGCATGTCGGCATTGTTGATGCCAATGTGTGGAAGAATGACCTTGAGCCCAGGTTCAGGCATTTGCAAAAAAAAGTGCTCAAAGCACGGGTAAATCATCATGAAGGGGAGGCCAAATGATAAAGCGCATAACCTCCCGGTTGATCATTGTGCTGTGGACCCTACTGTTTATGGGCACGGCCTATGGCGTTATCGACTCCTATAAGTTTTCGACACCGGAACAGGAACAGCGTTTTTTCGAGCTGACCAATGAGTTGCGTTGTCCGAAGTGTCAAAACCAGTCCATAGCGGATTCTAATGCGCCCATTGCCCAGGATCTTCGGCGAGAAGTCCACCGCCTGTTAAATGAAGGCGCAGACAACCAGGCAGTTATCGATTTTATGCTCGCCCGCTACGGTGACTTCGTCCTCTATAAACCCCGTATTTCAGGGGTGAATCTTGTGCTCTGGCTTGGGCCTCTGTTGATGCTGTTGGCCGGTCTGGCAGTACTTGTTGTTGTAGTTCGCAAGCATAAAGCGACTGTTTCGGAATCGGCACACGTGGCTCCCGATGGACATAACGCAGAAGAAGAGTTACTGGATAAAAAGCTGAATAGATTTCTGACAGACTATTTGAGCACACACTCATCAGAAGATAATAAAACGGATGGTAAAGAGTAATGATGGAGTTCTGGTTAGTAGCCGTATTGCTGATTGCCATTGCCGTGCTGATTTCGGTCTGGCCATTGATAAAGCCAGCAGTGTCAGCACCGGATGATAGTGAGTCTGAAGAGTCTGCAAACGTCGCCAGTTTCCGTGACCAGATGGCAGATCTGGACTGGCAGCTGCAACAGGGGCTGGTGTCAGCAGAACAAGCGGAAAGGCTGAAACGGGAGTTGAAGAAAAAACTGGCTGATGAGTTAGGTGATGAACAGCCAGTGAGCGCATACTCCCTGTTGAAGAAGCCGGGGTTTGCACTGCTGATTGCACTGATTGTCCCTGTGTCCACTGTACTCCTTTATTTTAAGCTGGGTGCAACCACCGAGATTGCTGTGGTAAACGCCATGAAAAATGGCAACCTCAATAGCGAGCAGGTGGAAACCGTCCTTAAAGGCTGGGTGGCCAAACGACCTGAGAATAATCAGGCGCTGTTCATGCTGGGCAGCCATTACCTGAGAGCAGGCAAGCTGGATGAAGCGGTTAACACCTATCGGCACCTTGCCAGCATCAGTAATGACCATCCCCAGGTAACCGCAGAACTGGCCCAGGTGCTGTTTTTAAACAGCAATAATGTGGTTACACCTGAAATTCGCGAACTCTATCAGCAGACACTGCTGAAAGATAACCAGAATACCACAGCATTGGGATTAAAAGGGATTGATGCCTTTGCCAATGGTAACTACCAGCAAGCCATTACCGCCTGGCAGCTGGCGTTGACCCATGAAGTAGATCCCGAAGCCCGGCAGTCATTGAGTGCGGGTATTAATCAGGCACGTTCACTGCTGGGTGATACCGTGGTTGCCATTCGGGTCGTGATTGATCTGGCCCCTGGAATGGGTGGGTTGCCAGATGATGCGCGGGTGGTGGTTTTTGCCCGCCCGGCCGGGGATGCCAGACAGCCTCCGGTGGTTGCTGTGCCACTGAGTGTTGGAGACCTCCCGAGGGAAGTTTTGCTTGATGATAACAGTGCCATGATGATGGGTGGACAGCTGTTGTCATCAATAGACAGTCTTGATATCACCGCACGGATCAGTCTCACTGGCAATGTGATGTCCCCTGATTATCAGGTGCAGGCAAAAGGGGTGAAAACCACGGTAACTGAGCCCATCAGGCTGACATTTACGCCAGCGGGTTAGAATATTCGCTGTTTATCAGCGTTTGAACTAAAGAACCGCAAAACAGTCTCAAACTATCAGAAATACTGGAAGTTGCCTTTTTCATTTCGGAAAGGGCCACTTTTCTAATTACTGTGGTAATGTGTGAGAACTGGTTTGAAAGAAATAACTTCAAACAAACGATTCGCTATGACAAGGAACCGGAGCCCAAAGCAACATGCTATAAATGGTGGTTTTACCGGAGCATAAAGCCCCATAGTGTGAACTATTGGTCAGTATTCAGGCTCATACATCGTATACCGAGCCGGGCCCCGACAGTGAAGAGCTAAAGGAAACGATGCGTTTAAAATCCATCAAACTGGCCGGATTCAAATCGTTTGTGGACCCCACAACGGTTCACTTTCCCTCCAATATGTGTGGGGTTGTAGGCCCCAATGGTTGTGGCAAGTCAAATATTATTGATGCGGTTCGCTGGGTAATGGGGGAATCGTCCGCCAAGCATTTGCGTGGCGAGTCCATGACCGACGTCATTTTTAAAGGGTCCAACAGCCGTAAGCCTGCCAATCAGGCGTCCGTAGAGCTGATCTTTGATAATAACGAAGGGCGGGTCACCGGAGAGTTTGCCGCTTACCAGGAAATCTCGGTCAAGCGTACTGTTAACTCCGATGCCAAGAACACCTATTTTCTCAACGGCAGCAAGTGTCGCCGTAAAGATATTATGGATATCTTCCTGGGCACCGGTCTTGGGCCCAGAAGTTATGCCATTATCAGTCAGGGCATTATCTCCAATCTGATTGAATCCAAACCGGAAGAGCTTCGGGTATTTATCGAAGAAGCAGCCGGAATCTCCCGCTACAAGGAGCGCCGGCGTGAGACGGAAAATCGTATCCGCCGGACCAATGAAAACCTTGAACGACTGACCGATCTGAGAGAAGAGCTGGGGCGCCAGCTTGGCCACCTGCAACGACAGGCTCAGGCGGCGGAAAAGTACAAAGAGTACAAAGCCGAGGAGCGGCTGAAAAAGGCCCAGCTGCAGGCATTGAAATGGCAGACCATCAATACCGGAGCCCAGTCCCAGGAACAGGCCATCCGTGAGTTCGAGGTTCAGCTGGAAGCGGCGATCAGTCAACAGCGTTCAGCGGATGCCGCCATGGAAGATGATCGTGTCCAGCAGATGGAGCTGAGTGATCGTTTTCATGAAGCGCAATCCAGCTATTACGGCACGGGCAATGAAGTCACCCGTATTGAACAGACCCTGCAGCACCGGGAAGAGCGGGCCAAAGAGTTGAGTCGCGACCTTGAGCAGGTGGAACACAGCTGGGAAGAAGCCCGTGAACAGCTGGCGGATGATCAGCAGCAACTGGAGGCTTTCCAGGAAGAACTGATCGAATTGGAGCCGGAACTGGCCATGCTGCAGGATCAGGAGGTGGACTCTGGTGATGCCCTGACTCAGGCAGAAGAAGCCATGCAGCGATGGCAACAGGAGTGGGATAATTTCAATCAGCGATCCCATGAACCAAAGCGAACCGCTGAAGTTGAGCAGTCCAGAATCAATCATGCCGAGCAGGTGATGGGGCGCTTGCAGGAACGGGAAGGTCGCCTTAAGGAAGAGTCTGCCGCGCTTGGTGGGACTGAAGACCAGGAGGAAATGACGCTCCTGTCGGAAAAGCTGACCGAACTGGAGTTGACAGCAGAAACCGTCGAGCTGCGCATTGAAGAGTGTGTTGAAGCGGTTGAGCAACAGCGTGATCAGGTGCAGAACCTGACGGCGGAGCTGGAAAGCAACCGGGATGAACTCAGCATGGTGCGAGGGCGTCATGCTTCTCTTGAGGCTTTGCACCAGGCATCACTGCATCAGGACACGGACACCATTGAGTGGCTTGAGCAACACCAGCTCAATAAGCACACCCGTCTGATGGATAAGCTGCAGGTAGATGCTGGCTGGGAACGTTCGGTTGAAACCGCACTGGGCGACAGCCTGCAGGCCGTGTGCCTGGATAGCCTTGATCCGGTGGCTGATGCGCTGGGTGCCCTGGAGCAGGGATCACTGGTACTGCTGGAGGCTGGTTCAGCCCAGCAGCACGCCCCTTCGTTAAGTGAGCTGCCACTGTTGGCTGACAAAGTGATCATCGGTCAGGAAGCTCTGCCTCTATTGGCTGGAATCTATGCCGCAGATTCACTGGAAACCGCGCTTTCCCTGCGCTCAAAACTCCAGGCTGGTGAATCGATCATTACACCGGATGGTATTTGGCTCTCTTGCGGCTGGCTTCGGGTTAACCGGGGGGTTGATAATAATGCCGGTGTTCTGGAACGCCAGAAAGAGATGGACGCTCTGGGTGACAGGCTCACGACCCTGGAAGAAAGCAGCCTGCTATTGAAAGAGCAGCTGGAAGGCGCAAGGGCAAAGCTCGAGCAGCATGAGACTCAAAGAGAGCAGCTGCAGAAGCAACTGTCCGATCTCAACCGGAAACAGGGTGAGGTTCGGGCGGATCTTGGCGCCCGAAAGGTCCGGTTAGAACAGTTTTCCGAGCGCCGTCGACGCCTTGAACAGGAGCTGCAGGAAGTCAGGGAGCAGTACGGGCTGGAGCAGGAGGTGATTGGCGAGTCCCGCATGCGCCTGCAGGAAGCACTGGACCATATGGAAGAAGACATTGGTCGCCGGGAAGCGATGCAGGAGCATCGTGAGAAACTTCAGGCCCGTCTTGAAGAGGTGCGTCATCAGGCTCGTTTTGATCAAGAGCGGGCCCATCAACTTGCCCTTCGTCAGCAATCCATCAATACCCAGATAGGCTCTCTGAAGGCAGCGATTGAGCGTTTAAGTCAGCAGTCTACCAAACTCCGGGAGCGACGGGAGTTTCTCCGGGAGTCCATGTCTGAATCCAACTCACCAGAGGGGGATCTGCGGGAACAGCTGGAGGAAATGCTGGCCAGGCGCCTAGAGCAGGAAGAGATGATGCAGCAGGCCCGGATGGCGCTTGAAGAAGTGGAGCAGCGGATTCGTGCTGGTGAGAAGGTTCGTCACAGTGCTGAGCAGCAGGCGCAGAAAATTCGCGAACAGTTGGAAAAGCTGAGGATGGACTGGCAGGGCATGCAGGTTCGTCGAACGACACTGGCTGAACAGCTGAAAGAAGATCAGTTTGATCTGGCAACGGTACTTGAGAACCTTCCGGATGACGCTTCTGAGCAGCAGTGGGAGCAGGAACTGGAACGGATTGTCGCACGAATTGAGCGTTTGGGCGCAATTAACCTGGCGGCTATTGAGGAGTACGAAACCCAGTCGGAGCGCAAGCAGTATCTGGATGCCCAGAACGATGACCTGGAGTCAGCCCTGAATACCCTGGAGAATGCCATTCGCAAGATCGACAAGGAGACCCGTCAACGGTTCAAGATGACTTTCGATAAGGTCAATACCGGTCTCCAGGAGTTGTTCCCCCGGGTATTCGGCGGTGGTCAGGCATATCTGGCTTTAACCGGAGAAGATCTGCTGGATACCGGAGTGGCTATAATGGCTCAGCCTCCGGGCAAGAAAAACAGCACTATCCACCTGCTTTCCGGTGGTGAAAAGGCACTGACGGCTATTGCCCTGGTATTTGCCATCTTCCAGTTGAACCCGTCGCCCTTCTGTATGCTGGATGAGGTTGACGCCCCTTTGGACGATGCCAACGTTGGGCGGTATGCCAAAATGGTGTCTGAAATGAGTGATAAAGTGCAGTTTGTTTACATCACTCACAACAAAATCGCCATGCAGGCTGCCAGTCAGCTGGTGGGTGTTACCATGCATGAGCCTGGCGTGTCCAGACCGGTATCGGTGGATATTGAGCAGGCGGCGGCAATGGCTGAGTTGTAAGTGGGATGCTTAAGGGTTGGAAAAATAAGCTATGACATTGACATTACGCAGTTTATTAAGAGCATAAAGTAAACGTTCATGGCTTAATTTGTTATTTTTTTATTGTAATATTGCAACGTTGGCCGATTGCAGCAGTAATTAAAGCAGATGTGATAAATGACAGTGGTCTATTTTTCATAATAGTTAATGTCATAAGGTGTTATCACAGGGAAGCAAACTGCATTCGGGCGTTGTTTTCAAGGTCTACAGGGCAGCAAGGACATGAGTTTGCGAGATTGGCTAATACTCATAGGAATACTGGTAATCGTCGGCGTATTGGCTGATGGTTATCGCAGGATGCGACTGGCCAGAAAAAGGTCATCGGAAATCAGCTTTGGTCTGGAAGAAGTCAAAGGCTATGACGATGATTTTTCCAGTGAACTGCCCAATGGTGGTGCCCGACCCAGTGCGCTTAAAGGAAGCACTTTGAAAGATAGCATTCTGAAAGAAGGATTTGCCAGAAAAGATCCTGGCAGATCCCGTGTTGAGCCCGGGTTTTCTGGGGATGACTATTTCGCTGGCTACCCGCAAGAGGGTATTGAAGAACCGCCTGTTTACTCTGAGTCGACGAGACAGCGCCATCGTCAACCTGAAGAAGCTGAACGACACGTTGAGCAGAGTGCCGCCGGGGATTCTGCAGCCGGGGAAAACGCGAGAGTTCAAAGGACGCTTGATCTGGATGAGCCTGTTCCGGTGCTTATGAATCTGGACGAGTCACAGCAATCCTCAAGAAGTAAACGCTTTTCATCTGCTGAGGATAATTTACCAACTGAAGGCTTTTCACGGGCTGAAGGCTTTTCACGGGCTGAAGGCTTTTTACGGGCTGAAGGCTCTGACCGATCTGTTCGCTCACGCGAAACATCCAGACTGGATACCGGGCCAGAAGAGTTTGTCGGTCGTCCAAGAGTGGCATCCAGTCAGGGGAAGTCCTCGATTCAGGAACGTGACGTTTCGGCCAGAGAGAGTTCAAACCCACAGAAAGAACTCAATCTGGGGGGGCGTGAGAAGGCTGAGAAGTTAAAAGACCGCCCGCCCGCCAGTGAAGTGATCGTGATCAATGTGCTGTCAAAAGGCGGCGGCATTTTTGCCGGTGACCAGTTGATGCAGTCCATGCTGGCGTCAGGCATGCGCTTTGGGGATATGTCGATCTTCCATCGATATACCAATGCCGATGGCACTGGAAAAATTCTGTTCAGCATGGCCAATGGCGTAAAGCCGGGTACCTTTACCATTGATAATCTGGAAGCCACCGAAACACCGGCTTTGAGTCTGTTTATGAGTCTGCCGGGGCCGGAAAAACCCATGCAGGCCTTTGCCCTGATGGAAGAGACAGCCCGTCGTCTTGCCCTTGATCTGGGGGGGGAACTTAAAGATGAACAGTTCAGCGTGATGACTCAGCAGACCCTTGAACACTGTCGTCAGCGTATTCGTGAATATGAGCGAAAGCAGCTGGCGAAACAGCCGGTGCATTGATATTCCTGCGGGCGTGCTATAGCCAAAAGCCAGCAGCCTGATGTTTTCTTCAGCGGGTTCCCAAACAGAGAACCCGCTGGCCTTTGATAATTCCATGAGCATGACTTCTTCAGATATTCAACCGGTTCCTTCCCCTGAGCTTGCAGAACAAGAGATACTTCAGCTGCGTCAGCAGATCGGTGAGCACAACTACCGTTACTATGTTCTCGATGAACCGGAAATTCCAGACAGTGAATACGATAAGCTGTTTATCCGCCTGAAATCACTGGAATCTGCATATCCACAGCTGATTACTGAAGATTCTCCGACCCGGCGGGTCGGTGCTACTCCTTTGAAAGCGTTTGGCCAGGTCCGCCATGAACTGGCCATGCTCTCTCTGGATAATGCTTTTGATGAAGAAGATCAGGCGGACTTTAATCGCCGGGTTAAAGAGCGGCTGGACACCACTGAGGACATTGAATACGCCTGCGAACCCAAGCTGGATGGTATTGCCGTCAGCCTGTTATACGAAGATGGTCGTTTGGTCAGGGCGGCTACCCGTGGTGATGGCACTACCGGGGAAGATATTACCCACAACATTCGTACGATTGAATCAATCCCACTTAAGTTGATGGGCAATGACTGGCCTCGACGCCTTGAAGTCCGGGGCGAAGTGTATATGCCAAAGGCTGGCTTTGAACAGTTAAACCGGCGGGCCAGCGCCAAAGGTGAGAAGACCTTTGTTAACCCGAGAAATGCAGCAGCTGGCAGTTTACGCCAGCTGGATTCACGGATAACGGCTAAACGACCATTGACGATCTATTGCTACGGTGTTGGCGTTGTCGATGACGGAGTACTGCCAGACACGCACAGTGAGATTCTTGCCTGCCTGAAAAAATGGGGTTTGCGAGTCAGCCCCGAATTGAAAGTTGTCAAAGGTGTACAGGCCTGTGAAGACTACTATCAAACCATGGCTGAGAAACGTCAGGGGCTGCCTTACGAAATTGACGGTATTGTTTATAAAGTGAATGCCATTGCCCGGCAGCAGGCCCTGGGGTTTGTTGCCCGGGCTCCGCGCTGGGCCATCGCCCGTAAGTTCCCGGCACAGGAAGCGATCACTACCCTTAAGGAAGTGGAGTTTCAGGTAGGAAGAACCGGTGCTATCACCCCGGTCGCCCGTCTGCAGCCGGTGTTTGTTGGCGGGGTGACGGTCAGTAATGCGACCTTGCACAACATGGATGAAATTGAACGCCTGGATATCAAAATAGGCGACAGCGTCGTTATCCTCCGGGCAGGTGATGTTATTCCCAAAGTGAACCAGGTTATCCACTCCATGCGTCCTGATAATGCTCGGGATATCACGTTTCCTGATCGCTGTCCGGTATGTGACTCTGAACTGGAACGTGAAGAAGCCATATTGCGCTGCTCTGGAGGACTGTTCTGTTCAGCCCAGCGCAAAGAGGCTATTAAGCACTTTGCCTCCCGCAAGGCAATGGATATTGATGGTCTTGGGGATAAACTGGTTGAGCAGCTGGTCGATCGTAAATTGATCGCCACGGTCGCCGATCTGTTCAGTCTCACTGCCCTGGAGGTTTCTGGCCTTGAGCGTATGGGGAAAAAGTCGGCCGAGAATTTGATTAATGCCCTTGATCAGTCCAGAAAAACCACGCTTCCCCGCTTTATTTACTCACTGGGCATTCGGGAAGTGGGTGAGGCCACCGCACAGGGGCTGGCAGGTCACTACCGTGATTTGCATAAATTGATGGCCGCTTCGGAAGAGGACTTGCAAACCGTTGATGATGTTGGCCCTGTGGTCGCTGGTCATATTGAGAAGTTTTTCCGTCAGGAACACAACCGCGAAGTGATTGATGCACTTCTGGCGAAAGGTGTTGAGTGGGAATCGGAATCCTCTGTCGTAGAGGAAGGAGGTCAACCGCTTGCTGGTGAAACCTGGGTATTGACCGGGACGTTAAACACAATGACCCGCGATGAAGGTAAGGACATCCTGCAAAAACTGGGCGCCAGGGTGACCGGTTCTGTTTCAGCAAAAACATCAGCCTTGCTGGCCGGTGACAAGGCCGGTTCAAAACTGGCCAAGGCTGAGAAGCTGGGAGTGCGTGTCGTCACTGAAGATGACTTTATGCAGATGAGGCAGGCCTGGGGCGTGTAGTGCCTGCGGCAATTTGATGTGAGTTGAATCCGATCACAGAGTCCCGATCAACTCTTAAATGGGTCGGGACTGGATGCACTAAGAAAGGTATATCTATTCCTTGGTGATCTCTGTGGTTGAAATTATCACCAGCGAAGGATGGTGGCTGAATGTCAAACCTGAGCCGAAAGCTGTTTATTTTGATCCTGTCTGCCGTGCTGGCAGGCTGTGCCGGTAATGCACCACCCGAGAAGCCCCACAATCTTTGCAGTGTCTTCAAGGAAAAACGCGGCTGGTATAAAGACGCAAAAAAAGCCAACCAACGCTGGGGTACCCCCATCCAGGTCATGATGGCCATTATGTATCAGGAATCATCTTATCGGCACGATGCCCAGCCGCCAAGGCCATGGTTCCTTTTCATTCCATTACCCCGTAACTCTTCCGCTTATGGCTACTCACAGGCGCAGGATGGCACCTGGGATCAATATGTCAGCGAAGCCGGAGGTTTCTTCCCCAGCCGCGAAGACTTTGGCGACGCTATTGACTTTATTGGCTGGTATACCCACAAGTCCCGCAAGCTGAATGGCACTTCACTCTGGGCCGCCGATCAGCAGTACCTGAATTACCATGAAGGCTGGAACGGTTATCGCAAGGGAACCCATAAGAAAAAGAAATGGTTGTTAAGCACTGCCAGCACAGTAAAGCGCAGAGCCAGTAACTATGGTGAGCAATTGCGCCGCTGCAACCTGTAATGGATATAGAGGGTAACAGACGTTAACAGATCATTGGTCTGGGGCATTGAATCGTCGGATTGCCCGCTCACCGGTGGGTGTTTGATATTTTGAAGTGTTGAAGTAAAGCTTCGGAACCTTTCCAGCTTTATTTTGTCTGACCAAGAGAACAGGTATTCAATAAAGGTAGTACTTATGATTCCTTCTTCTTCATTACCAACCCCTTCGACATTGGATCTACCGGAACTTTTCCAAGAGACCAATGTTGTTACCCCTAAAAATGTTGACACCGCTAAAACCGTTGGCCTTGATAATCCAGAGACCCATGGTGCTCCGGCTAAACCGTTAGTTGCCTATTCCATTGAGTCTTCTGATGATGAGTTTGAAGGTGATGATAATGGTATTCTAAAGCTGGAAACTGTTGGTTATCAATGGGTTACCATAAACAGGAATGTTCAAGCTGTAGAGCTGGATGGTAGTTTATGCCTTGTTCATGTTCCTGATAATGGTAAGGGTTATGTAGCCTGGCATATGGAGGCCTTAGATTTTAACTTTTTACTGAACCCCAATCCGCGATTCTCGACTATGGCTACGATGTTGCTTTGTCCAGAATTACCTCGTGTTGCTGAAACTAAAGCTAACCATTGGAAGGAGGAAGTGCAGAAAAATCCTGGAACCACCTATTTATGTGGTCCTGTTGCTGATGAGCCGGCACAGAATTTTTTTAATGTTGATCCAGTTAATGTCGTCAGAACTGAAAAAGGCCCTGTCTCAGTTACATTTGACATTGCTACTCGAAGTTTTCACACAAATTATCACGGCCGGGCATAGCCAGTCATGAAATTTTTGTAGACAGATAAACGTCGCTGACAAGCGGTAGAACACACCCTGTATCAAGTAAACGACAACGATCCGCATATTGTCCGCCCAGTCGACCTTGTCTGGGCGATCCTGTCCAGAATAGTGGTTCTATTTTCCTGGACAGCCTTCTGAAAGGATGATCAGACGTCCTGTTCGCTCAGGATTTGCGTCGCAACATCCTTGTGCAGAATATTCGGTGTCTGGCTTTCCTGATCAAATACGATCACCATGTCTCCGGATTTTAAGCGGAATAATACCTGCGCTACTCGCGTTGAAAGTGCTTCTTCATAGCCATTATCCGTCCCTTCACGGCTGACAAACTCTTCGATCAGACGGTTGAGCGCTTCCCGCTCAATCATTTCATAGGGAATAATCATTGCCCATTACCTGTCACTGTTTTCACGTCAAGCTTCAGGGGTTCCAGCTCTTTAACCAGGAAGTGTTGGTTGGTGAACTCCCAGACCACATTCAGGTCCCACAGGGCGGTGCCATGGCGTCGTCCGGAGGATTCCCTCAGGTAGGCGGGTCTCGGGTCCTGGCCAAGTACCTGCTCGATCAGCAGAATCAGCTGCCTGCCGGTTCGTTGTTGATAACGCAGGCATTGGTTCATGGCCTGATCGGTAAACTTCACTTCCGCCATTGCCATTGGCAGGGGAGCAAAGCCACCCTTGGCATCAGGCAGTGCGTCGGCATAGGGCAGGTAGGGTTTGATATCGATAACGGGTGTGCCATCAAGAAGGTCTACCGCCCCCAGTTTCAGTTTCAGCTTGCCATTTCCGGATTCAATGTTGCGCAGCTCAACCACGGACATACCCACAGGGTTTGGCCGGTGTGTGGAACGGGTAGCAAAGACCCCCATGCGCTGTCGGCCTCCCAGTCTTGGTGGACGAATGGTCGGACGCCAGCCCTCATCCATGGTTTTGTGGAAGATAAAATGTACCCAGATATGTGAAAACCCATCCAGACCGCGTACCAGGTTTTCCTGGTTGTAAGGGGGAAGAAGTTCCAGTGTGGCTTCAGCGGCAGTGACAATGCCGGGCTGACGGGGAATTCCAAATTTCTGGCGGTAGCAGGAGTGAATAACACCTATCTGTTCAACGTCAAAAGGTGCTCTTTTTCGGGATGGTTCAGTCTTTTTCACAGTTGCCCGGAGTGTTCGCAAAATCCCCATATCATGCGCCTGGAATTATTGCTTGGCAACCTTCGAATCAGCAGCGGGCGAATCAGAGAGGGGCTATTGTCGCGGCGATTACAAAGATTTTTGAAACTTTTGCCGTCCAATCAAGTCGAAAGAAGCAAATCTAACAATATAGCGATGGGAAATTACTATGGATTTTAGAGTGTCAGCAACCAATGCTGAAGTTAACCACGGTGCAGTAGTTAATGATGCCGTTGTTAATAATGAGATGAGTGTCATATCAGGGCATTCACCGTCATTGGGTTCGGTTGGCAGGGTCTCTCCTGAACCGCAAATTCCGGGAGACCAAAGGCCCGAAAATGCTACAGCCTCTAATGAATCGCTGTTACAGCGAGTCGTATCAAGGGTTACAGAAACTGGTAATAATTTACGTGAGAGCGTTGACAGTGCTGTTGGCATGACTTCGAGAGGCATGCAGATGTTCTCGATGCTGGTTCAAGCCTATTATTATCGAGCTTCGCCAGAAGCTGTTGCCAAAATACTTTCTCTGGCAGGCATCTACGGGAAATTGGCACAGTATCTGGTAGCAAGAATGGATGAGTTCCAACACCTTCTGACAGGTTCTGATCAACAAGTGGCTGGGTTTATCGGTGATTTGATGAGAGTCGTAAGTCAGTACCCGGCAGGTGAACTCAACAGTGACTATGTGCTCGACCTTCTGGATGAACAAATAGCCAACTCCGGCTATCTGGATGAGATGTGGGCCAATGGTGTAGATATCAGTCATGTAAACACTGTAGGGCGTGGAACCATTTGCCAGCTGGATCGCGTTGACATTAACGGTATTGATTATGTGGTTAAAACGGTGTCGCCCAGTTTGTCAAGGAGTATAGGCGGGGATGTAGATCTGTTAACGAAGTGTATTATTCCCGCAATGGGTTTGATGAGACACTTTTCAAAAAGCGATGTTGAGGTGTTTTCCAACGCTGTAAAGACATTTGGGCAGGAAACCGATTTATCCAGAGAGCTGGTAAATACCGAAAAACAGGCAGCTGTCTTAAAGCGGTTGTCAGAAACAAAGGCCTACAGTATCAAAGTATCTGTTGGGGACCAGACATGTCAGGTACCCTTGAAATTTAAAGCGCCTGAAGTCAACGAAACACTTTCAAACAGTAATATTCTTGTTATGGAGTTTATTGATGGCTGCTCTCTGGATCGTCTGGAAGAAGTCAGTGAGAGGCTTCGTTTATGGCGGCCTGATTGGAATAATTGTGAACAGCTCAGTGAGGTGCAAATCAAGTCGATTATTAATAGCCTTTACCAGCAGGTTCTGACCGTTTACCTGGAAGCCTGGCAGCAATCCGGTTTTCTCAATGTCGACTTCCAGCCTGGCAATTTTATGATGAAACTGGAAGGTGGCGGTATTACGGTTAATTTTATTGATCATGGAAACTGTGTTGTCCTGAAAGATTTTATGGGAGCGATCAATAACGTAATTAATTATTCTCTTTTGCATGGTCTATTTGTGTTTTTCCATAATCGATGCCATGGAAAAAATCAGGCGGAAGAGAATCAGTCCCCCAGTGCATCGGATACATTATTGGTACCTTCACGTATCAGGGATTTAACTTGTATACCATTGTCATGTCGCGACGTTGAGCGAATTAAACTGCTAGTCAGTGACTACCAACGGGTCTTTAGAGAGACAATAATACCTTCAATGGATGATTTTCTGAATGAATATCAGAGGGAGCAAACAGTTGAACAGGTTTGCCTTCAGCTTTTTAACTGGTTGCAATCCAGCTGGGTTCTGATGAATGAGGATAATGATGAAAGTCGACGGGCACTACAGAGGGATGCGTTTGTCAACGACCTGCCGGTTTTACTCTATCGATTGGCTATAGGTAATGAAAATTTTAACCTGGAGGATGAAAGCCAGCTTCGAAGGAAAATCGATTTCGCATTTGATGACATTGTCCGCGATATGGGTTTTCACATGAGATTAGAAGATATCCTGCTCATACGGGTCAAAGCCCAGATAGAAGCTTTCCGAATGTTGGTATTGGAGGCTGTCCTGGGGGAGTCTTAGGGCACAAAAGACTCCGGCAGGGTTGTTTAGAGGCTCGCCACAGCTCTGGCCATTCGTGCGACGCCTTCTTCCAGAACGGATCGACTGCAGCCAAAGTTAAGCCTCAGGTAATTTTCATCGCCGAATTGCTTTCCGGGGGACAGGCCAACACCAGCCTGTGCAAAGAACTGGTGTGGATCTTCCAGTCCCAGTCCGCTGACATCAATCCAGGCCAGATAGGTTGCCTGCAGTGGTTCCATGGCAAGGCCGGGGATGTTATTGATGGCTTCCAGCAGGTAATTATGGTTACCACGCAGGTAATCCAGCAATGACTGACGCCAGGGTTCACCATGACGATAGGCCGCTTTCGCTGCAGTGTAGCCAATCAAGGTGCTGTCCCCTGACGGCACAATGCCGGTGCGAACCTGGTTGAACTGATGACGTAACTGATGATTGGGAATAATTGCGAATGCGCAGCCGAAACCGGCCAGATTAAAGGTTTTGGACGGTGACATAAGAGTCACTGAGTTGTCTCTGGCAAATTCGCTGATGGCAGCGTAGGGAATATGTTCAGCATGGCGATCAAGAATCAGGTCGCAATGCACTTCATCCGAACAAACCACAAGGCCATGCTTTTTACAGAGTTGCTCAAGCTTCTCCAGCTCTGCCCGGGTAAATACCCGACCATTGGGATTTTGAGGGTTGCAGAACATCAGTAGTTTGCAGCTGGGGGGGATTTTTTGCTCCAGACTGTCGAGATCGAGTACCCATTGGCCGCTTTGATTAATCCATGGCACACCGATTAGTTCACGTCCGGCCAGTTTGGGTGCCATAAGAAAGGGATAATAGACAGGAACGGGAGAAATAACCCCTTCGCTTTTGTCGGCATAGGCACGAACACAGACATTAAGGGCAGAGACCAGACCCGGCATCCAGACAATCCACTGTGGCTCAATATCCCAGTGATAGAGATTGCGACAGCGCTCAACGACAAGTTGTTCCAGTTCTCTGTCTGGTTCGGTGTAACCAAAAACCCCATGGTCGATACGTTGGTGCAGTGCTTCGATGATTTCAGGCGCTGACTGGAAATCCATATCCGCTACCCACATGGGGAGAACGTCAGGGCTGAAGCGTTCCCATTTAAGGCTGGAGGTTTTGGTTCGATCCACCACTTTATCGAAATCGATGTTCATTGTGCTATCCAGTGTTTGTTATGTGGGTATCTTATATGTTTGACAGATTATGCCGTTGTTATGGGCTTGCTGGTGCGGAAAGCTCGACGCCGGCATTTCAGAACTTTATTCTTTTTTTATTGTCTACGGAAAGGTATTGTTCATCAGCATAGGTACTAATTAATGGAGCCAATAACTTCCGCCGGGAACCTTCCTGTTGTCGGTTTGGTGGATGAGCCTCAAGCCTCTGGGCCCGTGCCTGCTACTTCAGCAAAGCCGGATGATTCGGAGCCGCCAAATACAACGCTGCTTGCTCAGCGTTCAGTCAGTAGCACAAATCTGCCACAACAAGAATTTGATGCCCAATCTGTTCAGTTCGCACAAAATGTTGCCTTGAAAATTGAGCAAAGTCAGTCCGTTGATTATTTGCGGTGGACATTATCAAAGGAGTTGAAAGAAGAAAAGTGGTCAGTCAAGTTTCGTCAATATTCCAATCCTGTTCATTTTGACAAATATTCCGGCTACGTTCTTGACAGCTCTATGCGCCCAAGAATCGAGTTTGGTGGTAGCGTAATACATCCTTCTCCAAATTGCTCAGTGACCGTACTGACCGCTGAACAATCCGAACAAATTCAGAAGTCTGTTAATCTTGAAGAGTATGGCAATGTTCCCCGCAATGAATTCCCTGAAAATGAAAATCTCCGTTTTTTTTATCTGATGCGATTGGCAGATGACTTTAAAAGAGGCGAACAATATTCGACAAGCTAAAGCCCATCACTATTGTTGCGGGTATGGGGTAAACGGTTTCATGTTCCGGCAGGCAGCTGGAGAGAAGCAGTCTCAGTTGTTTGTCCGGCAAAAGTCTACCTTTAGTCGGCAGTTAACTTGCACACGCAGTTTAATATTCAGTTTTTTAACTTGGCTTTTGAATAAATTGGGAACAAACGCATGCTATTTCGGTCTATTACCTAGTCATATAAAACTAACATAGTAGACTCAGGATGTTATCAAGCTTTATTTCCAGTCATATCCTGCCAATGTGGCCATTTTGTGAAAAAGAAGCCAACAGTGGAATAGCTGAACCAACAAATGTTACTCAGCAGCTTTCATCAGAATTGTCGCGGGATCATAGTGCTCTCTGGACAGGTCATACTCAACTGCGCCTTCGGCAATGCGCCAATATGACTGAGTTTATCCATACCTATATCCATCCACAGGGGCGGCATGTCGATGGGACTCGAATGTCGGCTCAGGAAGAGCGGGAAGAGAAAGAGTTCGCAACTTTGGTGGATTCTATGACCAGCGGGAATGCTTACCAATGCCATATGGCTGCGACAATGGCCGAAAGAAGCGTGAAGCCCTTCAGGCTGAATGGCTTTACCTCAATGTTGGCCGGGCTATTGTATATTCTTTCCGGTACGGGCGCGGCGGCCTTTCCTGTATATAAACAGGACAGCAGCTGTAAGTTTACTGACGAAGGTCAGGACATAGCCTTCTGTCAGAAATCAAGATTCGAAAGTGAGAAGCAGGAGGACATTCTCTATTCTTACGCCGGTCATTGTGCTATGAGGCATTATCCTGACCCATCATATGCGGTTAAATCTTCTCATTTAGTCTGTAAGGCTATTTCAGATCGACATCCAATGATCCATGAATTTGACCGGATCAATAAATTGTTTCGTTATCAGCTCTCAGCAACTGTCGACTATTCCCGTCAGGAGAAGATCATTCGGGACTACCGTTCAATGAGCTTTGAGCATAACAACCGGGAGGGCTCAAAAATTGCTCTTATTCTATCCGGAGGAACCAGGGCGACCGCCCAGCTGACCAAAGAAAATCACGCCGCTTACGCCAGGCTTCGGGGTATCAATTACCGATTTGTATATCCATTTGAATTTCGCGAAGAACTGGGGGCAAAGCAGTTGTACTGGCTGAAAGTCTTCGCTCTTAAAAACGTCCTGGAGTGTGAAGAGGTGCCTGCCGGTCAATGGGTGGTGTGGCTTGATGATGATATTGTTATCAATGACTTTGCCGGTATTTCCGGAATGCTCGACCAATATATCAAAGATTTTGGGAACGCTGATCTGCTTGTTGCCGGAGACAACCGCTGGGCCTTGCTTAATACCGGGATAATATTGGTGAAAAAGACCGAGAAAGCACGGTCTTTTTTGCATATGTGGTCGTTATACAGCAATGACCGGGTGCATGGCTATCAACCGCAAAAGCATACGTTGCACGAGCAGGGTGTATTGAAATACCTCGTTGAGGATGGTTTCTATTTTGCCACAATCAACAAAGACCTTAACTTGATCAGGATAGTTCCAAACAGGGTCAGGACTGAGGGACTCAATCTCAATACCTACCAAAGGGATGCATTTGTCAAGCAACAGCCCTGGTACGATCAGAGCCTGCAAATTCAGGCCATTGATGAAGAGCAGGAGCAGGGCTATGAAGATGGAGACAGTTTTATTCATCATGGCACGAAGCTATTTCGAACCCGGCTCATTTTGGCGTCATTACAACAGGCCATCGATAGTTATCAGCATCTTAAAGAGGCATCTCAGCAATAGTGCTTTTTTCTGATGCCCCGCATTATCGATAAGTCAATTTCAGGCAAGTCCTGTATTGAAGTATTGAATAGAGATCAGTTAAGTCATTAACAAGACAGTTAGTCTTACTAACTTATTTATCCTCAGGTACAAAAAGGAACTAAACCCGTTTTATGTACTCAAAGTGTAATTAGTTCATGATTCAGGAGATATAACAGGATGGAACCCTCTAATAACACCCCTGTTGGCTGTTACTCTACTGGTCCGCAAACCCCGCCGGATGAGAAACATCAGGCATTAGTCACAAATATCGTGGGTGGTGCCAGAACTTCTGGCGCAATTGATGATTCTGAATCTATTCATGACAGGCGGATTCAGTCTTTACAGCCTGACAATAAAGTCCAGAGTGTTATTACTCCCCCCGATCATGATACTGTCAACTTACGCACAGCGCTGATCAGTCATGTTATTAGGTATTTATTTATTTACAATAAAGATACATCCGGTTTGCCGGTGGTAACTGGCGTGTTTGCTGAGGCGTTTCGCCAGCCCTCTATGATTTCAGAAATTCAGGCTTCAGAAGCTCAGGTACATGTTATCAGGGATGAAGACTTTACCAGTTGTTTGCAGATGGATATCGTGGTCAGCCCCGAGCAATGCAAGAATTTAGTCGGGGTGATGGGGCGTTTTTTGCATAAAGAGAAAGGAAAAGACGCTCGTATTTCTTCTTCATATGGAAAAGGGGCAATTCAAGAAGAACAGTTTCATTATCTATTGAATGGCAAAGAGTTCTTTTCAATCAGATTATTAACGCTTGAAGCCCCCAGAGACCTGAGTTTTGACGTCCCCGAATACCTGAGTATTGAACAACGCACCTATCAACCCTCTGAGGGAAAGCCTGTAATACTCAAAATATCCCATGTAGCGTGGGCCGCATGGCTGAATCAACAGTTTGACAGTTTAGTCCACCATCCAGATGCGTTAAATATTATAGAAACTGAACTCCAAAATCAGGCAATATCAAATGAGGAAGTTTGGCCTCTTTGTCCTAAGATTCAGCAATGGATATACGCAAAAAAGCAGGTTTATTCACAGCAGGTAGTTTTGGGGCCAGTGGTTTTTCCTGACTCTTGCATAGCCAATACAGCCCAGCCCGTTGTGATGTCGGTTCAGCCTCTGATGCAACAAGTTGTTTATCTGCCCTCAGCAACCACTCGGCAACCTCCGTACTGTCCCGATATTTCGCAGGTTCCAACATTGCCTTTTCCGCAACAAGATCAGCCATATTTGCCAATGTACCCTGAGGCGTCGGCTATAACATCGGCAATGCAGCCCGGTGGACAGGAAACAGCTGAAGATCAGACTGGTGATCTGGCAGCATCTACTGATGAAACAACACCTGTCGCTCTTCAATCAGGTTCAGCGCGTTCGGTTCTGAAAAGTGACTTTCTAATTAAAGACATCGATGCCGCCATTCAGGACCTTGGCTTTTCCTTGATTGCAGACATACTACCATCGCCTGAACCTGCGGGATCCAGCTTTGAGCACCAGAGCTCAAAGGTTGAACAGTCTGAATCAAATAATGAAAGCAGCGGTGACAACAAAAGCAGGGGAAGAAAGCATCGACGCGGAGTTAATGCGCCTGAACGAGCAAAAAATGCCCGGAAAAAAGGCAGTGCAAGGGGGCTGCGTGCAAGAGGAAGTGATCGTTATGGATTTTCTGCAGCAATGCAGGCCTTAACAAAAGTCGTTAATGTTGCCGCTGACGAAAATAGGGCACGGCTAGAAAAGCTGTCTATACCTGATGAAGTGATTAGGGAGTTAAATAAACTTATCAGTACTGAGAAAAGCGCTAAACTAGTGCGCCATCCTTTCAGACACAGTCCTTTCCTTGGCAGAGCCCAGTGCTATTACGTCAAACAACCTGAAGAGGGCTTTAACTACAGTTATGAGGGGCTGGCTGGCCTTATTGAAAAGATGGTTCATGAATTATGTAATACCCTGAAAAGTGGTGAGTGTTCTTTCGAGAGCCAGAATGAAGTCAGGGCGATTATCGGGGCATTAATGCTGAAATATCTGGTCTATATGCCCAAAGAAACAAATCAAATGAGTTCGCTCCTTTTCAAATTATCAGAATTGATTGAACATGACTGTCGAATAATTGCGCAATATGAAGCTGGTGCTGGTTCACCGATACTAAAGTTGTTGCCACAGACTTTTCTGGTGCTGTTAACCTCACCGGAATTGGGAAAAATGACCTTCCCGGTAAACCTTCAGCAACGGTTAATCAGTATTCTTTCCACCATCATTTCTGAGTCTAATCATCATGGGTGCTACGCTATTTCTGCATCGATTATTAGCTCGCTTCACTCTCTGCCACTTGATTTGCCTCTGCCAGACTCGAATTGGAATGAAGTCAATAACCTGGCAATACAGATACAGGAAACTTTTGGTTATTTGCACAAATTGATGCATTTTCCGGGGGCTTCGTGGGCAAACCGTCTCTCAGTCGCCCGGGCAGTGATTGATTTGAGTGATGGATTACATGCATTCCAGAAAAAAGGTGAAGATAGCGGAAGCATACCGTGGTTCTCACCGGCATCCGGGAAGCAAGACCGCCTCTCGATGGCCGTTCGTTCCGCTGAGAAAATGTTGGGCGATGATGAGTTGGCATTAAAGAGGGAGTGTCGCGAGTTAGTCCTGGCTAAACGTAAGGCGCAGGAGGATATACGCAGAAAGCAAGTTGAAGCGCGCATGAGAATGCAGCAAAAAGAGAGCCATCCGGTCGAAAAGCATACCCGTGACATTGAGCAACCTGAGGAGGAATCTGAGAAACAGCGTTATTGTCTGGTTACCGCGCCCATCAGGGACACTGCAGCCGATGCTATCAAGTTGGAACTCAGCCCATGGGAACAGGAATTGGCCGTTGCCGTATCGTTGTATAAAGATGGCCAGCTTGCTGATGCTGATGCCAACAGGGCGTCTGCACTGAAAGCCTGTAAAGATAAGATTGACCGGGCCTGTGTATGGGCGGACTGTGGCAATGCCTTGCTGGAACCGTATCAAGAGTTGCTTGCCCGGGTGGTAACGGTCACAACAAAAGTCAATCCTGTGAAACGTCAACTGGATCTCATTGCAAAACGTATTCCCGATGACTTGGTGAAAAAATCTGGCGATGCAAAAAACTGGCTGGCAGAAAACAATTATAAAATACCAAAAGAAGAGACACTTTTATCATTAGCCATTAACTTGCCATCACAATATGAGATGAATTCATTGCTTAAGGCGCTCAGGTCGACCGTGGAGATGTATGAAAAGGCTGTAGAACTGATGAATGATTGCTCTGTTTTGCAGTTGCGGGATACTGGTGATTTTTTATTGCATATTATGGAAAGTGACCTGAATAACCTTTTTGATCAGCAGGCTGACTTGCTCTCCATCAGAAAGATGGTTGCCAGTGTCATGACTGCTCGCTCTGATATCATGAAGAAACTCGGCTTTTATGGCTCGCACTCCGGGCTCAGAGCCAGATCGGAAGAAACAATCACTTATCAGAAGAGTGTTTATACTCAGATGCGTGAGCGCTTGAGCAGGGAAGCAGCACAATTTGATGTTAATCAAGCTGATTTGACCAAGTGGGGCAACTTAATGGACCGTATCGGTCAGTTGAGAATAAAGTCTTCTGAAGGGTAAAAGCGCTTTGAATATCTTTTATTGACATATTCGTGTACTAGCTACGATGATATGAGGCTAGGCCTACGATTTTCTCCCTCGGTTTTATCAACCAAAAGTTCCTGAATGAACGTTGAGAAAATTCATGCAATCCCTGGTATGGATTGCCACTGGTATTCAGCTCTCAGCCCTGCGTATGGGTTGGCAAGAGCCATAGAACAAGCAGCCTCCGGTACCGGTTGCCACTGTAAAGTGATTACAATGTAAGGACTACTTCATGCCTGTTATTACGCTTCCCGATGGCAGCAAGCGGGAGTTTGCTGATGCAGTATCCGTAATGGAAGTCGCCCAGGACATCGGTCCGGGGCTGGCCAAGGCGACCCTCGCTGGCCGTGTCAATGGTGAACTGGTGGATGCTAGCGCCAGGATTACCGAAGATTCTGATTTATCGATCATTACCACCCGTGATCAAGAGGGTGTGGATGTTATTCGCCACTCTACCGCGCACCTTCTGGCGATGGCCGTGCAGGACCTGTTTCCTGGT
Organism: Endozoicomonas sp. YOMI1; assembly: GCF_024606345.1. Lineage (GTDB taxonomy): Bacteria > Pseudomonadota > Gammaproteobacteria > Pseudomonadales > Endozoicomonadaceae > Endozoicomonas. The sequence continues at coordinate 53,441 of NZ_JAHHPM010000305.1, forward strand.
GCCCAGGTGACCATTGGGCCAGTGATTGAAAATGGCTTTTATTACGACTTTTCTTATGAGCGCGCTTTCAATATGGACGATTTATCCAAAATTGAAAAACGCATGGAAGAGCTGGCCAGACAGGATCTCGCTATTGAACGGGTGGTGATGAGCCGTGAAGAAGCCATCAGCGCCTTTAAAGCCATGGGCGAAGAGTACAAGGTTGAGATTATCAACGACCTGCCAGCCAGTGAAGAGATCTCCGTGTACCGCCAGGGTGAGTGGATGGACCTCTGCCGTGGTCCACACGTACCTTCCACCGGTAAGTTGAAAGCGTTCAAATTGATGCGGGTTGCGGGTGCCTACTGGCGCGGTGATTCCAATAATGAAATGCTGACCCGCGTCTACGGTACTGCCTGGGAAGACAAGAAAGCCCTGAAGGCTTACCTGCACCGTCTGGAAGAAGCGGAAAAGCGTGACCACCGTAAACTGGCCAAGAAGCTCGACCTGTTCCATATGCAGGAAGAGGCGCCGGGAATGGTGTTCTGGCATCCCAACGGCTGGGTGATCTACCAGGAACTGGAACAGTACATGCGCAACCAACAGCGCCTGGCCGGTTATAAAGAGATCAAGACCCCTCAGCTGGTGGACCGCAGCCTGTGGGAGAAGTCCGGTCACTGGGATAAATACGCCGATGGCATGTTTACCACTAGTTCTGAAAACAAGGACATGGCGATTAAGCCTATGAACTGTCCCTGTCACGTGCAGGTCTTTAACCAGGGCCTGAAGAGCTACCGTGACCTGCCGCTGCGACTGGCTGAATTTGGTTCCTGCCACCGTAACGAACCTTCCGGTTCCCTGCACGGCCTGATGCGTGTGCGTGGTTTTGTGCAGGACGATGCCCATATTTTTGCCACTGAAGACCAGATTCAGTCAGAAGTCTGTGAGTTCATTGACTTCCTGCACGGTGTTTACGATGATTTCGGTTTTGCCCGTGAAAACCTGATTTACAAGCTATCCACCCGCCCTGAAAAGCGTGTAGGTTCCGATGAAATCTGGGATAAAGCGGAAAAAGCCCTGGCTGAAGCCCTGGATGCCCAGCAGCTCCCATGGGATGAACTGCCTGGTGAAGGTGCTTTCTACGGACCAAAGATCGAATTTTCCCTGAAAGACTGTATTGGCCGGGTGTGGCAATGTGGCACCATTCAGGTGGATTTCTCCATGCCGGGTCGACTGGGGGCGGAATATGTGGACGAGCACGGAGAGCGCAAAACGCCGGTTATGCTGCACCGCGCAACCCTGGGGTCCTTCGAGCGCTTTATCGGAATTCTGATCGAGCATTATGAAGGTGCCATGCCGGTTTGGTTGGCTCCTATGCAGGCTGCTATCCTCAATATCACTGATCGTCAGGCCGATTACGCCAGAAAATTGGAAAAAAACCTGTCTGAACAGAAGATCAGGGCAAAAGCGGACTTGAGAAACGAGAAAATCGGCTTTAAAATCCGCGAGCATACTTTAATGAAGGTTCCTTATCTGCTGGTGATCGGTGATAAGGAAATGGAAGATAATACCGTTGCGGTCCGTACCCGTACCGGTGAAGATCTGGGCGTCATGTCCATCGAAGCGTTCCGGGAACGCCTGCAGGCAGATGTACTGAAGCGTGGTCGTACTGCCTGAGTGGCTCGCTTTCTGATTCACTTCGAGAAAACTGTCCCGGGTTGCCTGATGGTCTGGCAACTCTTTAGTCCAAGAGGCTTCGCGGGACGTACCAAGTTGCTTACACAGGAGATACAACCATCAGACGCAGCAGCTTCCGTGATCGTCGCCCAGTAAAGGCTCCGATTAATGAAAATATCCGTGCAAAAGAGGTCCGCCTCATTGGGGCCGACGGAGAACAGGTCGGTGTAGTTGATATACGTGATGCGTTAAGCATGGCCGAGGAAGCGGGACTGGATCTGGTTGAGATCAATGCGACCAGTGAGCCACCGGTCTGTAAGATCCTGGATTATGGTAAGCACCAGTACGAATCGAAAAAGCAGAAGGCTGCGGCCAAGAAAAAGCAGACTTTGATCCAGGTGAAAGAAATCAAGTTTCGCCCGGGTACAGAAGAAGGGGATTATCAGGTAAAACTGCGCAACCTGATACGTTTCCTGACTGAGGGCAACAAGGCGAAAGTCTCCCTTCGTTTTCGTGGTCGTGAGATGGCTCACCAGGAGCTGGGCATGGAACTGATGAAACGGGTTGAAAAAGACCTGGAAGAAATCGGAACCGTTGAACAGCATCCAAAAATGGAAGGCCGTCAACTGATCATGGTGATTGCCCCTAAAAAGAAGAAGTAATTAAAAAACGGCGTTTGGGTTTGGTACTCGTTGAGGGTAGGGAGCCTGGCCGTTTTTTTAGTTGCTTCGTGCCGGTTGATGGCTTCGGCTTTCGGCGGCATTACTTTTAATTGTCCCGACACTGGTTTCGCAGATCAGTCGTCGCGAATGCGGAGTGTTTTTCATGCCAAAGATGAAAACCAACAGTGGAGCCGCGAAGCGTTTCAAGAAAACCGCTTCCGGTTACAAGCGTAAAGGTGCTTTCAAGAGTCACATCCTGACCAAGATGACCACCAAGCGTAAGCGTCAGCTGCGAGGTACCTCACTGGTATCTCCGGCCGATCAGGGTCTCGTTAAGCGTATGCTGCGTGACTAACCGCTTTTTTGATCATTTAACAGGAGAGATAACTCATGGCACGTGTTAAGCGTGGCGTCATTGCACGCCGTCGTCACAAGAAAGTTCTGAAGCAGGCTAAAGGTTATTACGGAGCACGTTCACGTGTCTTCCGTGTCGCCAAGCAGGCAGTTACCAAAGCCGGTCAGTATGCTTACCGCGACCGTCGCCAGCGTAAGCGTCAGTTCCGCGCTCTGTGGATTGCCCGTATTAATGCCGGTGCTCGCATGAATGGCCTGTCCTACAGCCGTTTCATCGCTGGTATGAAGAAAGCGGCCATCGAAATCGACCGGAAGGTTCTGGCTGATCTGGCCGTTCACGACAAGGCGATTTTTGGCCAGCTGGTGGAAAAGGCGAAAGCTGCTCTGGCTTAAGTTTTTATACCGGTTTTTAACAGGGAGACCAGCTTTTGCAGGTCTCCCTTTTTTATAGGCCATTCATTCAGGCTTATTTCCTGTTGGCAGAGACTGAGTCCAGCATTTTTTCCCGAACTTTGCTAAGGTTACCCATGGCTTTTAAGGTCGCTGATAAAAAGGACCTGGCTCCACCGTCGGATATGGATTCCGAAGTCATCTTTGGTAAGGACGCAAACAACGAAAAAGAAGCAAAGTATGTCAGCATTTAATCAAGAAACCGTGTTAACCGTGAAGCATTGGAATGATACTTTGTTCAGCTTCACCACAACCCGTGACTCATCGTTCAAATTCCATAATGGTCATTTTGTCATGCTGGGCCTTGAAGTAGAGGGGAAACCGTTGATGCGGGCATACAGTATCGCCAGTGCCAACTATGAGGAGCACCTGGAATTCCTTAGCATCAAGGTGCCTGATGGGCCTTTGACTTCCAGGCTTCAGCATTTAAAGCAGGGGGATTCCGTGCTGGTAAGTCGCAAGCCGGTCGGTACCCTGGTGGTGGGTGATTTGAAGCCCGCTCAGAACCTGTTCCTTTTTGCTACCGGCACAGGTCTTGCGCCGTTTATGAGCATTATCAAAGATCCTGAAACCTATGAACGGTTTGAGAAGGTCATTCTTGTCCATGGCGTTCGTTATGTCAGTGAGCTGGCTTATCACGACTACCTGCTGGATGACCTGCCTAACCATGAATACCTTGGAGACGAGATTCGTCAGAAGCTGATCTACTATCCAACCGTTACCCGTGAGCTATTCAGAAATACCGGTCGGCTGACGGATCTGATTACCAGTGGTCAGTTGTGTAATGACCTGGATCTGTCACCACTGAACCCACAAACCGATAAAGCCATGATCTGTGGTAGTCAGGCCATGCTTAATGATACCTGTGACATTCTGGATAACCTCGGCTTCACTGCATCAGCTCATACCGGAGATGTCGCTGATTACGTGATTGAAAGGGCTTTCGTTGAGAAATAATTATCTTGCTGTACTTTTGTACTGTTAAAAATCCGGGTGAGTCTGAAAGTGCCTGTCCTCACTGGGTAAAATAGTGGTTATCAAGACAGTTATTTTAAAAACCAAAGGACAGGCATGAAGCAGCTAACAGCATTTCCCATCGGCTAAATGTACCATTGCCGGTTTCCTGTCAATAAATTTCACATTACTTACAACAAGCTGTTATATCTACAGACCTTATTACAGAACTACACTGTGGGGGCTCTAAATCGAACAAAGAACCGTCATATGGATTCCCAAATTTCACCTGAATGTACTTACGCTGCCTCCGGTTCACACGAGCTCCTGCTCTCCGGACAACAGTCCTCTGATCAAACGACGACCGTATTCTATCCGAAGCGTACATTGAAACTGAGCAATGAGGAATGTTGTTTAAGGAAAACAAGCAGCCTGCTCAGTCTAAAAGAGATCAAAGACACTCTTCATTCAAGACTTTGCCAGCGTTCAACCGCTAGCCAAATGTTATGCGGGTTACGAATACTGCCATCACGGCCCCAGCAGGAAGAAATATCCCCCATTCCTGTAGATATATCTAATGAGCAAGTAAGGGTTGATGATCAGCCTGCGACAACAGAAAAATGTCGAGTAATAAAAGACAAGAAATCACAGCCTGAAAAGGAGCTGGAAATAGGAAGTTTGGAAATAATAAATAGCCTTAAGGCAATCATAAATGGAGAAGGAGTATGGGGAAAAATCACACATTCATTAATCAGGTGTTGCGCCGACATGGATCAAGGGACAGACGATGAAGAATGGCTTGATTATTTGAGTGCAAAAATTCAAGCAATTGATGAAAATCCCAAAAAATACTGGAATTATTACCCCAGAGGATTACGCAACCTTATCCAGGAGATAATCTACTCTACGTTAAAGACAATTCGTCGCTATTCAATGGCAGACGTAAATCCTGAACATCTGGATAGCCTGAACAAAGCAATACAGCGGGTTTTACAGAAATATTACCAAATGTTTGGTGAGGAATCATTCTGGCAGATACTGGATCCTGACACATACACGAAAAGACCCATGACTCATGTTTCGCAATACTACACCACACCATGGTATCACTATGATGTTATTCCCAATACCTTAAAAAAGTTACTCGTCCCAACCGAAGAAGTGTTAGCATACCTTCCTGTTTTATGGGCACTGAAAAACGATTTTACGGCGACAGAAACAGTCCTTGGCTTTGATGCACAAGCCATACAGGAAATGGCAGGGAGAAAAGAACAACAACAACAACTTCTTCTTATGCTGTTCACTCATCGCCCACTGGACACACTCCTCTCGCCAGTAGACTCTATGGAAGGTTTTTCAAACTTTAGTAACACCTGCTTTGCTGCAGTTTCGACCTGGCAAATTCTGGTTTCACGCTATATTCATTTACTTTCAGCTTCCTCGTATCCACAGGCGATTGAGTGTGACCCCGGTACTAAGGAGGATCACAATGAAGGGTATTTATCCCTGGCCTCAGGAGAAAAAGCAATTCCTCTGAAAAAACTCTCTCCTGAAGTATGCCTGGCATTGATCAAAAAAGAATCGGACAGAAAAACCAAAAAACGGCTTTTAACTGCTGCTATCAGAAAGTGCCTGGTAGCCATGGAAAGCCAGTATCGTAAAAAACAGCACTCAAAAATGCAAAATACCTACGAACTATTTTTAACGTTATGCTCCGCTTGTGCTTCTGACAATATTTTCCTTGGCTTTGAAAATTTCCATGAAAAGTATATGGATTTTATCACTTCCCGACTTCTACGGCAGAAAGCAGAAAACAAAAAAAGTGGAAAAAAAGAGTCTCCTGAAGAACTTGATCAAAGAGATGAACTTCCCGTTTTTCCACTGAAAAAATTACCTCCACAGGATTCTGCAGAGTTTTTAGCACCACTATTAAAACTAGTTATCCCCAAAGAGCAGCTAAAAAAATGTGCATTTCGGGTATTAACTGAACGGCGGGTTATGAGGGGCTCCGATATATTAATGATAACCGATGATCCACGGACAACTCCCGGGAATACCTCTGAAGTCTCTCCAGTAAAAGATACCGTTAAACCTGACACGTTGATTTATTCCGTCCCAGTGTCTCCTGAGCAAGCTGAAAGAGATGATTTCTCCATTCAAATGATTCTGGATGATGCGCTTTCTTTAAAAAATATACCTGAAGATGTACACCAAAAAATAACCGTAGATTGTAATAATTTCAGGCATGCAATAAACAATCTCCCAACCTCTCTCTCCAGGGTAAAAGAAGCGGGAACAGGAGACCTCCTATGGGATGTCCTCCAAGAGCGGCAGGTACTATTGGTGGAAGATGTTCCAGAAGTGATAACTGTCCAGTTTAAAACGCTCCCCGAGCCATATGACCGGGCAAAAATTGTGGAAAAATTAGCTCATGATGTAACTCAGGAATTTCAGTTAACCATTAGAAAAGCCAGCCCTGATGCTATTCTCCCGCCAGAAGAAATTATCCAAAGGTACAGGATTGTGGTCAAAGTGTTTTATGTTGAGGACAGAGAAGCAAGAATACGTCACTACCGATGCTTGATAAATGGCAGAGAACGATTGCCAGAGAATGATGAACAACAGGTGATTGATAAAGTCGTTATGGATGATAGAAGGGTATTCATCGCACCGCAAAATCCAGAAGACTTATACCAGCTCGGTATTCTCTGTATGTTTACCGCTGAAAAAACCACTGCGGCTACACCTCATATGGAAGAACCGGGATAACAAAGTCCCTATTGATACCCGCTAATTTTTAACTATTCTTGAACATTATGTTAAGAACAGTGATTAAGTATTTTAATCAGGCTGAATTCTGGGTGATAAACGGACTGGAAATAAATGGAACTTTATTACCTGCATCGCTGTTCTTAATTTAGCCGATAGTATCAATCCGGAATAGCCTGCCAAAAATATAAAAATCTAACTGCCTAAATTGAGGATGTAGATTATGTCAGTTTCATATCTCTCGATATGTCAAACCAGGCAACACGAGTGTACAGTTTGTCTGAACTCTATTACTGATTTCAAATATTCTGATGAAGTACCCATTCACTCCTGGCGACATAAAGATGTATGTATCTTATCTAAATGCAAACACCTGATGCACAGGGAATGTTCTGAGAACTGGCATGTGCACTGCCAAAAACTGTCTGATCGAGACACGAGCCTGCCGTTCGTTCCTACTTGTTGTCCTACCTGTAAAACGGAAATAGTAGAGAATGATTCGGCGAATCAGTGGGTCAATTGCCATGTCATCTTTCTGGACTGTGAAAAAGCCGAAACCCGGGACCCAAAACCCTCGTTCGTAGAAACACCTGTGAAAAGTACCCCCCTGACTTTGGATGCCGCAAGGCTTCTCATGGACGAGGCGGTAAGTTCAAATAACTTCCCCGCAATGTGGCAACTGAAAAGCCGATACGGGATCACACTCAGTGCAGCTCAATTAAAAGAGGTTTTATGGCATACACTACCTCGATCTTTCCATGTGTATGTAACGCCCTCTGCCCAAAACAAAGTTCGGATGGCGCTGGATTTAATGACCCATGATGATGCTTCTAAAAGGGTTGTTTGTGATTTTCTGCAGGAAGTATTAAAGAAAAAAGGCCAGCCGGAGATTGTGGTCAAAAGTCTGGTAGGCTCAAAAATGCTCAATGAAAACGCACTGAAAGAGGCTCTGAATTTCTTTCTTTCAATAGGCAGGTTCGATAATGCAAAAGCCATAAAAGAGCAGTATGGAGTCTCTCTTAATTGTTCAAAATTGAAGGAACAACTGCTTAAAGCTTATGAATCGAAAAAAAGTACCTGTGAGCTGAAACGCATCTTGAGTCTATACGATAAAGATAACAAGCCTTGCATAGTGACCCTGCGTGAAGTTTTAAAAACCGTTGCGACGCAGCCGCAGGATTACTCTCCGGAGCTTCTTGGTCAGAATGGTAGCAAATTTTTTGACAATTATATGGAGTTTATCAACACACTGCTAAGCCACGGTGTCGAGGAGCAAACTGCCGTTGATGCCGCGATGACAAAAGCCGTCAGTACTCTTTGTTACAAAGGTTTAAAATGGGCAGGCCAACTGAAGACCGAACACAAGGCAACGATGGATCCTGCGAAACTCAAAGTGGCGATGGATAAGGCAGTAGATCAACACAAACTTTCTCGGCTTGAACAGATAGCCCCTTTGTTTGCCAATGGTAAAGACGCCGATGCGGCAAATATCAGGGTTCTGGAAAAGCTGGCAAGCAAACCCGATCAGTATTTTGATGGCAATTATCGTATTGCAAAAAACGCCTGGAAAGAACAACTGGAAAGGACCGGTCGTTGGAGTGCAGGGACTGTCAATACACTCATAAAAAGAGCTATTGAGAACCGTGATATTTCCTGGGCTAATGAGCTCAACAGCAAATATAGTGCATATCTGGACCCTGAGACACTTAAAAATTATATTCTGAAAGAGGCCGCTTCTGTAGAAAGACTTGGACACACCAAACCTCATAATCTTGATGGTTTGATCACCTCCTTACGATTTGTCAAAACCGACAATCCCGGTTTGCCCAATGCTATTAAAGCGGCTGTTGACCAGATAAACAAAATGGAGAAATTTCCCCTGCAGCAACGTATTGTCGATAATCTGATGGTTTTTTTAGGCAACATTCACCCTTCCTTGATTAAATTTTGATATTAAACGAGTTAAAAATGGCAGGAATCGTGAACTGTTCCTGTCATACTAATGTGTCGCATGCAATCGAAAACTAATTATTTTTTTTGAGGAAAATACCATCTCTACAGTCTACCTTTTAGACTCATGAATACATCGCGTGAATAACTTTTCTACTGAAAAGCTGCGTACTTTGATAACTCAGCAGCAGGAGCACATGGTGTCAGTTTCATATCTCTCGATATGTCATGCCAGAAAACACGAGTGTTCAGTTTGTCTGAACTCCATTACCGATTACCTGTATCCTAATGAAGTACCCATTCACTCCTGGCGAAATAAATATGTATTTATCTTATCCGGATGTAAGCACCTGATGCACAGGGAATGTTCTGATAACTGGCATAGGCACTGCCGAGATCTGTCTGATCGAGATCCGAGCCTGCCGTTTGTTCCTACTTGTCCTGCCTGTAAATCGGGAATATCTGAGGGTAATCGGGCGAATGAGAGGTTGAATTGTGATTTTCCTCTGGACTGTGAAAAAGCCGAAACCGATGACCCCAAACTCTCGTTCCTGGAAACACCTGCGAATACTGCCACCCTGACCCTGGATGCCGTGAGGCTTCTTATGGACGCGGCGGTAAGAACCAATAACTTTCCCGCAATGTGGCAACTGAAAATCCGATACGGCATCACACTCAGTGCAGCTCAATTAAAGGACGTTTTGTGGCATACACTACCACCACAATCTTTCCATGTGTATGTAATACCCTCTGCTGATAATAAAGTTCGGATGGCGCTGGATTTAATGACCCATGATGATGCCTCTAAAAGGGTTGTTTCTGATTTTTTGCAGGAAGTGTTGAAGAAAAAAGGCCATGCGGAGATGGTGGTCAACCGACTGGCTGGCTCAAAAATACTCAATGAAAACGCACAGAAAGAGGCTCTTGACTTCTTTGTTTCAATCGGTGTGTTTGATGAAGTAAAAGCCCTGAAAGAGCAATATGGCCTCTCTCTTAATAATCGGCAATTGAAGGAACTACTGCTTAAAGTTTATGCATCGAAACGAAATTCCTCTCACCTGCAATGGATCTTGAGTTCATACGATAAAGATAACAAGTCTTGCATAGAGACCCTGTGTGAAGTTTTAAGAACCGTTGCGACGCAGCAGCAGGAATACTCCCGGGAGCTCCTTGATCGGAGTTATGGCAATTTTTTTGACAATTATATGGAGTTTATCAACACGCTGCTGAGCCACGATGTCAAGGATCAAACTGCCGTTGATGCCGCGATGACAAAGGCCGTCAGTACCCTTTGTCCTGAGGGTTTAACGTGGGCAGGCCAACTGAAGACTAACTACCAGGCAACGATGGATCCAGCGAAACTCGAAGTGGCGATTGATAAGGCCGTAGATGAACGCCAGTTTTTTCTGCTTAAACTGATAGTCCCTTTGTTTACCAGTGATGAAGACGCCGACATGGCGAATAACAGGGTTCTGGAAAAGCTGGCAAGCAAACTCGATCCGTGTTACGAATTTTTTTATCGTATGGCAAAAAACGCCTGTAATCAACTGCTGGAAATCAGCGGTTGTTCGAGCCAAAAGGCCCTCGACACACTCATAAAAAAAGCTATTGAGAACAGAGATATTCCCTGGGCCAGTGAGCTGAACAGCAAATATGATGCATATCTGGACATTGAGATGTTTGAAAGTCACATTTGTAAAGAGGTCATGGTTGTTAAAAGATGTAAACACACCGACCCTTATTATCTTGGTGATTTGATCACCTCCTTACGCTTTTTCAAAGCCGACAATCCCAATTTGCCCGGTGCCATTGAAAAGGTAGTTGACCGAATACGCAACATGGAAAAATTTCCCCTACAGCAAAATGTGGTCGATAAGCTGAGGAGCTTTTTAGCCGACATTCACCCCCCATTGATGACTTGATTTTAAACGATTAAAAATAGTGCCAACCATCTATTTGAATTGCCCGGCGGCGGGGTTTACACATTGATTAAAACACGATAATTGTCGCTGCTTCAGGGTTTACTATGTAAGGGATCATGAGCTATTCCTGGCATTGTAATTTGTCGTATAAGTAAAGAGGTAATGGCTGATGGATAACATCAAAAATAAATTATTGCTCAGTATTCTGTGTGAACCTGGAGAGCATGCCCTGGCCATTGATAATCCTGCGGATGGCTCGGTGTTGGGTTATATTCCTGTGCAGTGTGAAGCAGAGATTGATGAATGTATCAGGAAGTCCCGCCTGGCTCAGAGACTCTGGCAAAAACGACCCGCAAAAGAGCGCTCAAATTATTTGTACCGATGGTATGAACTGGTGATGGGAAATCAGGCTGACCTTGCCCGGTTGATGACCCTTGAGCAGGGCAAACCGTTGGCTGAATCCATGGGCGAGGTGGCCTATGGTGCATCTTTTATCCAGTGGTTTGCTGAAGAAGGAAAACGGGCATACGGCACGACCATTCCCGGTCATACGGAAGATAGACGGCTGATGACCATCAGGCAGCCTGTCGGTGTGGCTGCGGCCATCACCCCATGGAACTTTCCCATTGCCATGATTACCCGTAAGGCAGCACCTGCACTGGCTGCTGGTTGCAGCTTTATTGTCAAGCCCGCCAATCAGACGCCACTCTGTGCTTATGCTGTTGTAGAACTGGCCAGGCAGGCGGGTATGCCAGAAGAAGTATTGCAGGTTGTTGTGCACCATTCACCGGAAAAGGTCGGTGATATTTTTACCCATCATCCAACGATCAGAAAATTATCATTTACCGGATCTACCCGAGTTGGGCGACAATTGATCGCCCAGTCGGCTGAAACCATTAAAAATACCTCAATGGAGCTGGGCGGAAATGCCCCGTTTATCGTCTTTGACGATGGGGATATCGATCAGGCCGTGCAGGGCGCTCTTGCTTCAAAGTTTCGTAATGCCGGGCAAACCTGTGTCTGTGCCAACCGGTTTTATGTTCATGACGCGATTTATGATCAATTTGTCAGCCAGTTTATTGAGGCTGTAAAAAGTCTCAAGGTTGGCAGTGGGCTGGAAGAGGGTGTCCAGATTGGACCGGTTATTGACGTACTGGCAAAACAACGCATTCTCCGGACAATTAATCTGGCTGTCGAGCAGGGGGCAACCATCGCTACGGGGGGGAACTCTCTGGATGGATGTTTTGTTGAGCCTACGGTTCTGACCGATGTTCAGCACTCCATGGGCTTTCTCCGGGAAGAGCTGTTTGGCCCTGTTGCCCCAATAGTGCGATTCAGCACTGATGAAGAGCTGATGCAACAGGTCAATGATACGATTTATGGCCTGGCAGCCTATTTTTACAGTCGGGATATTACTCGTATCTGGAAGGTTGCCGAGGCTCTGGAATACGGCATGGTGGGCATTAATGAAGGCATTATTTCCACAGAGCTGGCACCTTTTGGTGGGATTAAACAGTCTGGATTTGGCCGGGAAGGTGGACAGGAGGGCCTTGAAGAGTATCTGGAAACCAAATACCTCTGTTTTGGGGGTATTCATTAATTAATATTCAGGCAGGCTTTTTCATTAGAAATTGAACTAAAACATAACTTCATGGTCAGTATTAAGTAGTTGGCCAAATGGAATCGTATATTTCTGGCTAAGTGGGCAGTTACTA
>NZ_JAHHPM010000306.1 GCF_024606345.1 Endozoicomonas sp. YOMI1
CACTATGGATTTAAGATGCGCCTGAAGTGGTATGGCAAGAAATATGGCAAACATGATGAATGGTTCTGGCAGCTTACTGAGCGTGAGCTGCCACTATGCCAGTGCAGAAAAATACCCATACAGCGCCTCCTCGTGACCGTGGGAACGAGGTATAATTATATAATTATTCTATTTATTCTTTTGCCAAATCACTGATTTCCTGTGGTCTGGTAGTCAAATATCAGGAACTATCTGCCTTACCCAACCCAACAGTTCAACTATGTTGGTATAGACACCCGGATAACCCGGCTCAGCACAACCATACCCCCAACTCACAACACCCAGCTGGTACCAGGTGCCCTGGTGGTTATAAATCAGGGGGCCACCGCTATCGCCCTGACAGGAGTCTTTTCCTCCTTCATCAAAGCCAGCGCACAGCATGTTTTTGGTAATAGCCCCTTCATACCTGGAGTTACAAAGCTCTCTATCCACATAGGGAACCTGAACCACATGCAGCGTGTCCGGTTGCCCCTTATCGTACCCCAGGGATCCCCAGCCCATAGCCTCAAATACTGAAGCTTTCTTGATAGCATCAAATTGTTCTTCAGAAATCAGGGGAACAGATTCAATACCCTCGACGTCCTGCTGTAATTCAATAATGGCAATATCGTTATCTATGGCTCTATTGTCATAAGCAGGGTGGGTATAAAACCTTGCCACCTGGTAGAGCCTGCCGGTGTCCGGTTCACTGAGTTTATGCCCCCCCAGCCAGACGGAAACAAATTCGGCATAATCTTCAACGGCTTCGACACAGTGGGCTGCCGTCAGGACATACTTCCCACCAATGTAGGCCCCACCACAAAAATGGATGTCTCCCAATGCTCTCAATGACGCCATGTATGGACGGGAAAACGGCGGAAGCTCATCACCACCAACAATTCTTATTCCCGAATAGCCACTCGTCTCTTCAGGATGGGCATTGACATTTGCAGCAAATACTAAAACTAATTGACTTAATGCCAACATGGCCATTTGTATGAGTTTTTTCACTATTGAAGTCCCTTTCAACGTTAAACCCACTAAGAGGTCATTGATATTACAGTTTTGGTTTCTGCCGCTTAACAAGACGGTTTAATGCACCCAATGAGTGTAAGTGCGCATAGGTCCACGCCAGCCAACCGGAATCAAACCAGCTTTTCACTTTTTTTTCCGGAATGGAATTCAGTTTTTTCTCATCAATAACCATTAATCCTTCGAGTCTTAAGGGCTTATCCTTCTCCAGGAGAATCTGGAGATTAAACGGTGATAGCAGATCAAGCGCTTTTAATTCATTACAATAATCAAGGGTATGCTTGTACTGCTGATCATAGTTATTAAGAAATTGAATTATGTTATTCAGTGTTTCTGTATTTTCACCGTCATCACTGAAAAGCGCTTCACCTTCTTCGCCATCGAACTGACTGGCTTTCTGATCAAAGCAAACGGTGCCTTCATCGGTCAGGGCGAAAGGATAACGGCGGATAAAAGCAGGAATATAGCTGTCACTCCAGCTGCCTGCCTCACCCAGATGCTTATGTCCTGCATCCATCAGCGAAAGCAGGGCAAGGGGAAAAAAGTTACCCTCATCATCCTTACTGAAGAGCACAGGCATATCACGACTGGCCTCAAAAAACTCGATACCTGTCAGTGGTACCGAGTTTACATCTTCCGTGAAAGAATAGTCGTCCGATGCCTTGAACTTAAGGGTCTTATGCACTTCGCGGTTGAGAAATGCCGGCTCATTGTAAAACAGTAATGTTGCCATAGTCAGGGGCCGCCTCTCTTGTTTGGTCAGGCTATAAAGCCATGTCTAAAAATAGTTGCTTGGACGTTTTTAAGCTGACCTGAGCTTAAAATTTTTACATAGCACATTAAAGGTATCAACGAATAAAATGTTATATATTGTTGAGAGTAAGCCGATTCAGCAATTCCCGACAACCATACGCCTTAAGTCGTATAACATTGTATTATCCA
>NZ_JAHHPM010000307.1 GCF_024606345.1 Endozoicomonas sp. YOMI1
AGCCATCCGGTGTATTACGGAACATGGAGAGATCAAAGCGGGCAGCGGCCTTCACCGGTTCATCAATCTGATCCACCAGGCCCATGTCCAGGGCTTCTTTGGCGGTGAACCAGGATTCAGACTCCATCAGTGCCTTCATATCTTCAAGGCTCTTGCCGGTTCTGGCGGTGTACGACACAGCAATACTGTCCGCAATCTTATCCATAATATCGGCAGTTTTGCGCATGGCTTCGGCATCGCCCTGTGCCCAGCCATAGGGGTTATGGATCATCATCATGGCATTTTCAGCGATGGTGACCGTATCGCCAGCCATGGCAATAACACTGGCAATGCTGGCCGCCAGCCCTTCGATGGTGACATGGATATTGGCTTTATGCAGACGCAGGGCGTTATAGATGGCAATGCCTTCAAACACCATGCCGCCCCGGCTGTTCAGGCGGACATTGATCTCTAAGACATCCAGATTACGAATTTGATCCACCACGCTCTGTGCCGAAACGCCATACCAGTCATCAATATCATCAAAGATAAACAGCTCTGGTGTCTGGCTGGCTTCATTTTTAAAGGTGTACCACTGTCGGTTATGACTCATCCCTGTCATCCTTTTTCCTTTTCTGGTTGATTGGTAGATTTGCTGTTTTTCGGATCACGGCTATCGCTGTCGTATCTCAGTGAGTGGCTATCTGCCCGGCGATTATCGGCGGCGATTTCACCATCCATCTGCTCGCTGTCATAACCCAGTTCGCTGACTACTTCAGATCGCGATTTAAATCCGCTTCTGACTGCCATCTTCTGTACCTGCATATCCTGAACCGGGTGCATATAAGGCCAGCCGTGGGCGATCCACTTCACTCGGCGATAGGCTCTTGGGTTATTGGCGTACTCTGGAATTGTGACCGAACCACTGAGCACCGCCATATCCAGCCAGCGGTTCCAGACCGTCCGACAGAACTGAAAGATAATCTGGTTATGCTGAATCTGCTGAATACGGCGGCGGAACTCATTGATGATCAGGCGCAGTGCCCGGTCACTGACTCCCGCCATATCACCCGACAGCAGTTCATAAGGGAGGCCAATACCAGCGGCAATCGCCATTAACTGCTGCTTCATAAAATTGGGATAGTCTGCGGCAGTACCCGGTGGATTATTGAACTCGACTTCTTCACCCGGTGCCAGCTCCTGCATGGTTCCTGGTTCCATCGCCACCATGGGTAGACCATTGTCGCCAAAGACCAGCGGCTTACCGGTCAAAGGATCAATAGGGTCTTGCTCTGGCGATGGCTTTTTAATAAAGCCGGTAAACAGGTTGGCGATTTCCTGCCGTAATAGCGTGGCATCATCAAACTTATCCAGATGATAGAGTCTGACTAAAACCTGGGTTAGTAATGGCTGGCCTCTTAGCTGTCCTGGATGCAGAGCTTCAAATATATGAAGAACATTCTCAGCCTTCACCCGAACCAGTCTGGTGCTGTCAAAAGCAAACTCGGCTGGATGCTCCCGGTGAAAGTAATAAGCGACCCGCTTGCCCAGCTTGTTAAACTCAATCCCGGCCTTAATCACATGGCCATTATCCAGCGTCTCGTTATAACTGATGACGCGATGCCCGCGTTGAAGGTGTCGTGTTATTTTTATAGTTGAATGATGGTA
>NZ_JAHHPM010000029.1 GCF_024606345.1 Endozoicomonas sp. YOMI1
CCGCTCAGGATGCACGGTCGAAGGGTGATTGGCACAGTCTTTATTCAGGGTATGGCGTTTACGTCCTTCGACTCCGCTCAGGACGAACGGAGTTTGGACGTCATTGATAGAAACCCATCAATTGCCTTCTTCGGAGATTGAAGAATAATAAAACAGGGTACCCAGCATTCTGGGAAGAACGGCAACAGCAGACAACTCGGCACTTCCTGAAATCAAACGTACGGACACCACCATAGTGGTGAGCGGTTCTCTTGAATATATGGAGTAATACCGAATAGCTTTCCCCGGGAAGGCTCACTCCCTGAACGCCTCAATCGCCACAACAAACGGATCGGCCTGATACGCTGCCCAGTAATCACCACCCCTGGCCTCAAGCCCTTCATCCGACACGGCAGGATAAAGCACATTCACGTTGGCAAAGCCTGCCTCTTTCAAGCGCTGAACAATCGTCTCGGTAGACCAGCAATAATCGGTAAAATGAACCTCAGTTTCACCGACTTGAATGGTCAGCTCAAACGGATCACCATCCTGCAGGTTTGCCACAGAGTCCACTTTTTTTCCGTAGCAGTCATCCGGTGCCTTTGGATTACCCTGCACTCGGGCATGACGCTCAGAATCCAGCGCCAGCAGATAACTATAACCGCCCGGTGACGTATGATACCAGAGAGTTTCTGTCAGCTCTTTCAGGTGGCTCAGGCTGGCCATACGGCAGGTCAGCCAGAAGGCCAACACCGCAGAAAATGATCGATCCAGTCGCAATGACGTTGGATCCTCCTGCTTAAACTCAATACCGGGATCAGCAGACTCATTCAACTGTATTGCCCGATCCAGCATGGCCGGACACTGATCCACACCCACCACATACTCAGCCCCGGCCGCCAGGGCAAGGCGGGAAAAGTAACCTTCGCTGCAGCGCAGATCCAGCACAGAATTCACCGGGTGCGTCACAAACGCACTTTCTACATAAGGGGTGTAAACGTATTTGCCAACGGGTGACTCAGCCACCGCAATGGCATAGTCTTCCGGCGTGAAAAAATGACTCATGTTCGCGCATCCTTAATGAGCAGTCTGCTCAAATCCAGAAAAATAGTTTATTCGGCCAGGTGTAAAAAAACAGTCGCCAATGGCGGCAGGGTCATAACCAATGAATGCAGCTGATGATGCATTGGCAAAGGCTCTGTCACCAGAGGCAGTTCATTCAGCACTCCACTGCCGGAAAACTCACGGCTGTCGGAATTAAACACCTCTTTCCATACACCGGCCACGGGGACTCCCAGCCGGTAATGGGGCCTGACCACCGGGGTAAAATTACCAATGACCACCACCGGTGAGTCACTGACGGTGTGCCGACTGAAGGCGATGACTGACTGGAGTTCGTCATCGGTAATTAACCACTGAAAGCCCGTTGGGTCATAATCGGAATGCCATAAAGCAGGTAAAGACTGGTAAGTGGTATTTAAATACCTAATCATAGTCGTTAAACCACGGGAATACTCATTTTCCTCTGGCAAAAGCCAGTCCAGCTGACCATCGTGATTCCACTCATGGTGCGAACCCAGCTCCGCTCCCATAAACAACAATTTTTTCCCAGGGTGCCCAAACATATAACCGTACAAAGCACGGAGGTTGGCAAACTGCTGCCACTCATCTCCGGGCATTCGGCTGAGCAGTGTGCCTTTACCATGGACCACCTCATCATGGGAAAGCGGTAAAATAAAGTGCTCACTGTAGTTGTACACCATGCTAAACAGTATCTGATCATGGTGATAACGACGATGCTCCGGATAGCGGGTCAGGTAATTCAGGGTGTCATGCATCCACCCCATATTCCACTTGTAACCAAACCCCAGCCCATTGTCGTAAGTAGGCATCGAGACTCCGGGCCAGCTGGTTGATTCTTCAGCAATCATCATTGCATCGGGATAGTTCTGGTATACGGCTTCATTCAGCTCCTTGATAAACTGGACGGCCTCAAGGTGCTCATTACCCCCCAGAACATTGGGTTGCCACTCTCCTTCCCCCCTTGAATAGTCGAGATAAAGCATTGATGCCACCGCATCCACCCGCAAACCATCCACATGGAACTGTTCAAACCAGAACAATGCATTACTGCTCAGAAAGTTTCTGACCTCCGGGCGTCCGTAGTTATAAATATGTGTCTGCCAGTCCGGGTGCCACCCCCTTTGGGGATCTTCATATTCATAAAGATGAGTTCCATCAAAGTGGGCCAGACCATGACTGTCAGAGGGAAAGTGTGCAGGAACCCAATCAACAATCACCCCGATACCAGCATCATGAAACCGGTCTATTAACGCTTTCAAACCATCCGGATCACCGTAACGGCTGGTTGGCGCAAATAAACCCACCGGCTGATAGCCCCAGGAGCCATTAAAAGGGTGCTCATGAACAGGCAGAAATTCAACATGGGTAAACCCCATCCCTTGCACATAAGGCACCAGTTGTTCAGCCAGTTCAGTGTAATTCAGCTGCTGCCCAAACTTTCCTTTTTTCCAGGAGCCCAGGTGTACCTCATAAATACTGACCGGTCGATCTAACCCCTGGCGCTGATGCCACGCCTTATTCTGCCATTGATATTTTCGGCAATCATAGACAATGGATGCATTCCCCGGTGGCTGCTCCGCATAAAAGGCAAAGGGGTCCGCTTTTTGGGGCAGAAGCTGCCCACTGTGATCTTTCAGCTCAAATTTATAGAGATCCCCCGCTGTCACTTCAGGAATAAACAACTGCCATATACCACTGTTACTGCTGGCCATTTGGTGCAGCCGACCATCCCAGTGGTTAAATGAACCAATCACACTGACACTGCGGGCATGAGGCGCGTAAACACGAAACATGACGCCCTGCCAGCTATGGCCTGAAAGCGTAACAGAATGAAGGTGAGCACCCAGTGTATGGTGCAACCAGTTGTGGCGGATGACCGGCGCTGTATGACAAAGGCTGGAGAATTGATAAGGGTCGTTAGCCCTGAACTGGTGATGCTGGGCATTGGTGACCAGAAGGTGATATGCCAGAGGCTGTGAGATATCCGGAAATTTCAGCTCAAATAGCCCCGGTGCAATATGAGTAGCGGGGCCCAGGCTATTCCCGGTAACCTCATCAATAACATCCACATCAATGGCATCTGGCCGCCATATTCTTACTACCAGCCCTTTACCGATTCTGGCGGGATGCCAACCGAGCAAATCAAAGGGTCTTGCACAGCAGGTATTCAGAAGGTCATCAAGCACGGTATCCCGGCTGTCGGAATCCACTCGGATATCTTTAAGAGCATCAGCCATAATCAGCCCCGTAGTAAACGACACTACACATCAATATTCCAGATAGTTTTACAATAGTCGACAATGGATCGATCCGATGAAAATTTGCCCATGGATGCGGTATTAATGATCGCCATGCGCCACCAGTGGGATGGATTCTTCCAGGCTTGAACGATCCGCTCATGGGCATCACTATAGGACTGGTAGTCAGCCAGGGTCAGGAAGTAATCAGAATCCAGCAGAGATTCCACCAATGGACGAAAGGCATCTGGCTCGTCAGGACTGAGGTCTCCCGATGCCAGCCAGTCAATAACGGCCTTCAGTTCTTCATCGTGCTGATAGATATCCCGGGGGTTATACCCCCGATGACGCAGATCACTGACTTCATCCACCGTCTTCCCGAAAATAAAGATATTGTCCTCTCCCACCTCTTCAGCAATTTCCACATTAGCGCCATCCATGGTTCCTATGGTTAACGCGCCATTCAGGGCAAATTTCATATTCCCTGTACCTGAGGCCTCAAAGCCGGCTGTTGATATCTGCTCAGAAACATTGGCCGCAGGAATGATTTTCTCAGCCAGACTCACACGATAATTGGGCAGGAAAACCACTTTCAACTTATCCCGAATGCGGCGGTCATTATTGACCCGCTCTGCCACCCGGTTAATGGCGTAGATAATGTTCTTTGCCACCAGATAACCCGGCGCTGCCTTTGCTGCAAAAATAAACACCCGATGGGGCACATCCAGATCCGGGTCTTCGAGCAGACGACGGTAAATCGCCATGATATGCAACAGATTCAGTTGTTGCCGTTTGTATTCATGCAGACGCTTGATTTGCACATCAAAGATCGCCTCAGGATTGACTTTTACATCGCACAGCTCATCAATAACCCCAGCCAGGTGTTTTTTATTATCCAGCTTGATTCGAGCAAATGTTTCCTGAAACCGGGGATCATCAGCCCGGCTCTTTAACTCGCTTAATTGTGAAAGATCGCTGCGCCAGTCACCGTTGAGTGTCTGATCAATCAGCTCAGCAAGTTCAGGGTTACAGTTGGCAAGCCAGCGCCTGGGGGTTACGCCATTGGTCACATTAACAATTTTCTCAGGCCAGAGCTGATCAAATTCAGGGAAGAGGTTTGCCTTCACCAGCATTGAGTGCAGAGCGGCAACACCATTGACTTTATGACTGCCAATCACCGATAAGTATGCCATGCGTACCATCTGTGGTTCCGCAGGGTTTGTCGGCTCTTCAATAATGGACAGACGACGTTTCATCTGATGGTCACCCGGCCACTGTTTTTCAACCTCTGTGTGCAAGAAGTGGTAGTTCAGTTGATAGATCAACTGCATATGCCTGGGTAAAACCCTTGCGATCAACCCCTGAGGCCAGGTTTCCAGGGCTTCAGGCAGCAGTGTATGGTTGGTGTAGCAGAAAACGCTGCGGCATACTTCCAGGGCCCTGGTAAACACAAAATCCTCTTCATCCATGAGGATCCGCAACAGCTCAGGCACAGCGATTGCCGGGTGCGTATCATTTAACTGAATAACGACTTTACTGATAAATTCTTCCCAGCCTTCATGCTCACGCTGGTAACGGGCAATGAGATCAGCCAGCGAGCAGGCAACAAAAAAATACTGCTGAATAAAGCGCAGCTCTTTGCCTTCAGGATGACTGTCGTTTGGATAGAGCACCTGACTGATATTTTCTGCAAGAATTTCCCGGAACCTGGAATCCTGATAACGACCGGCATCAAAGCTGTCCAGGTCGAACCCTTCTGTCGCTCTGCCCTCCCAAAGGCGCAGGGTGTTAACACGCTCAGTGTTATAGCCGGTTATCGGTAAATCCCAGGGGACGCCCAACACTTCCTGGGTATCCTCCCAAAGCTTATTGCCATCCACCTCCCTGACCTTGCCGTATAACCGCACAACCTGCTTTCTTTTCGGTTTTTCAATGCCCCAGGGAAAGTTATCTTCCCGCCAGGCATCCGGGCTTTCCACCTGTTTACCGCCAACAAAGCCCTGCTTAAAAAGACCGAAGCGGTAATTAATCCCATAACCAAAAGCGGGAACGTTCAGAGTGGTCAGTGAGTCGAGAAAACAGGCGGCCAGTCGTCCAAGCCCGCCGTTACCCAGCGCAGGGTCCGTTTCGGATTCCAGAACATCGGCAAGGCTCACGCCAAAACTGGCCATGGCTTTCTCAGCCTGATGATAGATCCCCAGATTATGAAGGTTGTTACCCAGCAAGCGCCCCACCATAAACTCAAGTGACAGGTAGTAAACCCTTCGGGCTCCCTGGTCTTTTTCATCCCTACGGGTATTCCTTGTACGATCCAGGTTGATTTCCCTGGCCAGCAGGCTTAATGCTTCCCAGTAATCTCCGGGGGAAGCTTCCTCGGGATCAACCCCGAGAGACTGTTCAAGATGACGTCGAATACTCTGTTCAATCTGAACCGTATCCATATTACGAACTGAACTCAGATCTACATTGATTCTATCCATATCAAACACTCATTTGTGGCAGCTCAAGCTTTGCAGATTGATCTATTGAGAGGAGTCGTCACAGAAAACAGCTTGAGAAGTAACTAAAGAATATGAGCCGGGAACAAAGCTAACCCTGCTCCATTGGCAATAATGGAAAACCATGAGTAAGTTATAGTTGCCTGACTCTGATTAGGTACATTTTTGTCGTTTTTTTTAGAGTTATATCGATTTAAGGAATATAAACGACGACAAATAACTGTTTTTTATAAATCAAACAACAACTGCCATTTAAAAAAACAATAACCCAGGAAAAATATATTAAAAACAAATCCTTAATAACTGAAACATTAGTTTAATATAAGGTATTAAATATTCTTACTGGCATACTCAAACGCAGCGATTATTATTAGTCAGTATCCGTTTCATTCATCCGGCTAAAACCTGACCGGTTTTTTAGCAATTAACTGCAATCAACCAAGGTTCTTTCGACCTGTTAATTACTTCTCTTACCCGAATAACCAGCAGCCTTTCCAGCAGTCTGGTTTACCCGGAGAAATCAGAAATGATCCCTTCACTGATTAAAAAGACTTTCCCAGTTATCCTGACAGCACTGTCACTGATCTTTGCCGGTAGCGTATCGGCCTTCAGCTCCGACGAGCTGTTGATATGGGTTGGTGGCGACAAAGCCTATGAGGGTATTCGCAAGGTTGGTGCCGAGTTCACCAGAGACATGGAGATAAAAGTTAAAGTCGAAATCCCGGAAAATATTACCGACCGCTTTCAACAGGCAGCAGCCTCCGGCAGTGGGCCTGACATTATTTTCTGGGCCCATGATCGATATGGTGAATGGGCAAGGAGTGGTTTGCTGGCTCCTGTCAGCCCATCACCAGAGTTCAAAAAAGGCGTGAACAACATTGGCTGGGAAGCCATGACCAGTAATGGCAAAATCTACGGCTACCCTGTCTCTCTGGAAGCCATCAGCCTTATTTACAACAAAGCGATCCTGCCAACACCGCCTGCCACTTTTGAAGAAATGTTTCCCCTGGCCAGGAAACTGAAGCAGCAGCCAATCCCCAACAAGGATGAAAAAGGCATCATTACGATTATGTGGGATCAGGTTCAACCCTACTTCACCATGCCATTACTGGCAGCAGAAGGCGGTTTTGTTTTTCAGAAAACGGCCAAAGGCTATGACGTTAAGAAAACCGGCGTAAACGACAAAGGCGCAATGGAAGGCGCCAGGATGCTGCTCGACCTGATCGATAAAGGCGTGATGCCACGTGGCGTTGACTATGGCGTGATGGAAGCCAATTTCAACCAGCAGAAAGTCGCCATGATGATCACCGGCCCCTGGGCCTGGGCAAATCTGGATAAGAGTAAAATCAATTATGGTGTTGCACCACTGCCCAAACTTCATGGCAAACCGGCCAAAGCATTCGTTGGCGTATGGGGGGCAGCACTTAATAATGCCAGCCCCAACAAGTCCATTGCCAAAGAGTTTCTGGAGAATTACCTGCTCACCGAACAGGGATTGACCGTCATGAACAATGACGTTCCTCTTGGTGCCGTGGCTAATAAGGCGATGATGGAAAAACTGATGAAAGACCCTCGTATCGCGGCAACTTACCAGAATGTTAAACAGGGCCTGATCATGCCGAATGTTCCGGAAATGGGTAAATTCTGGTCTGCCATGGAGACCGCTCTGCGCAATATTACCAGTGGCAGACAAAACTACCGTGAAGCGCTGAACGACGCGGCAAAACGCATCATCGGTTAACCGTTTTCTGTCGGTTAAAAGAGGCCAGCACGCCATGAGCACATCAAGAGCTACCAGCAGAAGTGCCTATCTGGTGATCGCCATTGTTGCCGTTATTGATCTGGTACTTTTATACGGTGTGACCTTGATGTATGCCCAGGGAGAGCTGGCTTTTGCCATGCTCGTGCTGGTTCTCGCAACAGTAGGTACATGGATTGTTATCAGCAGAAAAGGGTACAACTATCGCTATGTCTACCCCAGCCTTCTGGGGGTAATCACCTTTATCGTCTTTCCACTGATTTACACAGTCAATGTCGCCTTTACCAATTACAGTTCCAACCACCTGCTCTCCCTTGAGCGAGTCAGGGCTATACACCTGGCGAAAACCTACCGTACGGGCGGCGAATCGTTTTCTTTCAAGATGTATCAGGAAGGCCCCAGCTTCCGGCTGATGCTGACCAGTGCTGCAGGCGGTGAGGCACACTATCTGACCAAACCATTTACTGAAAGTGATCAGCCTCAGGAACTGAAAGTCTTTGAATCCATCCATGTGCCAACCGGCGCGGCCCTCCCTATCCGGGAAATCATCAAAAAACGTTCAACCCTCCAGAAGCTGGATATTGTTCTGCCTGATGGCACTGAGCTGGCCATGACCAGTCTGAGAAAGTTCGGTGCTATTGCCAGGGTTTATCGTCCCGATGACCACACTGACCGGCAATACCCGCAACAAAACCTTGCCCTGATCGATAACCGCACTGAAGAGATAATCTATCCGGATATGGCGACGGGGTATTACACCAATGAAGCCGGTACAGAGCAGATTGGTCCCGGTTTCACCATCTATATTGGCGGGGATAACTTTGTCCGGGTCTTTACTGACCCGGGCATTCAGGGACCTTTCCTGAAGATCTTTACCTGGACGGTTATTTTTGCCGCGCTTTCTGTCGCCTTCACACTGATCATCGGCCTGTTAATGGCCAGCCTGGTGCAATGGGAACCGCTTAAAGGGAATGGTGTTTACCGGTTGCTGTTGATCCT
The DNA here is from genome assembly GCF_024606345.1 of Endozoicomonas sp. YOMI1. Taxonomy (GTDB): domain Bacteria; phylum Pseudomonadota; class Gammaproteobacteria; order Pseudomonadales; family Endozoicomonadaceae; genus Endozoicomonas. The sequence goes on from NZ_JAHHPM010000029.1 coordinate 8,556, forward strand.
GCCTTACGCGGTACCGGCCTTTATTTCCATCCTGATTTTCAGAGGGCTGTTTAACCAGAACTTTGGTGAAATCAACCTGCTGCTGGATATGCTCTTCGGAATTAAACCGGAATGGATCAGTAATGAACTGTTGGCCAAATCCATGGTCATTATTGTCAACACCTGGCTGGGCTACCCCTACATGATGATCCTCTGTATCGGACTGCTGAAAAGTATTCCGGAAGATCTCTATGAAGCGTCGGCCATTGATGGCGCTACACCGGTCCAGAATCTTTTCCACATTACCATTCCGATGATCATCAAGCCGCTGATTCCACTACTGATTGCCAGCTTTGCCTTTAATTTTAATAACCTGGTTCTGATCGCCCTGTTAACCGGCGGCGCTCCGGATATGCTGCACGCCACGACTCCGGCCGGAGCTACGGATATCCTGGTGAGTTACACCTTCCGTATTGCCTTTGGCTCCTATGGCCAGGATTACGGCCTGGCCTCTGCGATTGCCACAGTGATCTTTCTGATGGTGGGCTTTATTGCCTGGGTAAACCTGAAAGCAACACGACGATTGCAGTAATGCCGGGAATCATGTTTTTGAACCACAAAGTCACCAAGACACACAGGAGAAGTCATCATGGCAATGGTTCAACCAAGAAATCTGAAGTACCGGGTCTGGACAGCCCGTATTGTGATGTGGCTTTTCCTGCTGATGATCCTGTTCCCTTTTTTCATGATTATCTCCGTTTCCCTGCGCACCGGTAACTTTGCCACAGGCTCTCTGATTCCTGAAAACCCCAGCCTTGAACACTGGTACCTGGCACTGGGTATCCCCTGGGAGAATGCCGATGGCTCTATTACGCAACCACCTTTTCCGGTGCTGACCTGGTTGTGGAACTCCATCAAGGTCGCCATCACCAGCTCTGCCCTGATATTGATTCTGGCGACAACCGGCGCCTATGCCTTTGCCCGGCTGAGGTTCCGGTTTAAACAGCAGATGCTGACGGCCATGATGATCCTGCAAATGTTCCCGGCCGTTCTTGCCCTTGTGGCCATCTACTCACTGTTTGACCAGATTGGTGACTACATCCCCTGGCTCGGTCTGGATCGCCTGGGCTCCGTCACACTCGCCTACCTGGGTGGCATGGCACTGCATATCTGGCTGATCAAAGGTTACTTTGAAACCATCGATAGCTCTCTGGAAGAAGCAGCGGCTATTGATGGGGCAACGCCCTGGCAGGCATTCCGCTTTGTGCTATTGCCGCTGTCCGTCCCCATTCTGGCGGTTGTTTTTATCCTGGCATTTATCGCCAGTATTGCCGAATACCCGGTGGCATCGGTGCTACTCCAGAGTATGGATAATCTCACCCTTGCGGTGGGCTCAAGGCAGTACCTGAACCCACAGAACTATTTATGGGGCGACTTTGCCGCCGCCGCCGTGCTCTCCGGTTTTCCCATTACCATTATTTTCCTTGCCTGCCAACGCTGGATTGTCGGAGGACTGACATCGGGCGGTGTCAAAGGTTAAAAAAACGCCGCCCGCCGCCCGCTTCCCGCTGCCCGTAAAAGCGTAGGCAAATCCGGCTTTTGCGGGAAGCGGGAAGCGGGCGGCGGACAGCGATCTTTTAAAGGTGTCCTATGGCAGAAGTCAAACTCGTCAACATTGCGAAAAGTTATGACCAGAGACAAACCTGGACTCTGAAAGACATCAACCTGAACATTGGTAATGGTGAATTTATCGCGTTCATCGGTCCATCCGGTTGTGGCAAGTCAACGCTGCTGAGGATGATCTGTGGACTGGAAGATATCACCAGCGGTGAGCTGAGCATTGATGGCGAGAAGGTGAATGACTGGCCACCCAATGAGCGTCGTGTGGGCATGGTCTTCCAGTCTTACGCCCTCTATCCCCACATGTCCGTTGCAGAAAATATGGCGTTTGGCCTGAAGCTGGCAAAGGCGCAAAAAAGCGTTGTCGATGAACGGGTTGATGAAGCCGCCCGAATCCTGCAACTGCAGGCACTGCTGGAGCGTAAACCCAAAGCCATGTCCGGAGGTCAACGACAGCGGGTTGCTATTGGCCGTTCCATTGTGCAACAGCCCAGGGTCTTTCTATTTGATGAGCCTCTGTCGAATCTTGATGTTGCCCTGCGTGTCCAGATGAGACAGGAGATCGCCAGATTACATCGCCGACTGAAAACCACCTCCATCTACGTCACCCATGATCAGGTTGAAGCCATGACCCTGGCGGATCAGATTGTGGTATTGAGTCCCCTGGCACAGGACGCAGCCACCAACCTTGAGCAGGTGGGCAAACCGCTGGAACTTTATCACCATCCGGCCAACCTGTTCGTTGCCGGCTTTATTGGCTCACCCAAAATGAACTTCTTTGACGGCGTCATTGAAAAAAGTGGCGAACAGGAGACGCATGTTCGTCTAACCACCGGCGAAACCCTGAAAGCCTGTGTCGATACCAGCAAAGCCGATCCGGGCTCTCGTGTTGTGTTAGGGATTCGACCGGAACATACCCTGGCGGAAACCGACAGTGGCAATGCCGTTGATGGGCGCATAGAAGCACTGGAGCGCCTGGGTGCCGAGTCATTTATCTATATGAACCACGATACCATTCGAGAGCATTTTATTGTGCGGGTAGAAGACTCCCTTCGCCGGGAAGAAGGCAGTAAAATACGTGTCGAGCTATCACCTGAGCATTGTTATCTGTTCGATGCCAACGGCACTGCCTTTCGCCGAACCCGGGCACCGGAAATTGATCAATAAACCTGTCTCTGAGCATCGCTGTCGGCTTCTACCTTGCACGCGCTAAAGTTATCTTGCCTTTTTCCATACTGGAAGTGACTGCCTTGTTTGCCGGTATTTATTACTGTGCATGGCAACGGCAGCGGAAAGAGCTGATCACCTTTCAGGAGCATCAGGTCACTATTCAGAAGGCTTTTACAAACCACCAGAGCACTCACCATTATCATCGCTTGTGGTGTCAACTGATCATTCGCAAGGCGACTCATCCATGGAAAGCGCCCTCCATTCATATTCGTTCTCATGGCAAGGAAATGGAGCTGGGATCTTTTCTGAACAGGCAGGATAAACTGATTTTAATCGATCACTTGGAGAAAGTGTCCGTAAAATCCCTGGCATATCAGACCAGTAATCACCCGGGTTAACAGATTTCGTTCACCCTGGGTTCCTGGTGCATCATTTCAATGAGTTTGATGTGTACAATCTCCGTTCACCCTGG
>NZ_JAHHPM010000030.1 GCF_024606345.1 Endozoicomonas sp. YOMI1
GCAACAGGGTTGTCTGGTGTCTGGTTTTGTAAAGTAGCAGTTTAATTTGTAATTCTGGATCAGCAATCTGCTCCCAGAGAAATTCAGCCAAGCACATTTTTTTCCTGTTCATGGCATCTACAATCGGAGTTTGCTCTTGCTGTCGTGTCATGTCCTTATGATCGGTACGGTCGATTGTCTGATCCCAAATACATCGATCACCGGCAATTATCAGATCCCGGTGGTTATCGTCCATATCAAGCAGCATGTTTTCTATATATTCTTTATCAGACGTACGAAGCAAGTCTTGATTAAGAAGCCACTGTTGAAGGAAGGAATGGCCTTCCAATGTGCAAATCGACAGCACCTTAAACCTCAGTAATGGATCACTGAGTGTCGTGCAGAGAGTGCCAATTTTATCAAGCTTCTTAAGTTCAAGGCACTTTTGCATCAGTGAATTACCCGTTTCCGCTTGCGCTGTTAAAAGCTCAGCTTTCTGAGCATCATCCAATGTTTCAGTCAGTATCAATACCAATTTATCACTATAAACTGGTGTTATTTTGCAGGCCCATAGCAAAGGAGACTCATTGGATTTTCCGGTAAAAAGGACAGCGTCAAAGCGGTCCTGCTTAGTCAGGGTATCTAACAGGTATTTAATACGTTGATGGTATTCTTGTCGAGTTAGCAGGGACCTTGGTGCATAGGGCCTTGCATGATCATTGCACATGAACTGTAGTAAGCTTTGATCAATGTCGGCCCCCCCCTTCAGGAGTTTTTCTATCAATTCTCTGTTTTCATGAATGACGGTATCTAACAGATAGGTACTTTTGTTATAAAGACAGGCAAATGCAAGGGGAGGAGCAAGATCATTTATGGGTTGGGTGACCATCTCCAAAAGGGTTTGCCTATCTAATTTCTCTTCCAGCTTCTTGAATAATGGCTCATCCATAACACAGCATACTAGATGTAATAACGTTCCGTTGTCATCGAAAGATTCTAAAAGTGCATGCCGGAGTTCTTCCGAGGGTAGTCGATCAAATAAAACCCGAAAAAAAATTCTGCCTGCCTTTTTGGAAGGGACGGCCATTTCCAGAAGTGAATTCTCAGTTCCACGTTTTTCCCCGTATAGAGTGGGCCGGGTAACAATGAACAGGCTTTGAATCTGAACATCACTGAGAGCATTTAACTGTGCCTCAATCTCCAAGTGTTTTTGTTGCGCCAGGGATTGATAGATACACTCGAAATGATCACTCCATGGAATCATTTTATTGGGAGTATTGGTTTTCGAGTAGAAAAAAGGTGTAAGACTGGTGATTGACCTGTCATTAATTTTTTCTTCAGGGCGGCATGTTACAGCAGGGTCTAATACTTGCCGCTTTAATAGGTCCGAATCCTCTGAGGTTATTACCTCCAGTTCCCTTTTTAAGCCTTTAATTTTTAAGTTGTTTTCTGAAATCGAATGCTCTTTTGATTCAGTATTTGAACTGACTGAGAGACTTGAATTTAAGCGCATATCCATAAAAAAATTCTTTATTAACTGTTACACAATGATTAAAAAATCCGGGACTCGTGAAGGTAAACTTTATGATGGAATATCACTTAGGAATTGACCCGTAATAATTTGCATATTTCTGAGTTTCAAAACTACGTTCGTCCTGAGCCTGTCGAAGGGCGTGAACTCT
>NZ_JAHHPM010000031.1 GCF_024606345.1 Endozoicomonas sp. YOMI1
GCAACAGGGTTGTCTGGTGTCTGGTTTTGTAAAGTAGCAGTTTAATTTGTAATTCCGGATCAGCAATCTGCTCCCAGAGAACGTTAGCCAAGCGCATTTCTTTCCTGTTCATGACATTTACAATGGGAGTTTGCTCTTGCTGCCTGAGTGTATGATTGGTACTGGTGTTTATCTGATCCCAAATACTTCGATCACCGGCAATTAATAGATCCCGATGGCTATCGTCCATATCCTGCAACAGGTATTCTGTGTATTTAATGGGGTTGTTAAAAGGCTTAAGAAGCCACTGTTGGAAAAAGGAATGGCCTTCCGATGTGCAAATCGACAGTACCTTTAATCTCAATAATGGATCACGGATTGACATGCAGAGTTTGGCAACTTTATTAGTTCGATCAAGTTCAAGGCACTTTTGCACCAGTGAATTGCCCGTTTCCGCTTCTGCTGTACAAAGCTCAGCTATCTGAGGATCATCAAGTGATTCAGTCAATATTGTTGCCAAATCATCAAAATCATCAAAGCTTTTTGTGCAGGCCCACAGCAGAGCAGACTCATTGGATTTTCCGGTAAAACGGACGGCTTCAAAGCGATCTTGCTTACTCAGGGCATTCAGCAGATATTTAATACGGTGATGGTATTCATCATCGCTTAACAGACGACAGCGCATTGCAGCATCATTGCACATGAACTGTAATAAGCTTTGATCAATGTCAGGACTCCCCTTCAGGAGTTTTTCTATCAATTCCCGGTCTTGATGAATGACGGTATCAAATAGATAGGTACTTTTGTTATAAAGACAGGCAAATGCAAGGGGAGAATCAAGATCATTTACGGGGCGGGTGATCATCTCCAAAAGGGTTTGCATACCTAATTTCTGTTCCAGTTGCTTGAATAATGGCTCATCCATAACACAGCAAGCATGTTGTAATAACGTCTGATTGCTATCGCCAGATTCTAAAAGTGCAACCCGGAGTTCCTCCGAGGATAGTCGGTCAAATGAAATTCGGAAAAAAATATTGCCAGCCTCCCTGGAAGTGCTGGCCAATTCCAAAAGTGGAATTGGTTTTTGAAATTCTGCAAAAGGTCCGGGGGTTCTATCAATGAGCAGGCTTTTAATCTGAACATCGCTAAGAGCATTTAACTGGGCCTTGATCTCCAGATGTTTGTTTTCCTCCAGGGATTGATAGATGCACTTGAAATAAGTACACCATGGATTCATTTTATTGAGATTGTTGGTTTTTGAATATAAAAAGGTTTCAAGTCTGATGACTGACCTGGCATGAATGTTCTCTTCAGGGTGGCATGTTTCAGCAGGGTTTAATGCTAGCCGCTTAGCCCGCTTGGGTGATATCGGAGAATCTAAGGTTACTTCCTTCAGTTCCCTTGTTGAGGGTCCTACACTAATTGTCAAAGGCCTTGATGAATTAGTATGTTTTTTCGGTTCAGTATTTGATGCTACTGGAAGGTTGCTTGCATTTAAGCGAATATCCATACAACAAATTCTCCGTTGACTATCAAACGAAATGCTTAATAAAACACGAACTGTGAACTTGTAGTTCACGACTGGAATATCGTATCGTTGTGGTTGTATAGGTTAACATTATGGTTTTTCAACTGATTTTATAATTTCCAGTGATCGTTATTTTTGTCTAGGTATATGTCAGACTCTTTTAATTGAGAATGGTTCAATGGCATTTGAGCAGTGAGAACAATGCCCGCCAGATTGATCGGATAAACAGCCTTAAAATGGATAGCCACTTCTTTAAACTCTTTCGGATGCTTAAGAGCCGAGCTCCTGAACTTTAACCGTATCGGGGAGTGTCTGAAACATATTGTTGTATTTCGTATACAAACAATCATGGAGTTTTAAACAATGACTCATAACTGTATTGCCTTGTTTGTCTTTGATATGCATTAGCTTAAAACATGTTTCAAGACCAA
>NZ_JAHHPM010000308.1 GCF_024606345.1 Endozoicomonas sp. YOMI1
CATTCCGCCTTGCCCAGCGGTCCAAAATGACTTGCTCGATATCATATTCAGAAGGCGGAATTGATATAAGTTGCTGGCATAGCGTCATGAGTAGTATTTTTCTTCGTATCTATGGCGGCCTGCTGTTTTCCCTGGTTCTGGTCTCAGTGCTTTCCGGCATTGTTGTCACTATTGTTAATGGTGTTCGATTGGCCGAGTACCGGGAAGATATGGCCCGAGATACCTTCCGCCTTGTCTCTGAAGTACTGGCAGCAATGCCAGAAGAGCAGCGACATAATTGGCTGGGAGAGTGGGGACATAAACTGTCGATTCCTTTTTCAATGTTGCCTTTGGAGCGATCAGACTTCACGCCTAAAGAAATTGAGCAGCTCTCTTTAGGGGGGATTGATGTTCAGATGCTGACCGAAAAGGCAGCGGTTATTACCGCTTTAATTGATGATCGGTGGTTGTTGCAGGGACGTGTGGCTGAGATATCAGAACAAATGGTGAGTGGTACCATTGTTTTTCTCAGACACCTGCTTGGCCACTACTCTGCGGATGAGCGAGTGACGGTATTGGCTCAGCGATCCGGAGAATCGCTGAGTTTTCCTGTGTCCATTGTCCACTATTCAGCTACTTCGTTAACGCCCCTGCAAAACACCCAGTTGCAGCAGGGCAGTATTGTTACTGTTTTAAACATCAGAGATGAATCGCTCCAGCTCTATGCCCAGATGAAGGATAGTGATCAGATACTCCATCTTGGCCCATTGAAATTACTGAACCCTTATCCTTTTAAACTGATCCTGACCCTGGGGCTTTTCGTCTTGATCTCTCTGAGCCTTGCGATCTATATCCTGGTCAGGGGAATGGAGAAGCGGCTGAGAAAACTGGAAAGAGCGGCAACACGCTTTAGCCGAGGAGACTTTGAGGTAAGGGTTAATGTGGGTGGGGCGGATTCGATTGGTCGCCTGGCCCTGGCATTTAATGCCATGGCCGACCATATTCAACGTCTGCTGAGTCTGCAGAAAGAGATGATTCGTGGCGTGTCCCATGAATTAAGGACCCCTGTGGCAAGGTTGCGGTTTGGCCTGGATCTGATTGCTGATGCGAGAACACAGGAAGAGCGGGAGGTCCAGCTGGAGGGCATGGATCAGGATATCCAGGAGTTGGATCACCTGGTTGATGAGTTTCTGACCTATGCCAACCTGGAACAGGGAGCTCCGACCATCAGTTTGAAACGTCATGATGTCGATAAAGTGGTGGCACAGGTGGTTGGCGAGCATCTTAGATTACAGAACCGGGTTGAGATAGAACATATTCCCTGCAATGTGTTAAACCCCAGGCGTTTTGTAGAAATTGATCGTCGCTATATTCATCGGGCTATACAAAACCTGGTGGGCAATGCCTGCCGATATGCTGACAGTAAAGTTCAGGTGCGTTTTTCATCCACTCAGGATACTTGTCGTATTGATGTGGATGATGATGGGGCCGGGATTCCTGAAGAACAGTGGGAAAGGGTGTTTTCTGCTTTCTCCAGACTGGACGACAGTAGAACACGTAAGTCAGGAGGCTATGGTCTGGGACTCTCAATCGTCCGGCGCATTATGTACTGGCATGGGGGCCGGGCGCTGGTTAGTCACAGTCCCCTGGGGGGAGCCCGATTCAGCCTGGTCTGGCCCAGAAAGCAGAGGCATTAAATTATCTGATGTTCCCGAGGACGCCCCGGGAACATCAAGAAGATCTTGAAGAATATCAAGAAAGTCCTTCTGGATTCCTTCCTCTTTGAGAATATGGAAGGCAACATTATGGGTTGAGAAGCCGGGTTTCAGGACATAATCATAGTGCAGGCGGCCTTCACTGTTGATGTCAGCGCTGACATGAAGATTTTGAAACTTGTCCGGGAACTGATCAGCCAGTGAGGTCAGCCTGGCATAGTGGGTAGAAGAAATGCTAATCGTCCCGGGTAAATCGCCAATCGATTTTATATAGGCGAGTGCACCGATCTCCCCTTCTGTTGGGCTGGTATTGCTGAAAATTTCATCCAGAAAAGCAATGCTGAACTGACCAGCCTCTAATGTGCGTAATGTCTCCAGCAGCTTGATAGCGCGTTTTGATTCTGCGCTGAAACTGGAAACGCCAGTAATCATTTCCGGTTCAATAACCGTATGGGTATGGATAAAGGAAAATGGTGTCAGTTTAAAGGATTCAGCCGGAGATATGCCCAGTGTCTGCGCCATGATGACGTTAAGTGCTGCAGCATTCATGGCATTGGACTTTCCTGCTGCATTCGGGCCGGTGATAATGATATTGGCCGGTGGTACAGAGTGGCTGGCGGTAAGGTCACTGGAAATAGCAATGTCAGGAGGGAGCAGTGGGTTCCAGAAGCCCTGAAGCTCAATAGTCGGTTGCGCTGATACTTCATATTGTGCAAAACATAATGGATTAGTTTCCCGGTAAGACGATGACCTCAGTAGCTTGGCAATGGTCAGCCAGGCATCAATCTCACCAGTGGCCTGCATAATCCTGATCAATGGGATGTGGTTTCGGCGAAGCAGCATCAGGCTTCTTTTGTAGCGTCCCATGTTGGTTGACAAATAGGAGAGTGTGTCGGGTGTTTTCTCCGGTGCATCGTTTAACAGTGTGGCTATTTCCTGAATCTGGGTGGAATTTCGAAACTTCAGGAAGCCACTGTAATGGTCCAGAATATCCTCAAGGGCCGGGTGATACTGGGCCAGTTGTTTTAGTTCTCTGGCACTTTCCAGCGCTCTTCCAGGCCTGCGGCTACGCTCCATGACAAACGTGTAAGCGGCCCGATTATCCTGAAAGAGTCGGTATGATTGATAAATGGCGATCATTTGCAGCACTGCAAAGCTCCCGAAAGTAAAAATTTTGGCCGGTGGTGGAAGCTCCTGAAAGTGATGGTGCATTTCGGAAATGACCAGGTTCATGTTGGCTGGCAGGTTGATGACTGAATTGAGAAGCCCCTGAATAATCCCGTATTGTGCGTCAAATTTTCCAAGCAGCGTGGATCCGATCAGGCCAATAGGCACATTCAATGCACTCATAACACTAATGGTGTCGTTTAACCGGCGGGCAATCTCCTCATACGACGCATCTGAGGTGAGCCCCGGGATGTATGTCTGGTAATCAATCTCATCAAAATGGGGGCTGTTCACTGCATCAGAAGGGTCGAGCAGGGCAATGAGTCCATCTTCATCCGCGGCATAACGGATAAGTTGCTCCTCTATCTGAAAGATGACTTTAGGGTGATCTAACAAGTATTGAAGCGCTCTCTGGCGTTTTTCAAGGACCTCTACATCAGTGATGGGGGATATCAGCAGGTTTGCCAGCATTATTTCACCAGTGACCGTCATCGGGGAGCCTAAATTGCTGAGCAGGCTATGTCCGGGATTTTGTACGGTGCCACTGAGAATATGCAGGTCTTTAACGGCATGGTGGGTTATTATCTTGTTGCCTGTTTTATGAGTTCGGGAAAAGTTTTGCAAAAGAATGCTTCGTCTTTCTCCCGGGGACAGGAGAATTTCAGGTAACTCCTGTTTCTGGTTACGAGAGTTCATGGCATTCTTGTACTTATCTACAGAGTGGATTTTTGATAAGTGATCATGTATCAGCTGATAAGTATTGGTGATTTCCATGCCTCCGGTAGCGTTAAGACTTGCGGTAATGGTTGTGATTAACAGGCATGTTAAATAATCAGTGGCTCTTGATTTCATTTGGTATTTTCGATGGACCGTTTTTATTTTCTTACTTTCAACAGGGTAATCATTGCATAAAAGTTGGATGGGACACTGTTAACGAAATAGCCACCGGAGGTGATGTCAAAGTATCTTCCAATATGAAATAAGCCAAAAGTAAAGGCCTGCCTCCAGAACGAAATTCATAACAACGCTTAATAGGCCTCGTATTTTATGGTGTGCATCAGAAGCCTTTGGGTAAGCAGGCTTACACTTCCGGTTGTTCATGGCCAATGGAGGGGGTATTGTAAATGGAGCAACTAATATCCCCATAAGCTTGTATAAAAATAGATGAGAAGCCATAGTCTCGCCATGCAGTGATGTGATCCATTTCAAGCCATTGTTGCTGACCATTACCGCCAATGAAGCCCGTTCCCGCTATCGTCGGCAGAAGCGTGAGCTGTTGTCCGATGCCCCGGAAGAAGCGCCGCTGGTCCATCGTTTTAAAGAGGATGGTCATTGGCAGCCGCCGCCTTCCAACTGGCACATTGATGGGCCAGGGGCGCTATTGGATAAACGGGAACTGATGGACTGCCTGAACCATAAGATCACCACGTTGCCCGAGAAACAGCGTCTGGTGTTTGGCTTGAAAGATCTCAGCCAGATGTCACTGGACGATATTTCCGGTTTTATCGGTGAGTCGGCAGCAAATGTCAGGGTTCTGCTGCACCGGGCGCGGGCAACACTGTATTCCGGTATTGAACAGTTTTTTTTCGTCAAAGGTATAACTGTCAAATGTTACCTTTGGGTCAAAACCTTCCCTTAGCAACATTTGTCGTTTACCAGGATCCATCAGCAGTCATTGCCAATCCTGCATGTCAAATTTTTGCCCGTTATAGGCAGGCTAAGTAGTTGGCCAAATGGAATCGTATATTTCTGGCTAAGTGGGCAGTTACTA
>NZ_JAHHPM010000309.1 GCF_024606345.1 Endozoicomonas sp. YOMI1
GCTTCCTTATGGAAGCCTTTTGTGTATATGGTCAGGTTCGGAATCAGTTCGGATTCTGACCGAACTTTTTCTCCGCTTCAGCTTCTGCCAGATTCTCATAGGTTTGCTGGTGATCCACCCAGGCTTTCAGATCTTCTACCCGGTAACGAATTGACCGGCCCAGTTTAATAAACGGGGGCGGTGTCTGGCCAAACAGCTCTCCCGATACCCTCGACTTGTCCAGTGCACTTTTACAAACACCAATAAACATTGCCGCTTCACGGGTTGAGTAATTGATGCATTCAATGGGGGCTTTCACTTCCATGCCACTTGCTCCTTTTTTGAGGGGAAAGATTTTCGATTAGTTTTAGTTGTTCTACAGTTCATAGGAATTTCCAATTTCCATTGAAGCTGGTTCTTTAAGTTGGCCATAGGCTTGGTTAAAAAAATTTCAGAATGTCATAACCCAGAACCGGTTGGGCATTACTGGTGGTCAGTCGCTTACTGTTTCGGTTGTGGAACGAGGTTTCCGTTGGATCGTACATCAGGCCATATTGCCAACCACGGTCGGTAAGCAGGTATTTGCCTTTTTTGCCCTGACCGGTCCATTTGATGATTCGCAGTTTTTCCAACACCTCGACTACATGTTGGCGGCTCCGGCCAATAAACTCGCCCAGTTCTACCAGAGAGAAGTAATCGTCCAGCTCGTAGCGGTTGCGTTTACGCCTTTGTTTTCTCTGGATAGGCTCTTCATCGGTTTCAGAACCAACCTCCGCAGGATCAGCATAGCGGCCATCCTGATTGATCGATTCAGTTTTGGATTCATTGGGGAGAGTAGATGGCAAACGGTTCAGTACGGTTTGATACCATTTCACCTGTTTCACCGGAGTGCCGCTGTTATGTGTTTTTCCGGTATCAAGGATTTCACACAGAGGCTGACCCTGATCGGTAGGTACCCACAAGCTATCGGTTTTGATCTGGAGTCCTGCCGCTTCCAGTAACTTGTTTACCTGACGGGGGTCTTGTGGCGGTGTCATCATCTGGCCGAGCTGGGTTGGCGTAAACGTCATGGCCTGAACCGGCGCCATCAGTTGTTTCTGACCCATGGCTTCCAGCGGTGAGAAACCGATCTGGCTTTTCAGCAACCGGTCAGCGGAGAGCAATTTCTGGTTTCCGGAAAAACCCAGTGCTTCAACAAAAGCCATAGCTCTCAGGGAGGTGGCCATATTCATTTCGAGCATCGCCAGGGGTGTGGATAGTTTCGGCTCTTCAGGTTTAACGTCTTCTTTTAAGTGAGCTGTGGGAATCGCTCTGCCGGATTCCAGGTTACCCCATCGCAATACCAGGTCGGCGCAATAATTTCCGTCAATGGAAGCCATGGCAGTGATGCTGTCGAGGCGATCCAGTAACAGATGTTCCACAAACTGTCCTGAAACCCCCTGTTTTGGCCTCTCCTCAATTTGAGGAGAGGCAATTGCACCCTCTTTAACCAGTCTTTCGATGGTTCGTTTAACATTATCTGACCGTTTGCCAGCCACATTGGCTATCTCGATATGGGACATTTTCAGTTCGGTTGCACCGGGCAGCATCTGGCTTTTGGTACTCTCTGGGGCTGTAAGAATTTTAACGTCCATAGTCAACTTTCCTTTTTGTGCGATTTTGTGGATAACTTCAGTGTTCAGTTTTTCCACAGGTGTTATTGGTAATTACTATTCAGTGAATCTTGCCGCTTGCATGCACGACGGGGTTCTGTTCATTTTCACGGATTCGTTGCAGGATCAGCCCGGTCACCAGCATCGCCTGATCCCGTGCCTGGGGGCTGTTAATACCCACGGTGATGGCAACAATCAGCGTCGTCATTTCAATCAGTAAGGTTTCTGCATTTAACAGTCGGCCTTCCATTTCTTCACCGATCCGGTCTGCCAGCATGACTTTTCTTGCCAGTTCCTTTTCCTCCTTTTTCGAGCTGAGACCAGCGGTCTGCTTTTGTTTTATCTCTATGGCCAGGGCCAGGTCATCTGGTGTAAGTGGGCGCATTCCGGCTTTCATTAAAAGATCCTTTAAAATGGGATGGAGTCGTCGTAGGAGTCATACTGTTGTGTTTGCATGGGCTGGGGAGTGTGACCGCCATCCCGGGCATTGGTGTATTGGTTCTGATGCGTGCCCGGCTGTGACTGATAGTTCTGAGGCTGAGCCTGCTGACCATTGGGGTTCTTTTCCAGAAACAGCAGCTTGCCGTTATATCCGCTGTACACGACTTCAGTCTGGTAGCGATCCTGACCATTCTGGTCCTGCCATTTTCGGGTCTGGAGCTGGCCTTCGATCATGACTCTGTGGCCTTTGCCCAGATACTGAGCGGCCAGTTCAGCAGGTTTGCCATAGAGAACCACCCGGTGCCATTCGGTGCGAGTTTGTTTCTGGCCATCTTTTTTCCAGCTCTCTTCGGTGGCGATGGAAAGAAGGGTTACGGCATTGCCATTGGCGGTGGCTTTGCCGTCCGGATCTTTGCCCAGTCTGCCAATCAGGGTGACGCGGTTCATGGATGCGGCCATCAGGCGATCTCCTTTTCTGTTTGTAGAGAAAGTTGTTGAGCGGGGGTGATCAGTGCAGCACGGCGGATGATCAGTTCGATGCGGTATTCGTTGCCGTGGCGGTCAAAGCGGTAGCAGTCCAGTGAGCCTTTGCCGAGCCACTTTTCCATGGCGTGGATATCATCGGTCAGGATTTCTTCGGTGACTTCGCCATTGGTGTAAAGCAGATCGGGTTGGTCTTCGCCTTTTTCGGGTTCTTTGTCAGCTACCTTCTGCTTGGCTTCCTGGTTCAGCCGCAGTTCAATAATGGCCATCAGGTCGGTTTGCTCTTTATGGAGAAGCACATCCAGATCCGGAAACAGGTAGTCCTTATTCACTGCTATTTTCCGGTACATCGCCAGATTGTTTTTTACGTCCTGTGCCTGCTGCTTCTGTTCGATCCGAGCCTGTGCCAGCCGATCATTTACCGCTGACTGCATACTGGCGACACTCTTTTTCCCCTTGATCACCTCCTGAAAATCAGCAGGCATAACCACTGCAGCGATCCAGCCGGGAGTAAGTTCGGTATTAATCACCTGACGTTCTTTTTCCAGGGTAGTGACGGCTTTCAGTACGATGCTGTCTTTGATGTGCTGCTTCTGATGCTTGACCTGCTTATCCAGAGACTTACGTCTGGTAGCCATGGCTTCGGTCAGGTGGTCGATACGGGTGAAGAGTCGGGCGATGTCCGGTACCTGGGCAAGCGCAGTCTCTTTGCCGTCCTTCAACTTCGTTTCTGTCTTTTTGAAAAACTTCACCGCCGATTCGGCATCAGCAAAATCCTGATCGGTCACCAGTGCTGATTTGACGGAATCAATGCGTTTGAAGATCTGTTCTTCCAGCAGGTGCAGGTTGGAATCAATCACGGATCCATCCAGCTGTACCACCAGTGCCGTGGTGTCCTGAATTACTTCGCCTTCCAGTACCTGTATAGGTGTTTCCGGCTCGAAATTCTGCAGATCCTCCTGAAACTGTTTCCATCCGGCGATCAGGGCCTCACGACGATGATCGTGGGATTCGTAGTAGACATAGCGCAGCTTGGCGGAGGTGCCATCAGAGCAGACAAGCAATACCCGTTCGGCACCGCTAACTAGTAGCTGTTGTTCTAACTGCCAGTAATAGTCAGGCTCAATGCCTTCCCCTTCAATTTGGGCAACCAGCTTTTCATTCCAGAGCTTGTGCTCAAAGACCAGGTCTTCCATCATGGTCAGTCCGTCGAAACTGGCCAGCAGAGGTAAATCGTCGATGATGGTGACACCGGTGGCTGGAAATAGGTCCGCTCCGACTATTTTTTCTGCCAACGGTCGGGCTTCTGCTTCGGCCCGATGCCTGGCATCGAATTTCTTTTGCTGAAATTCGTTTACCTCTGGGGTACTGCCTGTTTTCTTTTGATGCAGCAGCTGGTCACGACTGAGAAACGGACTGTCGCCCATCATGGCCGGTGCTTCGCTGGCGGTGAAATGATTCTGGCGCAGGGCGAGCCATTCAGGCGTCCCCTGCTGGATATCGAGAATTTCCATTTAGTGGCCTCTGGGTTGGATGGCTTTCAGTTGTTGTACTTGTTGTGGGGTGGCTGGCGCTTTGGAATTTATTTTGCGGATTATCCGATCTGCACTCTGTTGGCCGGACTCAATGGATGCCCTCCATTCTGGTAACAGGCGTTTGAAGTCTTTATCGGGGTAATGGTTTTGAGCCGGTGGCTGGGTCGAGTCCTTCATATCGGGCACATAGCCATCGGTGTCATCATCGGTGCAGTGCAGGCCACGCCAAGAATCCCGACCAGAGTCTGACGCTTCAGATAAGTCACGGTAGAGCCGATCTGTTGCAGGGCGCTTTTTTTACCGGTGTTGTCCATAGGGCCCGTGGCCGTGTTACAGATGGTGTGGCCGGATACATGGGTCAGATTGCAGGTGATGATGATGTTTGGCCCATTCTGCTGTTGCTCAAACCAGTAGCTCAGTCCGTAGCGGTGAAGAACCGGCTGAACCGCAGCAACCACATCATCAATGGAGGCGTAGGAGTACTCCATGCGACCGCCATTATTGGTGTTAAAGGCAGCGGTCTTGTTCTTTTTAAACACTGGCATCTCTTGCTGAAAACGGGAAAAGGCTTCGTTAAACTGTTGTCGTGCAACAATGGACTGGCTCTGTTCGTACAGGCTCATTACCCGTTCCAGTGTGTCGATGCTGGCATTCTGGGTAATGGCGGAATGCATAATCTGACCCACTTCCGACAGTGCAGAAGATTCAGGTTTATCCACAGGCAACACTTCTGTGGATTCAATCAGTTCGGTTTTCTTTTTAGCTGGCATGGCGAAAGGCCTCGTCCCGGTGAATGCGATTTCTGACGGCCAGCACCTGGTCGGCAATTTCCATCCGGAAACTCTTTTCCAATGTGCTGGATAGTGTGCGATGCAGCTCACACCAGGCACGGAAATCAACGATCACGGCATCTGCCGTTTTCGGATCCTTACGCCATGCGGTGATTTCATCCCTGATGACCCGATAGATCTGGAGCACCGTCATATCCGGCGTGATATTGCTGGCAATGCGATCTTTCAGGATGCATACCTTGCCGTAGTCGTAGGTGTACTGATTGATGTTCAGCCAGTCACTAATCCCGGTGATGACCGGTTCTTCCAGGCGGTTTACTTCTTCAGTCTTTATTTGCTTAACCACGGCAATAACCTCGTTTGCTCGCATAGTTGATAACATCCCAGCCAGAAAGGCGGGTATTTTCGTCGTTGCAGTCATGCACCAGCTGCTTCACGGCCAGCCAGCGATAACCTTGCATGGGATGGAATTCTTCCAGGGTAAGGAAACTGCCCGGGGTCAGAGCGCCAAAACCGGCAATGATGGGCTTGTGATCTTCGATCTGTTCCTGAATGTGGGTTTCAATCCGTTCAAGTTCGGACTCAATGGTCTCTTCGAGGGCTTCCCTGTCATCAATGGTATTGAGATGCCGGTTGAGGTCGTGAGTGACTACGTCCATTGGTATTCCTGTTTTTTATTAATTTGGATCTGAATCTGTAATAAATTTATATAATGCGGAAGTTTATTCCGCAAATGCGGAATAGATAATATTTATAAATTGGTAGTAATAACTTGATAGTTATAGGCTATAAAGTTTTTTTAATTGCCTGTTTATTAAGGAGTTGCAGGAAGTTTTTTTGAGGTGGCAGGAATGGATCTGGCAAAGGAGTGGGTAGAGTGGCTTCCAATAACGGTGCAGTCAGAGATTAATTTGGACAATAAATTGGATTTATCTTCCATTTTTATTGATTCGGTACCAGTGGGAAAGGGCCGGCCACGGTTTACCCGCAGCGGACGCTGTTATACGCCCTCTGCCACAAAGCAGGCAGAGCAATCTGTCCGGTTGGCTGCGGAAAATCAGAGAGACAAAGGCATGCTAACCGGTTCGGTAGGGGTTTTGGTGCTGGCTGTATTCCCGGTGCCGAAAAGTTGGTCAAAGCCTAAACAGCAACAGGCAATGGCGGGCAAGATTCGGCCCGGGGTTAAGCCTGATTTTGATAATGTGGCGAAACTGTATTGCGATGCTCTCAATGGTGTTGTCTGGCAGGATGACAAGCAGATAGTAGATGGCCGCTGCATTAAACTCTATGGACAGCAGCCCGGAGTGCTGATTTTGTACTGGCCGCTATAGGGGGCAACTAAAACCAACGGCTGTGCCCTGGTATATGTCCATAATATTGCCCCGATAGGAAATGGTCAGATCCCGGTATAACGGATTGATCACTCTGAAAATATGTTCATTGGCATCCATTCGTTGCCAGACCCGCAGCATCATGCGGCCGTCGTGTTCAATCAGAAGAATTTTTCCCGGTGTCGGGGTTTGCTCCACATCAATCTGGACATGGCTTCCGGAGGGTATATGCCTGATTTGAGCATTATTGGGATCAATCATACTGTCATTGTCCAGTCGGATAAGAAAGCTCTTACTACCGGATTCCACAATGGGAAACAGTATGCCTGGATCAGTTTTAATGGCCTGCTGTTTCTCTTCTATTTGCTGACGAATCGCTTTCACATCATCCAGGGTGATGAGCGGGATGGCATGCGGGTTTTTCTCTTGCTCGCCGGTATCCAGCCAGCAAACCGTGACGCCTAACGCATCGGCAATGGCCATTTTCTGTTCCAGCTTTATAGGACGGTTGCCGTTCATCCAGGCATTCACAATCGACTTCCCCCAGCCAATCTTTTGGGCTAGCTGTACATCAGATATTTTTAATTCGGACGCTTTCTGTCGGGCTCGTTCGTACCACTGGGTTGTCACGGTGTTATTCCATTATTTGTGATTCTTTAGCAACACTCTAACACCTGCTTCAGGAAGCATTAAGTCACAGTGTTGAGGATAATGGCTGTCATTCAGCCAATATGGTGGCTTTAATTGATTTATTATTCCAAAAATGCGGATAAGATATTTCCCGTAACACGCATAAATGGATTTTGGAAATGATACAACCTGACCAGAAGCGCCTTAGCGAAGGCAGTTTGAATGAAGAAGACACTCTGAACGAGGAAGCCCTGCCACTCTACTGGTATGAGATTCCATGGCCAATCCGTGGTCATCACCCGCACTTTGAAATGACCCACGATCTCTATGATGAACTGGTGAAAACCTACCCCAGCATCAATGTGGAGCAGGAGCTGATCAATGCTTATGCCTACATGAAGGATCGTTTCCCCGGGTGCAGTGAAGGCCGGTTCACTCGCTTCATAACCAACTGGCTGGAGAAAAATGAGCAGGTAAAGCGGAAGACCAATCGGTGGTTTGGCCGGGGAGCAGCTGATGGAGGTTGTGTATGAAGGACTTTGGCAAGGTCTCAGGGCAGTTCTGGATCAGTGATGATATTCAGTCATTGTCAGATAAAGCCAAACTGCTGGCGCTTTACCTGTTGACCACCGGTCACGGGAACCTGATTGGTATCTTCAGGATGCCAAAAGGCTACATGGCGGCAGACCTTAACTGGGACGAGCCGAGCGTTGAACGAGCGATTGCCGAGC
>NZ_JAHHPM010000310.1 GCF_024606345.1 Endozoicomonas sp. YOMI1
CAACCTATGAGAAGAAAATTAAAGATCTGCTTGGGCTGGATGAATTGATTAGCTGGTCTGATTATGACCGTTCTGACTGGCTTGCGGATATTCTGGGATAGCCCAGCTATTGTCCTCAGAATCAGAAATTTTTAGCCGCAATTTCTTTCTTGCAATCCTCGCTACGGGCGCTATTCTCCGACAGCCTTCTGGTGAATTACCGGGAAATTAACCAGTCAATGAAGTTATTAATATGCAACCAGTAAATAACTCTACAAACTTATCTCAGGCAGCTTCTGGCTTTTCAAACACTCATGCTGCTTCAAGCAGCGATAGCCTGGCAAAAAAATACATTAATAACAGTTCATCTGACAGATTAGGTGGCAATATTAAAAAAGACTTAGCCGAGCATGACACCATAACTGTTGTTGAGCCTAAGGTTGCCCATGGCTCTGTACCAACCGATTCAACTGAAATCGCTATCGAACAGGAATGGGCTGCTTATGATCAGCTGAAAAATCTGATGGGTAAAGAAGTTTATGATCGTTTTGCTGTGCAGCTTTGTGGAATTTTATATGGTTCTGGTGCATTTCGAGGTTATGGCTTATGGGTCCCTAAACAAGTCAACCCAATTCTAAACTGGTACAATGCAGAACAAAACAAATCAAAGGTAGAACAATTTTTGAATGGTGAATTTCAAGGAACGGAAGCAGCTGTTAGACTTGATCAATTCATCGAAATGTTCGTTACCCACAACGCCTTAGATGAAATAACCAGGATTTGTATAAGTAAAGATAATCTTGGCGCTGTTATATTGGGAGAACCTTCAGACCAGGGAAATATTTATGAGCAATGGAAATCGACATGATCTGTCACGGATTTGATGGGCAGAAAGTCGATACCGTAAAGATGAGCGGTTGCAGCAACGGCGGCACACTCCATCTCTTTGGCCATGCTGTGGTTTTGCCTAATCCACTGCCATGGCCATAATGATCAGAGTTCTTTTAGATATTAGCTCTCCAGCCAGATATCCCGGACCCATAACCAGATCGATGGCCAGCTGTCGTCAGTAACTTCACCATCAGCCCAGCGAACCACTTCCCCTTCTTCGGAAATGCCATAGTATTCACCGTTGCATTCACAAATGGGAATCAGCTCTCTCGGCAGACCTTCAGCCCAGGCATTGGCAGCGACTTCCGGCAGATAAGTATGGGATTGGGGATCGGAGACTGTCACCGGTTCAATGGAGCCATAAATGACATCACTGACTTGCAGCAGAAACTCTCGGAGTTCGTAGGGGAGAGGGATCAGAATCTGTTCTTCCACTTCAACCAGCTGGTCTTCATCCGGCAGTTCCAGTGGGACTGAGACATCCAGAGCGCGTTCCCGAAGTTCTTCAATAATATCTTGCATTGTATGCGACCTTTTTCACCCGCTTTCTTTGGTGGCAATTCCCGGCCAGCAGAGGCAGGGTATTCCCGGCTTATTGCTTTTTCATCTGGCTGAAATCAATCAGCGCTTCTGGTCAGGACTTCCGCTTTTTCCCAGAGAAGACAGCAGGCCTTTTCTTTCCTTTGGGCGTAGTGCCTGAAGGCTTTCTGGTGCTGCCATTCCGTGATTTATTACCCGAACGCTGTTTTATTGCAGGCTTTCCTGTTTTCAGGTCAGCTTTGGCCCGCTTGTTTCGGGTTTTACTGACTGGCTCATCAATCTCAGCGGGACGAACCTCGCCATCTTCAAAGTAGGGGAGAGGTTCAATTTCCAGCGGTTTTTTGATCAGCTGCCGGATGCCGGCCAATAACTTTTTCTCTTCCGGGTTAACCAGGGAGATAGCCCTGCCTTTCTGTCCGGCGCGACCGGTGCGGCCAATGCGGTGAATGTAGTCCTGCGGAACTTTGGGAAGATCATAATTGATGACCAGCGGCAGCTGTTCGATATCCAGGCCTCTGGCTGCCACATCCGTCGCTACCAGAACATCAAAATAGTTATCTTTAAAATCTTCCAGTGTGCGAATACGCAGGTACTGACTTTTATCGCTGTGAATGGCCTGGGCATTGATGCCGTCTTCTGCCAGAAGCTCGGCAACCTTGTTGGCGGCTTTTTTGGTGCGGACAAACACCAGCACTTT
Organism: Endozoicomonas sp. YOMI1; assembly: GCF_024606345.1. Lineage (GTDB taxonomy): Bacteria > Pseudomonadota > Gammaproteobacteria > Pseudomonadales > Endozoicomonadaceae > Endozoicomonas. The sequence continues at coordinate 2,108 of NZ_JAHHPM010000310.1, forward strand.
CTGCCAGCGACCACCATGGATGAGATAGCTGAGAATCTCCGGTTTGTCCTGCTGGTCTACCGGGTAGAAAGACTGGGACACGGTTTGAGCGGCAGAGTTCGGGGTTTCCAATTCAATCTTTACCGGATGGCGCATGAATTCATGGGCCAGCTGTTTTATGTCTTTGGAAAAGGTGGCGGAGAACAGCAGGTTCTGACGTTTTGTCGGCGCGTTTTGCACAATGCGTTGAATATCGTCACGGAAGCCCAGATCCAGCATGCGATCGGCTTCGTCCAGCACCAGTATTCTCAAACTGTCCAGTTGGATATGCTGTCGGTTGATCATGTCCACCAGGCGACCCGGCGTCGCCACCAGGACATCAACGCCTTTATTCAGAACCTGCAACTGATCGTCAATGTTTACGCCACCATAGACGGCAGCTGTCTTGATAGCCGTGTGCTTGCCATAGGTCTGGAAACTATTGTCAACCTGAATGGCCAGTTCCCGGGTAGGAACCAGCACCAGGGCGCGGATGGCTTTACTGGCTCTCATTTGCGCCAGTCGGTGCAGAATTGGCAAGGTAAAGCTGGCGGTTTTACCGGTACCGGTCTGGGCTGATGCCATCAGGTCACGGCCCGTCAGGGCCATGGGGATCGCTTTGGCCTGAATCGGGGTAGGATTCTGGTAGCCCGCTTCATTAACTGCCTGAATCAGCAACTCATCCAGCCCAAGAGCGGAAAAAGGTAGGTTATTGCTCATAGGTTGTATTATTTCCTGCGCCTGGGTGGTTCAAAACCGGAATCAGTTGAAGTGGTGGTTGCAGAAGCGGGTTTGGCATCGGCCGCCGGTGTACGACGTTTGCCTACATTCTTCTTATCCCGGTGACGTTGTTTATCCGCCGACTGTTTTTTACCCGCACCTTTTTTACCGGCCGGTTTTTTCTTGCCGGCGGCTTTGCCAGAACTCTTCAGCTTTTTGGGGCCTTTATAGCTGCCCAGCAGATCTTTGATGGCACGTTTCTCAAAACGCAGCCGGAGGTAGCGTTCAATACCCGACATCCGATTCCATTCGTCCGGCCCAATCAGGGAGATGGCCAGCCCCTGTTCCCCGGCACGCCCGGTACGGCCAATCCGGTGGACATAGTCATCACCATTACGGGCCATTTCCAGGTTGATAACCAGTTCTACACCCTTGATATCCAGACCGCGGGCCGCGACATCGGTAGCAATCAGAATGTTGATCTTGCCATCCTGCAGCAGGCGCATAATGTGCTTACGCGCCCGCTGGTCCATGTCCCCGTGGAGTACGCCGACCTTCAGGCCTTTCACCCGGATTTTGCCAACAAATTCCTCAGCCCGGGCTTTGGTATTGGTGAACACCAGGGCTTTGTCATAGGTTTCATTCCGGAGCAGCCAGATCAGCTGTTTTTCTTTATGGGCGGTATCGTCCGAGAGAATAATCTGCTGGTGGATATTGGCGTGTTTTTCCCGGACAGAATTCAGCTTCAGACGGGTTGAATCGTTCAATACCCGGGAGGCCATTTCACCCAGGCCCCGGGCTTCCAGGGTCGCTGAGAACAGGAACGTCTGGCGTTCGCCATGGCACTGTTCAACGATGCTCAATACGTCGGGACCAAAGCCCATATCCAGCATGCGGTCCGCTTCATCCAGTACCAGGTATTCCAGGTCGTTGAAATCATGGTTGCCGTTTTTTATATGCTCAATCAGGCGGCCGGGGGTGGCAATAAGGATCTCCGGGTTTTTGCGCAGAGTGTTCACCTGATGGCGGTAGTCCTCACCACCAACGATCAGCCCTGCCTTGATGTAGGTGTAGCGAGCCAGTGCTTCACACTCTTTCAACACCTGCAGGCCCAGCTCCCGGGTAGGAACGAGCACCAGTGCCCGGGTGCTGGTTTTGGGCGAAGGGGTGGTGTGCATATGGTTGAGCATGGGCAGCAGAAACGCGGCGGTCTTACCACTGCCGGTTTCTGCGCTGACCATCAGATCCTTGCCGGTCATGGCCAGGGGCAGGGTTTGTTCCTGAACCGGGGTGGCCTGTTCAAACCCGAGTTCATAGAGTGCTTTTTGCACCCGTTCATGGAGAGCCAGCTCAGAAAATAGCAATGGGGAGTTCCTCGGCCATAGGGGAAATACGATTTTTTATAAGGGGAATAAATGGTGATGCATTTTATGACTGATGACGTGAAAAGCCAATATGTGAAAATTCATAAAATAGTGAGTGGTTTGGGGTGGCTAAAGCAATGGGGTTCCAGTTCTTGGCTTAAAAGAAAAGCATTGGTTTTATAGAATCAACATCATTAGCCCAGGAAATAGTTCCAATTATTGCCAGGACATCAGATGTGGATGTTAGTGCTGATCTTTCAGGTTATAAAATTTAACAGTCAAGCAATTAACTACTTTGCAAAAAAATGGCGATCAGGTCACCAGGAGCCTGCCGGGCTTATTGATAATTGATATGCGCGAATGTTCACCAACTCCCTGCATTGTTACTGGCTATAACGCTCCTTTAATATTACCATCCCGCTTTTCAGGCATAGTCTTCCCCGAATGCGTTTAGATAAATACCTCTGCGAAAGTACTGAGCTCTCACGTGCCAATGCCAAAAAATGTCTGCACCGAGGTGAGGTGACCTGCGATGGCATTGTGGTGAAAAACAGTGCCTTCAAGGTACCGGATAACTGTGAAGTCCGTTTACTGGGTGAGCTGGTTAAAACTCGCGGGCTTCGCTATATCATGCTCAACAAACCCGAAGATACGCTCTGTTCCAATGTGGATGAGGTCTATCCATCGGTTCTGTCGTTGCTGGATATTCCCAAGGCCTACTCACTCCATATCGCTGGCCGTCTGGATGCAGATACTACAGGGCTGGTACTGATTACCGATGATGGGCAATGGTCTCACCGATTGACCTCACCTGTGAAAGTGTGTGGCAAGCGCTATCGTGTTCAATTAGCCGACCCTCTGCCGGAAGATAAGACTGTAGAACTGATTGAGCAGTTTGCCAGCGGTATTGAACTGAAAAGTGAGAAGGCACTGACCAAACCTGCGTTACTGGAAGTTCTGGCACCCTCAGAGGTATTGTTGACCATTACTGAGGGTAAATATCACCAGGTTAAGCGTATGTTTGCGGCCATCGGCAATAAGGTGATGAGTCTGCATCGTGAACAGGTTGGGGATATTGCCCTTGATTTATCCCTGAGGCCCGGGGAGTGGCGCTACCTGGCTCAGGATGAAATCGATTCAGTCTGAACTGACCTGGAAAAATAGAAAATAAGCCCCGTTAATTGATGCCACTGGCTACGGGCGCTATGCTCAGACAGACTTTATCCATTCACCTGCGGACCGGACTTGCGAGCCTTTTTGCCCACAGGCGGCAATACCGGTGACGCTACATGTTTACGTTTCGTGGGCGACGGTGGCGCTACATCCTTTCCGTAAAGGCGCCAGACTTTAATTTGCTTACCCCTACGGCTAATGGTGACGAGGTGGCTGCTGTTGGCGCTGAATTCTGCTGAGTTGAGCGCGTATTGATGGTCCAGGCCGGCTTTATGGGACCATTTGCCATCTGCCTCATAGCCAAGGATCAGGGCTTTGCCTGCACACTCATTGATGACAACATGGGAGCCATCGTGGTTGAACTGGCCTGAATAGACCCCGCTCTCTGGCTCAATATTGGCGCTTTGCAGCCACTCCCCACTGGCGTTACGAGAGTGGATGCTGGCTGTGCAATGGTTGTTGGGTTTTTCTGAGTCGTTGCCGGATACTGCCAAAATATGGCGGTTATCAGCACTGAACTGGGTGGAACTGATTTTATATTTATGCTCAATGGTCAGTTGCTCTGACCAGCTCCTTTGGTTTGCATCAAACCCGTAGATTTTCGCCGAGTGATCACTGGTTGTTATTAGCAGGAGACTATTGGGGCTAAAGCTGGCAGAGGAAACCCGTCCGGTATGTTTAATGACCTCTTTTATCTGCCAGTTATTGTCGGTATCACAACTGAAGATGTTGACTGTGTGATCGCGACTGGCCGTCACCGCATGGCGGCTGTCGGGGCTGAAGCTGGCTGAGCAGATCCTGCCGGAGTGGGTAATAACGGCTTTTTTTGTCCAGCGGCCATCGGGGTTAACGCTGTAAATCGTTGCTGTCTGACCAGAATCATTATTCTGATTATCGCTGACGGTGATGATATGCTTGCCATCCGGGCTGAACTTGGCTGAGATGACTTTGCCATTATGTTGCAGGGTGGCTATTCGCCGCCAGGTGCCGTTATCTGCACGTCGGTAGATTCTGGCAGTGTGGTCTTCGCTGGCGGTTACTAACAAGGTGCTATCAGGGCTGAAGTTTGCTGAACGAACATCCCCATCATGGGTAATCCTCGCTGTTAATGCCCAGCGGCCATCTTGGTCTACTGAGCCGATGCATGCACTGTTATCGCCGCTGGCCGTCACTGCATTTCTGCTGTCGGGGCTGAAGGTAGCCGATCTGATCTCGTCTTTATGGGAAATGGCGAGTTGCTCTGCCCAGCAGTTATTGGCAGAACGGCTGGTGATTTTTACCATCCGGGTGGTACAGTGACTCAGTAAATGGCAGTTATCAGCGCTGAGGGTGACCTGCCTGACCCAGCCTCCATGGGGAATGGGGATCTGCAGGTAGCCAATATTCTTCGCTGCCAGGACATGAATTTTGGCACTGCAATCGGCGCCATAACAGTTGGTCACCAGGTAGCTGGCACCGTGACTGAGTGTGGCTTTGTCGACTTTATAGGACTTGCACTGAATGTCTGATACTAAAACCGGTTGCAAAACTGGAGAGTCATTCATGAATTGACCCACCAGGTAAAACAGGCGTTGAGGGAACAATGTTATATTTTGTGGGTTCCGGGCCTCAAATTCGTCTGTCATCTCCTCAGCCAGCTGGCGACAAAGACTGCTGACAAGCATTTCATCCCGGGTAAACTGCATCAGCCAGGCTCTTAGTTCATGCTTACTGATATTTTTGGCGATCTGGGTGAATTGCTGCTGTTGTAATGGCTCGAAGTGTTTGTACCATGGCCTGCTTCTGGCCGTCAGAATCGGGGCGGCTATATCCCGTAAATACCGACAGGTTTCTTCTATCGCCATTACATCTCTGTGCGATAAATAATCCACAATCCGGGATATCATTTCCCTTGGCAGAGCCAGTAATGGAGATAAGTCCCGGGCAGGAACAATGGCGACACCATTGCTGGTGCCTTTTTCTGCCGGATCATTAGTCGCAGTAGCTAAAGTGGTATAGCCATTAGTTTGGCTAACGGGGTTGGTATCCATTTTTAAAACTTCCCTGATATGGCGTAAGAGTGATCCCTGATGTGTGTGTGTTCGAACTCCGGCGGTGACGGTAAATCTTCCGGAGTTAACGGCTGGTGCTTGCCGGGATGGGCGGCAACCTTTGGTAGTAATGCTGTGTTATCAACAATATCAACGACGGTGGAGCCATTAACGGCAGGGGGATTGTTCGTGCTTGTCGCTTCAGTCTGAGCATCCGGCTTTGGAGAGAGCAGAGAATTAATGTCGGGGATTGGACGAGCATGGAACCGGAAGGTGCGGTTCGGTGCATGAATGTGACAGGTGTCAGCGTTGGAAAAGACTGCCGAAACTGGTTTAAAATCTGCGGTCTTGATTGACTTGCCGGCAAAAAAATGGCTGATAAAACAATGGTAGCAGCCTTCATAACTGGCTTGTAACAAAAGGAAAGGCTTGCTGGATTTACTGCCATAAAGCCGCAATTCGAAAGCTGCACCGATAGTTTCCTTCGATATGATGGGAAGGCTCTGCATACTCTTATTCCTTTAAGCTTGTGATTTGTAAATAGTCGAGTGTTTAACAATCATGACTATGGTTGGACAGATGCCTAAAGAAAAAGTTCATGGGAACAAGTGCGGCGGCCATTGCCGTGGCCGCCACGGCAATGCTGTTTTTCAGGATGGCGTTGACTCTGTGTCGGATGAGTTGGCAAAGCGGATCAACCGCTCCTAAAAACTTGCTCAAACCTGCTCAAAGTTATCTAAACCTGAGCATT
>NZ_JAHHPM010000311.1 GCF_024606345.1 Endozoicomonas sp. YOMI1
GCCATCCTCGCTACGGGGTCGCCTAGACGGGCGCTATTCTCGGACAGCCTCCTAGAACGATGATTCACACAATCAATCCATCGATTAACGCTACTTCATGCCAAAACACTTGAGGATAAAGGCGTAGTTAAAAGCTTCTTCATCAATCCATTCATAACGCTTGCTGGCACCCGCATGGCCTGCATGCATATTCATGTTTAATAGCAACAGGTTATCATCGGTTTTTAAATCCCTCAGGCGCGCCACCATCTTGGCCGGTTCCCAGTAGGTGACCTGCTCATCGGATATCCCGGAATTAAACAGCATCGGGGGATAATCCCCTGCCCGCACATTGTCATAGGGAGAGTACTGCATAATATAATCAAAGTCGTCGGCACTGGTGACAGGATTGCCCCACTCTTCCCATTCCGGTGGAGTCAATGGCAAGGATGCATCACTGATGGTGTTAATAACATCAACAAAAGGCACATCGGCAACCACGCAACCAAACAAATCCGGACGCAGGTTGGTCACCGCTCCCATTAACAAGCCACCGGCACTGCCACCATTGATCGCAATCTGCCCTTTACCGGTATACCCCTGCCTGACCAGATACTCAGTAGCATCAATAAAGTCATTGAAGGTATTCATCTTATGGCGCATTTTGCCATTGAGATACCACTGATAGCCTTTTTCATCACCGCCACGAATGTGTGCCGTTGCATAAACAAAACCACGATCCACCAGGCTGAAGAGCTTTGATGAAAAACCAGCAGTCATACCATAACCGTAGGAACCATAACCGTAAACCAGGGCACGATGAGAGCCATCCTTCACCAGACCTTTGCTATGAATAATAGTTACCGGAATACGCTCACCGTCCCGGGCGGTGGCATACTCCCGCTTAACCTCATATTTTTCCGGGTCAAAGTTGGGCGTCTCACGAGTGTAGACCGCTGTGGTTTGAACGGTCTTCAGATCCAGCTCAAGAACGGTACTGGGCATAACGGGTGAAGAATAATCCAGCCGAACGGTTGTGGCGTTATGATCCCAGTCACCGGAAAAATCCAGTTCATAGGCTTCATCAGGCATGGATACAGTCTGCCTGTTGCCAGACACCATGTCCTGTACCACCAGCTCATCCAGCGCTTTTTCGTTATTTTTCTGCTCAATAATCAGGTAATGATTGTAGAAATGAATATCGGTAAGGCTGATGGTGTCACTTTCGGCCTGAATCAGATGCCAATGCTTCTGCTCCCATTGGTTTACCGATGTTTTATACAGCTGGAAGTTATTGGCACCATTAAGATTGGTGAGAATATAAAAGTCATCTCTGTCGTGATCGAGATAGTGATCGAGGTTAAACACCACGTCATCAGTGCCATGGGCAAACAGATGGAAATCTACTGCGGCGCGGGGAGAAACATAGACCACCTGGCTGGAACCGCTGTTGAGATAAACCATAACGTATTCATGGTCTGTGGTTTCCGATAGCGAAAGAAACATCCCATCAAACTCATCAGGTTTGGAGAACACCAGCGCTTTCTTTTCCGGTCCCTGATGAATATTAATTCTGTAGATATTTTTACCACGGGCCTGCTCATCACGCTCAACCACCAGCAGGTGCTCATCATCAATCCAAAGTATTGAGCCAGTACTGTTATGGAAGGTCCACTCACTGTCCTGCCCGGTCTCCAGATTCCGAACCCGAATACTTCGCTCCATGGAGCCGGTCAGGTTATAACCATAAGCAAGAAAGGTATTTGCCCGGTTAGTGAGGGAAGGGCCAAACATATAGAGATCCTTACCATCGGCTTCTTTGTTAACGTCCATATAAACCACTTCAGGCAAATCCATCGAGCCATGACGACGACAGAGAATGGGATAGTTCTTCCCCTTCTCTTCCCGGTAATAATACAGAAAATCCCCTTTTTTAACGGGCCAGGACTGATAGTCTTCCTTTATCCGGGACAGAATTTCCTGATAAAGCTGCTGCTGAACGACCTTGCTGTCTTTCATTTGGGCATCTTTATAATCACTTTCAGCGTGAAGATAGGCCAGCACCTCCGGATTTTTAAAATCCAGACCTCCTGCCACAATCTTTTGCCAGTGCTCATCCCGCAACCAGTGGTACTCATCGATACGGGTCTGGTCGTGCTGAATAATGGAATGTGGAATTTTTCGAGCGACCGGAGCTTTCAAAGGGATTTCCTCAGAGGCAGATAATGTCAAAGCCAGTGTCAGTAAACACAATAAACAGATGTTCAGCATACCACGGCCTATGGTGAAAAAAACTCGAGAGTTAGATGCTTCAAACTCAAAAAATATGATTGGATAATATAAATCAAAACCATGACAACACTTTCTCATTATCAACACATAATGAAACAAAGCGGTCATAGTCGATGACTTCAAACGGCGCAGACACCTCCACTCCGCGAGCCCTTGCATCGATATCCATCACATACACAGAGCAGCTATCTGGTAAAGCATTCAGCCCGGTTGGCGGTGACAGCAGTTCATAAACAGCATCTTCAATCAACAATACAGAATCGCCGCTGACAACAGCACGAGCACAGAGTGCCATTACCTGACCTGGCTTAGTAACGGTATGCAGCGTACTCATCAGAAATTAAACACCCTGGAATGCTGTTGGATAAACAGAGGCAACTCGCCCTCGGCAAGAACTGTCACCCCTTCCTGAAGCACATCAGAACTGATTCCCCGTTCACCCAGAGACACCTGATCCACATGAATGGTATCTATGCCATATAGAGGCAGCACCTGAAGCATGGCGGCAAGATTCTTACGGGGAATTTGACCGGTCTCCTGCCCTTTCAATAACTGATAGACACCATCGCCAATCAGTAAAAGACTGGTCTCAATATCATAAGAGGCTGATACCAGTGCCATATCAAGAGCCTCACGGGCCGACTGCCCACTGTAAGGTGCCCGGCTCGAAATAACGCACACAGAATGACTCATCTCAGGCTCCAAAGGTGATAAATCGATCGGCCATCAGTGCTCCGTCAAGCAACTGCCCCAGACCGGAAAGTTCATAACCCTTGCGGAGATTATGACCCGGCAGTTCATAACGGTCAGATTCTGCCTGATCCACAATACCCCGCCTTAATGCAGCAGCAATGCAAACCACGGCATCCAGATTATGGGCCTGTACAAACTGTTGCCACTCTTCAGAAAGATTGGACTCATCCTGAGGTGGCTGGGCAATGGCTGTCGCCGTGTTCACCCCATCCTGATAAAAAAACAACCGGACAATTTCATGCCCCTGGGCCACCAAAGCCCGGGCAAAATGCAATGCACTTTGTGGCGCCTGACTGTTGGCCGGAGCGCCATACACGGCCAGTGCAAACTTCATATCAATAACCTTACGTTAACAGAAATAAAAAATAGCCAACCCTGCCAAACAAAAAAAGCCCCACCAAATGGCGGGGCCCGATAAAATCAAAACCAGACATCAGTCGTCACTACTGGCACCCAGCAGGTGGAGCAGCGAAGTAAACAGGTTATAGATATCCAGGTAAAGGGAAACCGTAGCCCGGATATAGTTAGTCTCACCACCATGGATAATACGGCTGGTGTCAAACAGGATAAAACCGGACATCAGCAGCACAATCAGGGCAGACAACGCCATGCTGGCAGCAGGGACGTTAAAGAAGATCAGGGCAATACTGGCAACCACAGCGACAATCAAGCCAACCATCAGGAAGCCACCCATAAAGGAGAAGTCTTTACGAGTGGTCAGGACATAGCCAGAGAGCGCAAAGAACACCACGGCTGTCCCACCCAGGGCCTGCATAATCAGGGATGGACCATTAGCCATACCCAGGTAATGGTTAAGCATTGGCCCCAGGGCTGCACCGAGCACACCGGTAAAGGCAAAAACAGCGACAATACCCTTGCCAGAATCAGCGGTCTTGTTAACGACGAACAACAGGCCAAAACCAACCAGAGAGAGAATCAGCGCCGTCATCTGGCTGATCTGCAGAGCCATGGCAACGCCGGCGGTGACAGCACTGAACAACAGAGTCATACCCAGCAGCATATAGGTATTGCGAAGAACCTTATTGATTTCAACGCCTGCACCCAGGCTGGTAGAAGCAGCGGTCATTACGGGTTTGCGGTCCATCATTGTCATTCCTCTATATAGATGTAATACCAGTCATTATATCAGACCAATTTACTGGGGCTATAGTTTTAACAATTCCTGACATTTTGCCTATCTGAATACTATCCACTATTTTTCACATTCCCTGAGTTGGGAGCATAGAAAAAGATTACCGTTTATCAAGGCGTTGACAGAATTCTGATTTCAGGTAGTATTTGCCTCGTCGCGGAGGGATGGCTGAGCGGTTGAAAGCACCGGTCTTGAAAACCGGCGTGGGTTAATAGCCCACCCAGGGTTCGAATCCCTGTCCCTCCGCCATTTCAGCATACTTTTCTTCATTCTTCGTGACAGAAAAATCATCCTTGTTGGAGGGATGGCTGAGCGGTTGAAAGCACTGGTCTTGAAAACCAGCGAAGGTTAATAGCCTTCCCAGGGTTCGAATCCCTGTCCCTCCGCCAAATTGACGATTACGACCTCGTGTTCTCACAGGGCATTTTCGTTTTGCGCCGAGTATGGCTCGTAGTACCAATTGGCGCTGCTCCAGTACACATTACACATGGTGGTGGCTGGACTAGGTGGTGAAAGTCCACTATCGACCCGGTGCTTCTTACCAGCAGCAAGGAACAGGGGCGTATAACTCTTGCCATATCAGTTCATAAATCTATTTGTCATGGTGGTGGACCGGGAGGAGAGAGGGACCATGAACCCCTCGAGACCAAGGGTAGCCTCAGGTGTCACTCGATTCAGAAACCGGAGTATCTTTGATAGCTGATCTGCCTGCAATTAATTTTTTAGAGAAAGAAGTATCCTCAACAAGGAAACCAGATATTAATTCCCTAGTAGGCAAAGGTAAATTCTTTGACCATAATTCCTTATTTGAATTAAACTCGCCAACTCCATCAGCCGAAGGGGGAGAGAACATAGAGATAATTTTAAAATTGGATGCTATCTTTTTGTACTCCTTGCTTACCTCCTTATAATCCATTCTCAACTGTAGCTTTGCTAGCTCAAGGCCCATAGAAGTAAGCACGGAATATAGTCTTTTATCCTCTGCACTATCAGCCAACTCACATTTATCAAAATCAATAAGCCTGGCTGTTTGAGAATCGTCATCAAACAAAATATTTGCTGGCTTGAAATCATAATAAATAACTTTGTTCGCCACTAGAAAATCTGCTGCCTCCAAAAACTGGAATGCAAGATCCGAAATCAACTCCGGTGTAATTTTTTCAGGAGATTCCTTAATGTAAGATTCTAATGTGCCTTTTCCAAGTTCAAAGACCATATTGAGGTTATTGTTTTCTTTGAAAGAGCCATAATATTTGACAATATTAGGATGTTCTTTGTTTTTCAATACCTCTAAAATTCTAAGTTCTTTCTCAGCCAATTTTTCCAGTGCAGGTGTGTTAACACTGCGTTTTTTAATAGCGACATCAAGATTTTTCTCAGGCGTCAGGAGCTGCCCGGTACTAACGGCTCCTGCACATCCGAATGCAAAATGCTCTCCTATTTTTACTGATTCACTGGAAAGCTTGTCGCCATTGACGCTGAATTCATATGAGTGCCGGGTGTCGGCTTTAGCTTGCTTTTCTGCCTGACTATTTGAAAGCTTTTGATCAGCTTCCTTGATACTGCCATAAGTAATAAGAGGCTGTGTAAGAATCTGCGATTTGCACTCTTGATTTGATAGTTGGCTCAGTTTATTGAGTACCCCTTTTTCAGTACGCACTTGATGGCTACAGAATGCCCCTTCAGGAAGGCTTTCGGTTGTTGTCTTAGTATCTGGAAGGTCGAATTTGTAGTTACCTTTTATTAGTTGATTGATTTCATTCATAATAAAATACCATTATTATTACGCGATGCTCGGATTTGAAGTAGATACCAAGAAATGGAGCTTTCCTGAATTATCAGGGCTACATAGAAGTATTTTAAAAATCCATAGTAAGACCTCTTCACCAGCCTTCACTGTGCACCACCATATCCCGGTTTATGTCTCCCCTCCCCTATACCACTGCAGCCCCCTTTACGGTAACCTAACGACCATTTACTACTAATGGGCCGACAGAAGCACCAGGTCAACAACACCCCCGCTTGCCCGCCCCGCCACCGGTTACCCTTTATGTTGAAAAAACTCACCCTCGAAACCCTGGAATCCTGGCTCTGGGAGTCCGCCAATATCATGCGCGGTTCCATCGACAGCTCCGACTTCAAGAATTACATCTTCGGCCTGATCTTTCTCAAGCGGTTGAACGACGTATTTGAGGAACAGGTCGCCGCCATTATGGCCGATGAAGATTGCACCCGGGCCGAGGCCATGGCGATTGAAGAAGAAGACGGTGACTACTTTGTGCCGCTGAATGCACGCTGGGATTACATTATTGAGCGCACCGAGAACATCGGCGAGGTGATCGACGAGGCCTTTGGCGATATCGAAGCCCGCAACAGCTATCTGGAAGGGGTGCTCACCGCCATTCAGTTTGGCGACAAAGCCAAGCTGGGGGATGACCTGCTGGCCCGCCTGCTGCGCCATTTCAACCGCTACAACCTGGGCAACCAGCACCTGTACAAGGCGGATATGCTGGGCGATGCCTACGAGTACCTGATCAAACAGTTTGCCGACGACGCTGGCAAAAAAGGCGGTGAGTTCTATACCCCCAAGCCGGTGGTGCAGCTGTTGGTGCGCCTGCTTGACCCGCAGCCCGGCCACACCGTGTACGACCCCACCTTTGGTAGTGGCGGTATGTTAGTGGAGAGCGCCCACCATGTGGCCGACCTGCCCGGCGGCCAGATCATGGGCCGGCCGAATGTGGCGCTCTATGGTCAGGAGCGCAACCTGGGCACCTGGGCCATCGGCAAGCTGAACCTCTACCTGCACAATATGAATGCCGACCTGCGCCGGGGTAATACCCTGGTGGAGCCGCTGCACCTGGAACAGGACAGTGTGCGTGTATTCGACCGGGTGATTGCCAACCCGCCGTTTTCCGCCAAACAGTGGTGGACGCCGCTGGAAGTCAACCTGAAAACCAAAGTGGGCAAAGACGGCAAAGAGAAAGAGGTGGCCCCCAACTACAAGAAAGAGGTCTACGACCGCTACGGACGCTTCGGTTACGGCATCCCGCCCCGTGGCTATGCCGACCTGGCCTTTGTCCAGCATATGCTGGCCAGCCTGAAAGACGATGGTCGTATGGCAGTAGTACTGCCCCACGGCGTGCTGTTCCGTGGCGGCGAAGAGGGCAAGATTCGCCAGGGGCTGCTGAAAGGCACCAGCGAGCAGCCCGGTGACCGTATTGAGTTGAGGCGTTGATTGGGCTACCGGAGGCGCTGTTCTGTAACACCGGCATTCCTGCCTTTGTGTTGGTTATCAATAAGCAGAAGCCCACCAACCTTAAGGACAAGGTGATCTTTATTGATGCCAGCGGTGAGTTTGCTGAGGGTAAGAACCAGAACACAGTTTGCGGGCGCAGGATATTGAGCATATTCATGAGGCGCACAGTGCTGCTTTTCATAATGGTGTGGAGGAGGAGAAATATTGTCGTCTGGTGCCGATGGGTGAGATTGCTGGTAATGATTACAACTTGAATATTGCGCGGTATATCGATACTTCGGTGGCGGAAGTGCAGGTAGATATTGCCGCCGTCCTAGCGGAGTTGGAAGTTATCAATGGAAAGTTGGAAGCTGTGGCTGGCGAGCTGAATGACTATCTGCGTGAGCTGGGGTTGATGAAGGTTGCTTCTGCTGAAGAAGAGGTAGCGTGATGTTTCTGCCAAATGAACGCGATGCTCGGGTTTGAAACAGGCATAAAAAGGCACGGCTGCCCCTTCTTCT
>NZ_JAHHPM010000032.1 GCF_024606345.1 Endozoicomonas sp. YOMI1
TTATGATCCAAGGCTCAAGCTGCCTTTATGCCAGTCCTAAATACAATAAACCACCCTGGAAACTGAAAGCCAGTTAACCATGCATAGTGAAGAAGTTAATGGGACAATGACGTTCAATGCTCTAACCCGGATATTTCATAAACGTGCTCCCGCTCTCGCTTGTCCTTTGCCGCTCTGAGGGAGTTTTGCTCAGTCGACCGTACTCCCCGGTACGGCCTTCCCTAATCCCTTAGAGCGACAAAGTCCTGCGCGAGATTCGGGGCAGTTTATGAAATATCCGGGTTAGAAGCTCAACCAACCCTCTGTTTTCTTGCCGGTCTCACCATTGCCCAAGCAGAAAACCCAACCAGTGCGGCTTTTAAATCAATACCCGCACCCTGTTGCTCCAATGGCTCAGCCATATCCTCTGAACTTTTTTCAGACTCTTGTTCGCCTTCGGCTGGTTTACAGGCACCTTCAACCTTATCACCACTGACTTTACAATCTGGCTCTACCGCAGGCTCCCCTTCCATCTGCATAGGTTCTCCGTCGGGTAACTGTTGATCATTCACTGGAACCTCTCCCGCTGGTACTTCCTGCTGTTCCGCTTCAACCTCTGTCGGAGTCACTTCCCCGGAAGCCAGAGTTCTCTGTTGAGAAGCTGGTGTTAAACGGGCAAAGGCATTCTGCGCATCTTCTGTGAACAATGGGGTTTCCAGCGCTCTGGTTCGTGCTACCTGACCAAGGCCAGATTCCGCAAAGAACTGTTGGGCAAAATTACTGAACAGGTTAGTCTGCTGTCCCCTGATCAGGTCAAGGCCATTTTGTGCCAGGGAAACAATAAATGTCGCCTGCTGGGCATCGGTATTGGCATCAAAGGTAAAGCGGCCATATTCACCAATTATGACATCTTCACTAAGACTGCCATCAAAGAAGTCACCACCGAAATGCCCCTGCATACGATCCAGCCCGGAACCACCAATCAAGGTATCAACACCACCGGCGAACAGATCTACCGCTTCAATAACAATGGTGGATGGACTGCGGGTCACCTGCGTACCATCACCACCGATCAGATCATCTCCAGCCTGACCATCCAGATAATCATCACCAAAACCACCCATCATAATGTCGCGGTTCAGGCCGCCAATAATACGGTCATTACCGCCAATGGTTGTACTACCAGTCCGTACTGTGAGATAACGCCCTTCCGAGTCATTAACGATACGACCATCGTCGCCAATCATAATGGTCTCGCCGGAGGTGTTGTTGAGCAGGTCATTACCAACACCGCCAATCGCCTGGTCACTGCCATTACCAAGATTGATAATATCGTTGCCACCGGTGCTGTTACTGACATCGGTACTGAATACCTCATTACGGACACCGTTAACAAAGTAGACCTGACCATTATCGCCAATAACCGTATCGTTGCCATCACCTGCCGTCAGTTCATCATTACTAAAGCCGCCCAGAACCAGATCATTGCCTGAACCAGACTCAATCAGATCATCACCACCCAGGCCGGCATCAATGGTCGTTACGCTGTCTAGCGTGGCAAGGTCAGCATCACCGTCGGCATAATTCAATTGGCCACTGTCGCCAAAGAGAATGTCATTACCTGTGCCACCACGGATGGTGTCATTACCAAACCCGGCAATAACGACGTCATCACCCGCACTGCCGTCAATGATATCGTCACCACCCTGATCACGATTTGTATTGGTGATACTAACCACCATACCCGTAGTCAGGATACGATTTGTATCAAGCTGTTGTGCAATCTCACCTTTGTCACTCAGGATAATGTCATTACCGGCACCACCATCAATGGTGTCGCTGCCAACGGTTAATTGGTCAGCAGTATCAAGATTATCATTTAGATCATCTGAGGAGTTCACCACCGTCAAAACCTGAGTGGAAAGATCCAGCCGGGTTGAGAGATCCAGATTGAAGCCGGAATCCCCATAAATATGGTCATCACCGTCAAGACCGAAGATATTGTCATCACCAGAACCACCAGCAATATGATCCCCATAAAGACTGCCAGTCAGCGTATCACTGCCCTGCCCACCGTAGATTACCACTGAGCCACCAGCACCGGATGCATCGATCACATCGTTACCGGGGTTCGCAAATTCTCTTGCCTTCCCTGTTTTCTGGTTTGATGTGGCATTGTAGGTAGAGCCATCCTGGACAGAGTCACCAAGCAGGATGAGAGCACCATCGCTGGCACTGTCAGTAACCGTCAGAGTGTCATCCCCACCACCACCATGAACGACAGTGATCACGTTGGAAGCGGTGCCAGCAATGGTGAAGTTATCATTACCACTGCCCAGCAGCAGTTCGACGACTTCAAGATCGTGATACTCAATCCCCTTGCCAAAGGTCATCCTCAGGCCTGTGATCGTATTTTCCGTCAGAATCCCAGAGTCGTTCTGGATACTGCCATCATTGAAGACATTGAGCGTATCGGTCTGCTCATCTTCATTCAGCTCAATATTTACCAGCGGTAACGGTCCATCGGTTTCTGTAGGCAGCATAACCCCCTGGATGAGCTCACGCTTCTTACCATCAGGTGTGCCGCCTTCAATAATCAGCTTGCCACGAATATCCGACAGGGTATGGGGCTGTAGCGCTGGGTTCTGTACCGGCTGGCTATCAGTTTCAGGCTGGAAGCTGGCATTAGCTGCCAGAGTTATATCAATAGGTGTATCCCAGTCATCAATACCGAAGGTCACACTATTGGTGCTGGCATCAAAGCGTGGATCATTGCTGCTGATCAACACCTGCCCATCATTCAACAGGTTCACCGTCACGGGAGCTGTTGGCTTTTTACTGAGGACAATCTGGTAAGCATCCTGTTTTGTTGTGCTCACCAGGGTCGACCCCTCTGTCTGGGTGATAATGACCGATCCACTGTCGTTATCCACCACATCAATATCCAGCGTCACGCTCTCTGCCGCGTAGTTATCTGATGCAGAGAGTGTAATGCCCGCTCGATAGAGGTTTTCAACCGCCCCATCGTCCGTCGCCGTCACCGTAAACTGACCTGACCAATTGTTATGATCAAACGTCAGAGTATCCGTACTCAGCGTCAGCTGCCTGCTCCAGTCCGAAGGAATAATCTCAGCCAGGGAGACTTTGACCACCTGTCCCTGAACCGGTGGGGTTGCCAGGCGCACATCAAAGGTTATTTCACTGCCGCCTTCAACCACGCTCTGGTTGCTCACCGGGCTGACGATGATGCCACCCAGGTCATTATCATTAACAACCACTTCTACATTATCGACAACCAGCTGATCAAAGTCCGGGTTGTCACTTCGGACACTGTGACTGATCACATAATCGCGCTGCCCTTCGGCAGCCGTATCATCCACCGCATTAACGTAGATTTTGGTGGCATCATCCCAGTTGGTTTCTGAATCGTAAGCAATGACCAGAGACTCATAGAAGTTCTGGCCATCAATGGAAATCAGAACACTGTCGGCCATTCCACTGGTTTTATCTTTATCACTGCCAGAAGCCCTGACGGCGGAAACCGTCACATAAGCGATTGTGGCATCGGAGGGTTTCGGTGCATTCAGCTGCAGCTCGTAAAAGTCTGTGCCACCACCTTCACTGACCACAACCTCACCATTGCCACGGTCTACACCAATGGCACCATTCTCTTTGTTCGCCACATTCAGGGAGATACCATCCACAAAAATATCGTTGTAGGACGAGTCATCACTGAACACACTGTGGTTCACAAAACTACTGCGGCCTTCTACCGAGTAAGACACAATGGGTTTGGTTACATCACTGGCAATGTTGAAGGTGTCTGCGCCCAGACCACCAATAATGGTGGTTTCAACATCATCACTGGTGCTAAGTACATAGAAGGTATCATTACCTTCAAGGCCATCCACTTCCGCCAGTTCCACACCGTCAAAACTGATATTCAGGCCTGCGCCAAAAATACCGTTTTCGGTGATCACAAAGTTGTCATCACCTTCAGTTCCCAGAACCACCACGGAATCCGTGCCATTACCGCCATCAATTTTCAGCGGCGAATTAATGCTGTACTGGATATTTTCGTCACCATCACCACCAAACAGCTCCACATCACCGCCACCCGCGGTTTCCATGGTATTCTTTTTCAGGAAGGCGCGAACCACAAAGCTATCATCACCATCTTCCCCATAAAGTTTGGTCATGGCCTTATTGGAGTAGACTTTGATTTCATCCTTACCATCGCCCCCATAAACGACCATAGGCAAGCTGTTACCTTTACTGAGGAAGCCCAGGGTGGTTTCAGTGGTTTCGATTTCATCGCCAGCAGCGACCGTACCTTCGGCGATATTACGGTCCTTGCCAAATAGCTGGCCAATCTGGAAGCGGTCATTACCGACACCGCCATCCAGGGTGGTAATCGTGCTGTTATCATCACTGAAGAAGCTATCCGCACCGGCATGGCCATTCAACGTCAGACGGGCGTTGATATTGCGGTCATAATTGATACGTTCGACAACTGATGTGTATTCGCCCTGACTGTCGGTGTGCATGGCTGCCACAAAGTTGGCCCGTAGCAGGAATGTGTCATCATCGGCAGTACCGTTGATCGTCAGGGTATCTGCGCCATCGGCTGCTAAGCCCGAATCCCGAACATCAATAATATAGTCTGCATTATCACCGGTTCGATTAATGGTGTATGTGTCAGAGCCACCTTCCCCATCAAGAACAAGGGCATCATCTGCAGCACGGCTCACCATCTGATTAACCATCAGCTGATCGTTTCCAGACCCAGTATTAACCTCAACATCGCCATCAATGTCCTGCACATCGAACAATACCGTATCATCAGCCTGATCAGTGTTCACCAGAATTGTGGCTGCCATCAGGCTACCGTATAGTTTGATATCACCGGACTGACTGTCCACGCTGCCAAGATCCGTATTAATCGTCAGCGTATGGGCAGCATTAAGCTGACCATCAAGGTTCAGCAAGAATTTATCGCCAGCATTCAGTGTCAGGTTGCCCTGCTCTGCATCGACCTTAACATCATTCACCGTCAAGTCGTCGCCTGAAGCAGAAGAGTCCGATGCAATCAGAGTGATATCACCCTCGCTGGCAATAACATCTTCATTAATCATAAGCGGACTTTGTGCGACGAGCTCGATAGAACCCTGAACCTGCAGGCCTTCCATTTCATCACTGACACCGCCCACGATAAGGTACCCGGTGTTGTTGAGAATAAGACTGCCGACCAGTACTTCTGCTTCCAGATTATCAATCAGGGTTCGGAGCCCATCACCAGCGGCGCCAATCCCCTGACCAGCAATGATACGCAAACCGCTCGCGGTAATTATGTCGCCGGACGCATTACCATTCAGAACACGACCTTCCGCAGTAAGGTAGACATTGGCATCACCACTACCACGGTTATCACTGTCTGCCACGAGGCTGGAAATATGCAAATGGCCACGCACTTCCCGCAGATAAGTGCTTTTGCCACTGAGGCTCGTTAGCTGGCCTGATTCATTATCAGCTGTATCAATTTCCAGCTGATTGCCCAACTGACCAATGGTGCCATTGGCTGCATCAAGGAAAATAGAAAACGCATTGATATCACTGTCACCCGTCAGGCTGATCAGCTCATTATTATTGTCCTGATCGCCATCCAGGATGGATTGTGCAGACTTCAGAGTCACATTGGCGTCTGAGGTGATCTGGCCAATACTCAATGAGCTTTCGATGGCGTTCAGATAGACGTCACCGCGTGCATCTGCAAAAACATCACCGGAGAGTTTGAAGTCCAGATAGTTATCGACCAGGTTCTGGCGGTTGCCAATGCCGCCACCGGCAACCAGCATCAGATCCTGGGCACGAATATTGATGATAGCGCTATTGGTATCATCGTAGGCATCCAGAATATCGCCTGCAGCCTGTAAAGTAACCATGCCCGCCGTCGTGCTGATTTTCTCGGCGACAATATCAGCCTGCCCATTACCCGAAGTGGTTGGAGTAAAGGACGATAGCAAACCAGCGGTAAAGGTAAGATCACCAGTAGCGGCAACATCCTCAAGATAAAGGTCGCCAATGGTCGTGTTGTTCCCAGCAATGCTGACGTTACCTTCAACCTGCCAGATATCTACGGAGCCAACGGTATCCACGCTCAGTGTTGCAGACTCTGCCACCTGCACCCGGAACCCACCATCGTCCTGAGAAAGAATATTCCCTTTAGTGATCAGAACAAGATCCCCGGCACTGACCAGAGCAGCGGTATTGTGCTGTCCCCTGTCAATCAAATCGCCCTGAACATTCAGCCGCACCCAGCTTGCACCCACAATGTGATCAACCGACAGTGCACCACTGTGTTCGATGGCAATTCCCTGATGCGCTTCTGCCGTCAGGTTGGTATCGCCTTGAAGATTCAGGTCATCCCACAGCTGAATGGTGACTGAACTGAGTTGCATAACCAGATCACCAACAGCCAGGTTCAATAAGCTGGCGGGAGCAACACTGGTGACACTGACCCGCTGCCATGGAACACCAGCGTCATCAAAACTTTCCTGGGAAAGTTCAATAGCGTCGCCTGTACCTGTGTATTGATAGAGTACTGGCACCCCATTCTGGTCTATATGGACATAATCACCATTATTGACTGAGGTGAAACCATCAGCAGAGGCATCAAGGCTTCTGACTTCTGTCCAGTTACCGTCGTTGTAATCGATATCAAACTGGGATATATCGCCCGCTGTGCCGGTATAAACGTAGAAGACATAATCAGTGGCTACCACATCATTACCCGTTGCCTGGGACAGGATAGCCTTCTCATCATCTTCAAGGGCAACCACCCCATCACTCATATCAATGGTGACGCGATCACCTGTCTGACCAAGACCGCCAGCAGAATTAAGAATAATTGCACTGCCACTGACCAATGTTTGAATATTGGCGGCTTCAGCAGAACCGGTGTTTCCAGCGCCACCAATAATCGGGGTTCCTGGATACAGCTTCGCAACGATGCCTGGTGAAAGAATGCTTTCAAACACGGGCCGTTTGGTGTTTACCTTCTCCTGGATACGATATTCAAGCTCGCTGATTTGACCCGAAGCAGAGCTGACATCTGTCGCTTTCCAGACAGCCAGCTGATCAAAGGACATATCGTATTCTGAAACACCGGTCAGGCTGCTATTCAATGCTGCAATGCGGTTTTGAGCATCCGTCAGTTCTTTACCGGACAGGTACTCAAACAGCTCATCGTATTTATCGTATGCCGTGACGTCCGCCAGATAGCCTTCAGAGCCATTATCACGAAGGATATTCCAGTACTGGTGGTACAGCTCAGTAATCTCATCCGCTTCATTGGTGACCTGAGACTCCCCATAGAATTGCTGAGCCGCCAAAGTATCAAGGCTGGAAGCCCGAACCTCATCATCATTGGCATCCAGAATATCACCGCTATTGGTGGTCAGCTGCACACCATAAGGCGAGCTACCACTGCCATCGACCTGGGCGGCAATGACCTGGTTCACATTCATATCACCAGAGTATTCAGTCAGAGCAACATTACCCTGTGCTTCAACGGTGATATAGCCCGCATCATTTCGGGTTGCGGAATCAATGGTCAAATGTCCGATATCACCACCCAGTGCCAGCAGCTTGATAACATTGGCAGAAATGGAAACCGTCTCACCTCCATTTGCCTTGAAAATACCACCACCGGCATTGATTTCGACGGTATGGCGGGCTGAGATTTTATCAATATAGAGCTTGTTGGAACTGGTCTTCCCTTCTCCCGGGTTATCATCCTGCACAACGCCCAGATAAACACTGCCAGTGTTAGACACCACACGATGCCCATGACCTGCAGTGTTACCCTCCAAAATCATACGAACCGTGCCTTTCGCTTCAATATCCGCCTGCGAGGTCAGGGCATAAACAGCATCGGTCATGGTAATAGAGCCATGGGTAGACAGGATATTTAAGGTGCCTTCGTCAGCCAATTTGATCTTACCGGCCAGGATAATATCTCCCTTACTGGTAATATTCACATCCGGCTGGCTATTGCCACTGAGGAAATCAATGGCAATGTCATAATCCGCTTTCAGGGAGTGGGTGTAATAATCTTTCAGCCCCTCAACCACAGTAATCTTGGTGTGAACGGTCTTTTTACGGAGCCAACCGCCACCTGTCGTCCAGGATTCACGGTCAAAGTCGTAGACGTCCGGGTCACCCTCAGTCTGGATATAAGTCACCTTATAGTCTGCAGATTCTGCACCCTCAGAAGGTAACAGTACCGATTCAGATTCAAGCAATGGTTTCTTATCGGTGAACTCAATGGTTTCCCACTTATAGCTCTTATCCTTAACCAGCCAGTCCCCAAAAGAATTATCACCAAACAGGTTAAAGCTCTTCTTCTCGTACTTACGGACGGTGGTTTTGGTCTTACCCTGCCCTTCCGTCCAGACATAACGGGCTCCGGCAGTGACTTTGTATGCAAAAGAATCCGCATTGCCATTGCTGGCACTCTGCTGTGTGTATTCAATTCTGGCGATGTCGTTGCCGGTCGCAGAAATTAACGTACCTGTGTATTTGGTGTGCGTTGCACCGGAACCATTGTATTGATACTCATCCTTGGTCAGCTGTTTGCTGTCAATAATGGTGATCTTTCCTTCACGATACTGGCGGTTATCGATATCGTTCATCACCAGTTTGTAACCGCTGTTATTGTTAATATCAACAGACGCGTAACCGCTGGCCGCCACGATACGACCATTTCCGGTACTGATCACCTGACCGGAAATCATCACTTCACCACCGGCAGGTACAATATCTTCGATAATGATCGCCTGTCGTACAGCATCCCAGTAACCATCAACAGGGACTTTGACATTACTGCTGTCATTGGGGTTGGCAAAGCTGACGCCCGCAATGGCCTGACCTTTCTTATTGGTCAGATCCACATTTTTGGAACCCCCACGGAAGTTTTCATCAATCTCCAGGTAAACGGTGTTCACCCCACTCTGAATCAACCCGTTGATATTCAGGTAACGGGCTGTCAGGGTAATTTTGCCCATAGAGACAATCTGGGAGTTATCTACATTAATGCTGGTCGTCAGTACGCTGTAGTTAGCCTTAAACAGTGTGTAGATAAGCGAACTATCATTTAAACCCGTCTGATAGGAGCGTGAGCTTCCAGCCTTGTTGTAAACAAAGTTCCGCATCAATTGATAATTAATATACTGACGTGGATCTTTATTGGTATGGAACCACGCATCAGAGTTCAGTGAGAAATCACCGGCTGCAAAGATATTGACGGTCTCGGCACGAATCTGGGTAGAGACTTCAATAGCTCCTTCCCGGTTATTGATATAAGCCCCACCGTTTTCATTAACCACATTGCCCTGAATGTA
Organism: Endozoicomonas sp. YOMI1; assembly: GCF_024606345.1. Classification (GTDB taxonomy): domain Bacteria; phylum Pseudomonadota; class Gammaproteobacteria; order Pseudomonadales; family Endozoicomonadaceae; genus Endozoicomonas. The sequence continues at coordinate 9,381 of NZ_JAHHPM010000032.1, forward strand.
CATACCCTGTGGAATCTCAGGCAGGGTGAAGCTTCCGTAGGTATCTTTGATAAACTGCGGATCGGTATCCTGAAAAATAACGATTTCGTTGGGTGAATCTGAGTTACTTCCCTGATCATCCGTGGATTGTGCACCACCGCGGATGGCAATTGAGTTCACATCTTTATAGTTAATCTGAACGGCGCCCGGCGTATAGGTTTTCAGTGAACCACCGACCATCTCAACCCGCTGAGTATCCTGCACAATGGCATCATTCACCCGCAGAGCAAACGGTGTACTGTTGACGATCTGAATCGTTGCACCTTCCCGGGCATGAAGATTATCTATATTGTCCTGGGCAGCAAGTGCTTCCGCAGTTTTGCCATCAATCTGCAGATAGACAGAACCGGGTGCTGCATAAACATCCGGCAGGTCCACCATCAGAATATCCAGAGCCTGGTTATAGACTTTACTGGAAGCATTCGCAGTATCGGTATAATTCCAGGCACCTGTGGTTGAGTTGGTTTTCTGCCATAACGTTGTGTCGGAATAGTCCGCCAACTCCAGAATGCTTTCCTGCTTAATCTTGCTTTGATAGTAATTACCGTCTGGTGCCTTAACGATCTGCCCAACATCGACGGTATGCACATAATCAGAGAGACCCAGCTCATCAATCTTTTTATTGATCTCTGCTAACTGAACCTGGTAGCGGGCTACGGCCTCAGTGTTTGTGCTGTGATCACGGATCCAGCTCTCTACCTGGGCTTTTTGCTCAAACAATACAGTGCTTAAATTGGTAAACGTCAGAGTTGGTGAGTCCAACTCTCTCGGTTTAACAACAAAGAACTCGCCCGTCATGGCACTGGCAAGAGAGCCCGTAATGGCGCTTTCGTAAACCGGATACCCCAGAGACTCTATCTGTGCCAGTGTCAGGTTCAGCTTCGTCCAGCGATTTTTGTTGCTGTAGTTTTCCTGTTTCAGGTCAATTTCAGTGCTGTTCTGAGGGGTGTACTGGTAATAGCTGCCATTGTGCTCAATCACCGTATCCTGGGTAACCAGGAAGTTGATGGTACTGAGTGCCAGCTCTTCCATCACATACACCACATCCTCTGGCAACTCTGGAATAACCACTTCGCCTTCGGCATTATCGACGCCAAACAGCAGTTTTTCATCGTCTTCGGTCAGGGCATCAATATTGATCACGCCATCAGCACTGACTTTGCTACTGTCGTTAAGGATGCTCTGTATCTCAGCGATCGGGCGAATCTGTAGGAAGGTTTTATTATTAACGCCAGCGGTCGCCTGGGCAGAGTCTGCAACCGAGAATTGGTTATTGGAAGTCACACTGCCATCACGGTCAATATCCACACCGTAAGGCACCCCGGAAATGGACAGCGTCAGTCCGGACTCTTTTGCCCGCTCGCTGCCACCAATACCTTCACGGGCTTCGATGGTGATATCCGTCATGGACTTGATATCAGCATAGTTACCCAGATTGATAGTGTTGGTTTCTGTAATTTTTGCTTCAGGATGAGGAACAGCAACATTGGCAGAGGTTGAAACCGACATGAGTTCCACATTGGCACTGCTCTCAAGAATATTCAGTGCGCCCTGACTGCTCTTACCGGCATAGAGATAGACGTCTCCAGCCTTCATGGTGGCATTGGCAATGCTGACATTATTTCGAGCATTGGTAGTAGCCAGAGCGACACCAGTGGCAGCGCTGGAAAGCCCGGAAACCGCAAGAACATCGGCACTGGCCCGATTCTCGGAATCGGTTTTGGCGGTCACAAATACTTTGCCAGTAACGTTTTCGATCACCGCGCCATCGATATTCACTTCGGCATCGGAATTGGCCTCTATCTTGCTCGTCGCCGCATTGATGCCTCCAACTGCACTGACGGTTTCCAGAGTGATGCTATCCACGGTGGTGATGTCATTCTGGGCTTCAATACGAACAGTAGCCTTATCGTCGTAGCTGCCTTCCGCTATCAGTTCCGCATCGTCGGTCAGGTTAATGCGCGCATGGTTGTTCAGAATGGTCTGACTCACCATCACATTGACACCAACAATATTACCGGAACCCGTTCTCAAGGATTTGCCATTACTGAAACGCGACTTATCAAAGCGGTTCAGTGCATTAATATTGATATCATGAGCAGTAATGGAAGATGGGTTGCCAGAACCCAGCAGGCCGGTGCTGGCACCGATATTCACATCCGCATAGCTGTTGATAATGATGTTCAACCCGGCACCGGCACCAGAAGCGAGAGCCACGGTAAAGGCATCCGCACTGGCATCGACGGTTTGATCCAGAGTGCTGCTCAGATCAAACTGGTCCGCCTCAATCACAACACCCTTGCCAATATTCGCGACCACCGCCTGATAACTGGTGACATTACTTTCTGCACCGGCACCGGCAACGTAGCCACCGGAGGCAGCAATGGTCTCTGGTAGAAGATCATCATTACCAGACGCTTTCACGGTAATATTAGTAGCGCCCAGTTGTGAGCCATCACCAATTTTCACCAACACATCTTCAGAGGCAGCTTTACCCTGCTCAATATCTGCCACCATGGCACCGGCAGCAACCACACCGGCAGCACCACCACTGGCATCTGCACGGGCGTAGTTGGTCGCATTGGCATTAATAACGATTTCATCAACCGCTGTCAGTTTGGCTGACTCCGTTACTGCAGAAACGGTAGTGGTGATATCGACATCCGCACGGTTAGCACTGGCTGCCGCAAGAGCAGCGGCAAAACCAAATGCCTGGGTCTTATGGATGTGATTATCCGCCAGGGCATCGATATAAATATTCTGGGCTTCCAACGCAGTATCGTTTACCCGGCTGGAAATCGAGCTGCGGACATCATTGCGAACCAGCGCAATACCCAGGGCGCCACCAATGCTGGCACTGAGCGCTACATTGGTCACATTGATACTTAAATCGGTGGCTTCACTGGCCTTGAGGTTGATATCACCGGCAGCACCAATAACTGCATTACTGTTCACATCGCCACTGATGGATGCATTCACCTGGTTGTTAACCAGGTTGGTAATATCAACACCGCCACCACTGGCACCGACCAGTCCCGCACTGAAGGTAACGGCAGTTGCATCTACATTTTCCATTAACGCATTGGCATGGCTGGCAACATCAATATCATTGCCGACAAAAACCCGATAATCCTGATCAGCAATGGTTTGACTGTCGTCGACATTCAGCCAGGCATTCACCGCCATCGCCATGGTGTTATCGATATCCGTCGCAGCTATGGAGACGGAACCACCCAGACCAATGGCAGCAGATAAGGCAACGGCGACGGCATCAGCCTTGACAACCTGGCCATCGGCATCGGCAGTGATAGAAATATCATTTCCAGCCACCATGGCGGAGTTATTTACATAAGCAGTGGTGCTGCCACCGATGGTGTTATCAAGGTCAATACCAACACCGGCACCACCTATCGCAAATTTACCAGCGGCAACCGCAACACCGGCACCATAAACGGTGCTGTCAATAGTCGACAGTGACTGTGCATCAACAATGATGTCACTTAGTGAATTAAGCTGTGAATCTTCTATATAGGCGGATGTCTTATGAATTGATCCAATGGTATTTTCAGACAGAGTTACACCGATAGCTGCAGCAGCACTTCCTTTACCAACACCTACAGAACCGCTGGCAGCCCCGACGACCGAGGTAATCGCAGCATTGTTATCAGCGGTGACGGAAATATCCTGATCACCGTAATCTGCATTTGCGTAAACCAACTCCCAGTCAGCGACAGGCGTTGAGTTCTTCACCTCTTCAAGATCTAACAGTGCCCAATCAGGTTTGAGAGCTGAAACACCCGCAGCATCCAGACCCGCTTCTGCAGCAGTACTCTCCGCCAGCGCCTGGGCATCATCAGCCGCAGACTTGGCAGCCACATAGATTGCATTCCAGACATCCGCCTCTTTCTGCAACTGATCAGCGGTTTCCTGAAGTTCCGCAACGTTTTCCAGCTTTGCCTGCCAGGCTGCAACGGCCTGCTCTGCAGCCTCCGCTTTTACAACTGCATTCGACGTGCTGGCATTTAACGATGCTTCAACTGCGGTTTCTGCCAATGCAGCCAGAATATCTGCCTCAGCCTGAGCAGCATCCGCCAATGCCTGAGCCGCAACGGCTGCACTTTGAGCGGTATTAGCAAGACTCTCATAAGAACCGGCCTGTGCTGCAAGGGCTTCGGCACGCAACGCAGCCGCTACTGCAATGGCTTTCTCCAGAGACAGTTCTGTTGAGCCATTATTGCGATAAGTGCCATCAATAAAGTAGAACTTTGCTCCACTCTCAACCGATGTTTGTGCCTCACCTACACGACTGCCTTTTTCATCGTACTTGTAGCCGTCTGACTCGAAGTCAGGAGAAAGATCAAGATCACTGCCAATATAGCGATAGACGCCATCGGCAAACTCAACCAGGTCATTTTCCAGCAACTCTTCTATCAGGCTTGCACCTTCATAATCGGCACGATGAACCAACGTGATTTCCGAATCACTGATAAATGCCTGACTGCTGTTGTTTATGGTATTGGTGCCTTTTACACCGGCACCAGCGAGCGCCACGCTCACCTTGCCACCGGTAACGGCAACAGAGGCCGCTTCAGCCTTTAACTTAACGGTTGTACTTTCATGGGCACCGACTGTTACACCGCCATTTCTGGCTTGAATATCCAGATTATCAACATGAGCGGAAATCTGATTGGCAACGGTGTTTGTGGCTTCCACTGCACCTACGGTTAACGTGCCACCAAAAGATTCTCCAACCGCTGCCCCTACAGAAACGCCCACAAGTTGAGCATCAATAGTAGAGGTATCGGTTGCCCTCACGGCCAGATACTCAGCCAGGATCTTCGGCCTGCTATTATTCTGACCTGCAGCCTTTGCCCCCAGGATGGAGTCAATGCTGTTTTCTGCAACCGAAGCGGCAACAGAAAGCGATACACTGGAACCACTGGGTGCCAGACCAAAGGCCAGACTGGCGGAACCCGCTACAGAAGTAATAGAAGCATTGTTGACAGCATTGACGGTAATTTCACCCGCGCTGATATCCCTGCTGTTATCAATCCAGGCCAGCGTCTCACCATAAATATCATTGGTCGCACCAACTCCGGAACCACTGCCAGCCAACCCCGAACCTCCGGTGACCACAACAGCCACTGAGCCAGCCCCCACATCGGCATTGATGGTCATGTTATTGATAGCACCAACCTTCAGGTTGCCATCAATACTAAGAGCACTGTTATCCAAGAGGGCTTTGACACTGTGACGATCATCACTCGTACCAATATTGTTTTTGGTAATAGCCGCACCAATAGAAATACCGGCGCTGCCACTGCCAGAGTCTGCAGCAACTGCGGCTGAAACGGCGACTGTCGTTGCATCTATATCAGACGTATTGGCTGCGCTAATGGATACATCGCCATTGCTGAACAGGTCACTGCCTGCAGCCAGGGCTTCTGTTGATCCACCAATGGTATTACCAGCATATGCTCCACCGCCGCTGAGTGAGATTGCACCAGAAGAGCCAAAACCGGCGGCCAGAGAAGCGGCTACGGAATGTGCTTTTATGGTGTTTCTCGATGTGGTAGACAGAGTTACACTGCCGTTTAATTGGTCAGCTTTACCTACGTTGACATGGTCAAGCCTGGTCGCTGTATCAATATCAACCTTGTTTTCAGCCAGAGAGACACCAACAGTCACATTTGCGGAACCTGAGCCCCCTGCATAACTTCCAGCAAGTGAAGCGCCAACAGCGGTGCTGGTAACTTTTGAGGTATTGGTAGCCGTCAAACTAAGGTCATCGACCAGAATGCTACTGGAAGCTGCAGAATCAACTGGCGTGTTATCAATATACGCTGCAACCTGAACATAAATGATATTTTCCGCACTGGCACCAGAGCCACTACCGACAAGGGCAGCCTGACTACTACCCGTCACTGCGGCTGAGCCTGCACCGGCATCTGCATTGATGGTCATGTTGCCAGTGGCAGACAGCGTCAGGTCACCATCGGCTTCAATACTGGTATCTTCCAGGTAGGCCAGCACACCGTAGCGATTATTCTTATCCGTACCGATGGTGTTGCTGGTCACGGCAGCACCAATAGAGACACCGACACTGCTACTACTGGTATCTGCAGCAGCAACAGAGGCAGCGACAACGGTGGCATTGATGGTTGATGTATTGCTGCCAGTCACCGAAATATTGGAGCTGCTGGTCAAACCGCTGTTACGCACAACAGATGACGTACTTCCAGTAATACGATTGGTTGAAAAAGCGCCACCACCACTTAAGGAAAGCGATCCTCCGGATGAAGCTGAGTAAGCGGCCGATAATGATGCAGCGACCGATGTTGCAGTGATTTTTGCATTAGACGTCGCAGAAAGAGATACGCTGCCAATCTTACGATCGGACGCCCCCACATCCACCTGCTCCAGTATCGCAGACGTATTGGAATCTATGGCATTTTCTGCCAGCGATACCCCAATGCTCAGACTGCCAACACTGCCAGAACCGGAATAAGCACCGGCAATGGAAGCACCAACAACCGTACTGAGAATATCTGAATCGTCCTTGGCCTTAATGGTCAGGGCATCAGCAAGCACAGTGTTTCCCGAGGCCGTGGCGGTAATCCCTGAGGTAATATCCACTGCGACATCGTTGGTTGCGGATGCGCCAACTCCACTTAAGCCACCGGCTGATGACGATTCAGACTTGGCAAGGGCCACGGCAGCGGAGGTAATGACTGAGGAAATCTGTTGTTTGCTTTGTGCATCGGTACGGGCTTCACCAGACACATCAATATCAGAGTCATTAATCAGAGCCCGAACTGCATTGGCCTTATTTCCGTTGTTCAGATCCTTTCCAATGGTATTTTCAGCAAGACTCACGCCAATACTGCCTGCAACGCCTGTGCTGTTTGTGGAGCCGGCGTAGGTCAGACTGGCAGCAACCACTGTCGCCGAAATAAAGCCGTTGGCATCAGCGTCCAGATACACGCCAGTATCCCCGTCAGAAGCATCCCAAGCGGAGGTTTCCTGTTTAATCGTTGAACCATCAATCAGGGCTTCGGTATCGCCATACACTTCATTACTGACACTGGCACCAGCACCGTTCAAACTGACGGTAATAGTCGAACCACTTTGCAGACCCACAGAAGCGGCTACCACGACACCGATAATATCGGTGTTGTTATGGGCATTGATATCAAGGCAGGACTCATCCAGATGTTTGCCCGGTAATGTAATAGTGCTACCATCCATAACCCGTGCGCGAGTGTTCATGCGTACCAGGTTACTGCTGATCGCAGCGCCCACAGAAATACCCACCTTGGTATCGAAGCCCGGTGTCGTTTCTTTTGTCACTGCCGCCCCAATGGTAACAGCCACAATATCCGCTTCACTCACGGCCTGATGACGAACTTTGCCGGTTTGCGATGTAAGGTCGGTATTGCTGATCAGGGCATCAATATCACTGCTGATGTTATTTTCTGCCACGGTGACGCCAACCGCACCATTACCAGCGTAAGCAACACCAAGGGCAATGGCATAAATCCCGGATTCATCCCGGGCTTCAATCTTCGCACCAAAACCGTCATTGTCTTTACCAGATACTGTCAGGCTATCAATGTCTTTTAAGTAAGCATCAATATCAGCAGTGACATTATTAATGGAAACATTGCCGGCCAGGGCAATACTGCTGCTGACGCCGACTGAGGTGTTTGCCAAGCCAGACAGTGCTGCCGAAAGAGAGGTGGTTACTACAATACTGTCGTTCTTTGCCAGAACGTCCAACGTATCCAGCGACATTGAGCCAATATTGTAGGCGCCGGAACGGACAGTAATGGTGGCATCATTTTGCAGACCAATGCCAGCAGCCGCCAGGGCAAACTTCTGGGCGGTTGCACTGGCATAAGTGATTGGGAAAGCAAAAACGCCGCTGCTCTCTATCGCTTTCAGGTTCAGTTTATCCGCATTAAAACTGTTAAGGTTCTGGACAGTAGCAGCCGTGGTGTTATTCACCGTAGTAAAGATAAATGCACCGGCAGCACTGATACCATAGGCGCTGTTTTCCTGTTTGGGAGGCTCGCCGCCAGATGGTTTTACCTTACCGGTTGCCCACGAGGCACTGACTGCGGTACCAATGACCAAACCATCACTGTCGGCTTCAATTCGCGCATCACCATTCACGGTGATGGTTCCATCACGACTCAATGAGTCACCTTCAGAGCCCACCAGTGCCCTGGAGACTTTGGTAATATCAGTAACTGCCGCAGAGGCCCCAACACCCAAAGCGCCAGCACTGCCCATGGCACCGGCGGCAACAATCACATCTACCCGGTTATCCGCCACCACTTTCAAACGTTCAGAGCCAGCATCAGTAGCGCCGGCAGTCAGATGGACGCCGGATTCAATCCAGGCAATCGCGGTACTGTCAATGACGTTCTGCATGTAAAGCCCGGCAATACCGAGGCTTGCGGTACCAGAACCACCGGCATAACCAGCGCTGATGGCAAATACATCAGCATCCGCAGTGACGGACACTTTATCCGCAAAAATAATGGCACCGTCTTCGATAACAGCCATGCTTTTGGTCGTCACATTATTGAGGAAAACACTGGCACCAACACCATTGCCACTCTCGGATGTACCGGCCAGGTTGTAGAGTTTTTTCAGGAAACCAATAGAGGTATCCGTCGAGGTTTTGTTACCGACATAATCTACGGATTGATTGATCGTTTCGGAATTCACCGTCAAATTGCGGTCTGAAACTACCCAGGAAGGCGTTTGCAGAGCTTCGGCTGCCTGATAAGCAAGCGATTCACCCGTTGAATCAAAGACATTGGTGATATCCGTTCTATGATTAAGCTGAACTTTGCCTTTTATCCTCGCGTCTGCCGTTTGTTTTGAATCCAGCAGCGAAAAATTCAGTGCAAATGATACTTTGGCACCTGCTGCCTCTGACTTGATATCGTTATCCACGAAGTAGAGGTCAGTATCTCCACCAAATAGCTGATAAGGGAAACTGGAATACTGGTTACCTAACCACTCCCAGCGAGTGAAGTCGCTAAAATCTTCCTGGGCCAGAGTAACGTTTTCAGGATTTTCTCCCTTAAATTTGTATACCGCATCAAAAAAGAGACCAATCTCTGGCTTTTTATTGTCATCACTCCACTGATAGTCAGAGTGATCAAACCGAATTAAATCGCCTTCTTTCAGAGTGTAAACACTGTGAATCTCATCCTTGCCAATTAAGTCTGGTTTGACATATTTAAACGTCGTATCCGGTGCAATAATGCCCGTCAGATTCTTAGCCGTTGCATCGACATTCATCGCTCCAAGCACATCAAGCTGGGTAAAGCCCTGAATATGAGCCTGAGCACTGTTATCCAGGGAAGCGATGGTTACCGATACCGCTGCACCAAACGGCACCTGCTTAAATTCACCACTGCTGGTATCGGTACCGGCAGTACCTTCCACCTGACTGAGTTGAGATGGGCTACTGGAGGTTGAAGAGGTCGCGGTTAACAGACGACTTTCGGCGTTTGCCAGTACATCCAGATTGCCACCAACCTGGATGTCGCTTGGGGTTTTCGGATCACCAAGATACGCATTAACCTGATTACTGTCGTCCGCATAGACCAGGGCAATACCAACGGTCGCTTTGGTAGGTTTGAGTCGGTCACTGGGCTTAACCTTTTTCTGCAACCATTTACCCAAAGGTACCTTTTTATTGAAAGCCACTTTTTGTTTCGCGGCGTCTTCATACTTATCAACGATGCCGGGCACCCGGTCCACAATGGCTTCGGCCATAGTGCCCCATTTGCCGCCCACCCGTGCCTGTTCCTGAACCGCGTCAACAACCACATCACCTTTGACCAGCACATCCCCCGCCAGTTTGGCATTGGTATGGCCTGATTCGATATGCACCGCAACACTGGCAGCCACCTTACCGGAGTTACCGGCTTCACTGGTGGCAGTGACGTGGCTGTAATCAAGGGTGGCTGCTTTTATATTCAGATTGCCACCAGCCACTATATTGCTGGTGCCGTTTACATTGACCGCTGAATCAGAATTCAGAACGCCCACAGCCGCACTGCCCGCAAAGCCTTTCAGGCCAAAGAGAGGGCTGGCATCCACATTCAGGTAATTATCCGCCCGACTGGAAATGGAAATATCGCCATCGGCAATCAGTGTGCCGTTAATATTGACGGTAGATTCAGAGTCCAAAACACCTACCGCTACCGCTAACCCTGCGGAAATCGGAGATGCGGTCACCCTGGCAATGGAGTTTGCTTCAATGGTGATGTTGTCGCCTTTCAGCACGGCACCACTGGAAATCGTCACTTTACTAGTGACACCGGAGCGGCTGACGCCGGCAATCAACGTGAAGTCTTCGATACTGCTCTGCATATCACTGATGACATCAATACCCAGATCAAAAAGACCTCCATCATTATTCATGTCTTTTTCCGGGTTGGAGTCAGCCCGGGCAATGATATGGATATCCTTACCATCAATCGTCACATCACCGATGGTGACTGATGCGGTTTGCAGATCAACATTGTAATAAACAGGAAGAGCCGCCAGTGCCGACGCAGCCCCCTGCTGCAGGCTGCCATAAACCAGATTGCGACCATCAATGGCCTGCAGCGTAATATCACCGCTATCCGCAAGCTCGGAGCCTTTGGCAGTAATATCCGCATTCACTTCAATGATGCGAGCTGAGAATTTAATATCACCCGCGATACCGGCATCATTATCGGTTTTGACGCTGCCATTGACGGTAATTTTGCCATTCAATGCTCTGAATTCGAGATCACCGATCCATTCCACAAAACCATTGATGGTTAAATTGTCACTGCTTTCACTGACGGCTGTGTAACTGCCGCCGGTAATATCAGCCCAGCCAAAGGTGCTGATATTGAAGTCTTCACTGCCACCATAAAAGACAACATTATTACTTTGTGCGCCATCAACCAGCATGATTGACACTTTTTCACTGCGCTCATGCACATCAAGACGCAGTTCGTTATTGCCAGAGCCTCCCTTTAATGCGGCAGTGGTCGTACTCGCATCCAGCACAAGGTCTATTGTGGCAGTACTGCCATCCAGCAAAATGCCGCCTGTGTTGGCGAAGAGGCGTGCACTTTCAATATTGGCGAGAGTGACACTGGCATCGCCATCGGTAGTCGTGCCATCAGCATCCTGCCAGGAAAGTGATGCATCGGTCACCACGAGTGTCGTTTGCGAATCATTGGTTGCAGAAGAAACCGTATCACTGCCGTCTGAACCATCCACCGATGCATCACCGGCATCAATTTCAAAAAAGTCATTACCTCGGGAGCCCTTATAAGTATCAAAGCCACCGTTGCCTTTCTGACTGGTCAGCTGCAGGGAAGCCATCAGACTTAAACTCAGACCATTCAGGGCAGAATTACTGATCATACCTGTTAGCCCAAGGATGCCAAGGATATTAGGTACACTGTCGTCGTAGTCTGGAACGGTAATCGCTGAGAGACCGGTCAGTTCAAGACTTCCGGTTTGCTGATTAAAATTGGCACTGAGCGCACCGGCATCCCGGTCATCCACACTGTTAATCAGGTCAAGCAACTCTTCCAGAGTTGCCGCGGTCGTGAGATCAATATCGAGTACAGTACTGCCATCATCCAGACTGACACGCAAAACATGAAGTGAAAGTTCTTGCCAACCCTGCAGGTTGTCCAGCTCAGTGCTTGAAGAGACACCGGTAAAGCCACTGGCATCAAAGCTATCATCACCTTCACCACCCACCAGTCCGGACGCCTCAATACCTTTATGGGTAATAGTGATATTATCGATGGCTAATTGATGGTTATCAAGATCAAAGGTGTAACCATTCGTTTGGCCGCTTAAATCCGTAACCAGCGTATCGGAGCCTTTACCGCCATCAATATCGTCGGCACTGATGGAGGTGACAAAAATGATGTCACTGCCATCACCGGCTTCGATGCTGTTAACACCCTGGGCGCCAGTTATGCGATCACTGCCACCAAAGGTGCTGACGACAGATTGCCCTTCAAAGGCTGACAGATCGACATGATCTTCCCTTTCACTGCCAGACAATGACAGGATATCGTTACTGCCAAAATTTTTCAGGGTATCCAGAGACTGGCTGCCTGACGTTCTGCTAAGACTGACCTCGGTAACATCAGATGTTAATGATGTTGCCATTTCCTGCCCGGCATAAATGCCGGTGAACTGCAGACCCCAGCTGCCATCACCGTTATTGGTAACAGCAATCTGGCCAAACTGCAGCCCCATGGCTTTTTCAATGGCACGAACAATATCCCAGCCACTGGCATCAGCAGCAATCATACCTGTCGTGTATGAGCCACTGCCAGTTGAGACAGTAAGAGTATAATCGCCGCCACCATCATTTTTAATCGTCCAGGTTTCTGATGAGCCCTGAGCAAGATCCAGCTGATAATTTCCACCAGAACCTGTTATTGATGCCCGCCCAGCAAAATCTTCTTCAAGGATATCCTGCCCAGCACCACCGGTGATGGTATCAGCGCCACCCAACCCAGTTAATGTGTCGCCATAGTCGGACGCTTTGAGGACATCATCAAACTCGGTTCCTACCAGAGTGATGTCGTATGCATTGGCACCACTGACATCTAGAGTTTTTCCGGCACCATTTTCAGAAAGCGCTTTCAGGTAAACACTTTCAACACCGTCAAGAGTATCCACCTCATTGTCATCATCATTGGCTTTTAGGGTATTGCCGACTAACACAAAATCTGCAGCACGAACTTCAATGGCCTGGTCATACCCGGCACCACCAGTCAATTGATCAACACCCAGACCGCCAATCAGAATATCGTCTTTGTCGCCACCCATCAGGGTATCATTACCGGCACCACCATCGAGATAGACCTGCAGGGTAGAATCAGAAAAATCAAAGCGATTATCGCCAGTACCGCCCGTAGCCATTAACAGATCAACGTCCACTGCTTCCATCGTGCCACTGGAGGCAAAAGACCATGTGCCATTGGTGGTGTTTTCTGTCCAGGTTCCGGCTTGATATTCAAAGACGGTGACCGCTACATTTTGGTCAGGGTTGTTTTCATCCGGCACCTGTTTGGTCGTTACGTTTAAATTAAGGTCGTTGTCGCCAGCCTGATACAGCACCGAATCAAAACCACCATTACCAGTGATTGAGTCACCAACGCCTGCAATAAACAGGTTGTTATTACTGTCACCAATCAGGGTATCGTTTTGCGAGGAGCCTATCAGGGTGTTAAAACCGGACACCCCATCAAAACCTGTGGCTGTTCCCGCATCCAGATTGACAGTAACGCCGCTGGCGTAAAGATTGAAATCAAGATAATCAGAGCCACTGCCGCCTAATACATCAAAGCCAGTAAACTCTAATTTGATTGAGGACGGGATTTGTAGAATATTGCCTGATTCGCCCTCTAGGGTAGACAGCGTCCCTTTACCCTCAGAAGCAATCTGCCAATGGTAGTCATCATTGATCGCTGCCAATTCATGGCGGGTATCTTGAGTCTGGATTGCCTGCAACGCTTCAACATCGAGAAACTCAACAATACCGTTAGCCCCCATGGAGCCTTCATTTTCACCATTAATCTGCCAGGCACTGCTGGTGACATTATCAGCTGTCGCAACGGTATCATTGCCGCCTTGACCGTCAAACTGAACGACAAAAGACTGCTCCCCCAAATCAAGGAAAGACTGATCAACCGTGAAAGTATCAGCACCGTCTGAACCAGTGACAGTGATCGTGCTACCCGCGGCAATATCACTGATATTCTTCTTACCCAGCACCGTATCATTTTCGTCGACCAAACGAAGATACTGTTGCTCATTTTCGGTAACCACCTGCAGCGTAACGCTGGCATCCTGCTCCAACTGCAGCGCGTTATCCTGGAGCGCAGCAATGGGATCTGCAGACAGCAGCAACCGGGGTTCCAATTGCTCAAGGGTGAAGAAGTCCTCCAGCCTTCTCCGTCGTTCCTGCAGCCGATCCTGCCGGAACATTTTCTCAAACAGCCGGTTTAATCTGGAAAATAAGCCCTTACGAGCCGCTGCAGCAATATCTGACGGGTATGATTTGCTGTTCTGGGATTGCTTATCCATTAGCCGGTCCGTTTGTTATTGTTCTAAACCCAATGACTTTCAGTCTCAGGTGGTCAGTTCAAAGACTGGAAGCCTTTTTCGATTAAAGACATCAACAACACCCTTACAGCAAAACGCACGACGTTAGCCGTGCTATTATGAGAGCCCTATCAACATCAACACCAAGGTTTGGTATACCTTAGTGAACGCCTGCTTCAGCAGACATAGTATTCACATCTGCACCGCTCTCCGCTTCTGTAATCTCACTGGAAGAGATCACTCGCTTCGGCAGTCGCTCAATCACTTTATTCAAATTATTCAAGGATTGAAGGTGTAGATAAATCAGTTCCAAACCATCATTAGCCATCAGGGCAGACAGTTCTTCGGCTGGAATGCCTTTCAGCTTTTCACGGTTAATGGTTTTAAATCCGGTTAAGGTGCGCTCTTCCTCGCCAGGCAGCGTGAATTTCGCGCCCATTTCTTCCAGAAGCCCCAGCTCATTCAGTTTTTTGCAGAAGAACTGCGTGCGTTGATACTGTGCCTGATAGTCCTGAAGGAAGCTCAATACTTTTTCGAGATATTGGGTCTGCTCACCTTCCGCATCAAACAGACGCTCACCACGACCTTCCTGATTGCAGCCTGCATAAGCCTCATCCAGACAAAGCGTCAGGGTTTTCCCTTCATCAGAAGTCGCAAAAACAAAAGGATAGCGGCGAATAAATGCAGGCACATAAGGAGCTTTCCACTGCCCCTGTTCGTCAACATACGCATTCTCACCTTCACGAACACCCATAACGACCACTGGCACCACATCGTCGTCTTTACCGGCAAATACGATAGCGTAGTCCTGAGACGCTATTGGAAACTCCACCGCCATCAGGGGAACAGAGTTAACATTCCGGGCAAAGTCATAATTATTTTCAGCTTTGATCGACCAACCTGAATGACGCTTTTTATTGACGGCTTCTACCTGTCCGTAAATCAACAGTTGAACACTCATTATTATTACCTCAGTACCTATCGTTAGAATTCAGCCCCAAAGGCCAACAGTGCTTTTGTGTCCGTTGATAAACTGTCACCTTTCAACAACCGGTTTATTCCCACAATATCTGCTTCTGACAGACTTCCCGCCGCACGCTTAAGGCGCAGATGATTCATCAGGTAGTCGTAACGGGCGGCAGAGAAGTCGCTTCTGGCAATAAACAACTCCCGCTCACTGTCCAGAACGCTGCCACTGGAAATAACGCCGGACTCAAATGCGGTCCGTTTAACCTCCGCCGCCTTTTCATAGGTTTCTACAGACTTCTGCAGAGCATTGACTTTACTGATTGAACTGACCACCCCTGTGTAAGCTGCCTGAGTTTCCCGGGCAACCTGTCGAAGGGCCAGCTCCAGCTCGTCCTGTGCTTTGTAATGACGATTAATGGATTCCCGAACTTTTGATGACACCGCGCCACCGGAATACAGAGGCATGCTCATTTGAAAAAGTACATCCTGAGAATCTATTTCACTACCACCGCCAAACAACGAACCGCCGGTTTCTTTCGTACTCTGGGTGATTACCAGATCAAACGTAGGATAGTGGCCACCTTTTTGGCGACGTACTTCCTGCCAGGCCACATCGACAGCACTCTGCCGCGACAAGACCACAGGATTGTTTGCCTGTGCATCATTAACCCAGCTATCCATCCTGGTGGGATCAGGGCGCTGAAGTACAAGGTTTTGCCCAAGCGCATCCAGATTATCCGGAAGTTTGCCAGCAATTTCTTTTAGCCCTTGTAGCGCATCATGCAGTGTATTTGCTGTTTCAATCTGGCGGGCTTTGGCCTGCATAAAGCGAGCTTCTGCATCCAGAAGGTCTGTACTGTTAGCAAGACCATTAGCAAACTCTCGATCTACCAGCTGAAAATGTTTTTCCAGCGCCTTCACTTCCGCTTCAACTGCCTGATAGCTGTCGTTTTCACGCAATACCGTAAAATACGCTGAGGCTACCCGCATCACCAGATCCTGTCGAACATTTTCCAGGTCAGCAGCCACTTTCCTGACTTCAGCCTTCGCCTGTTTGAAATAAGCCCAGTTACTGTAGCTGTAAATAGACTGGGTCAAAGAGAGGCTCTGTTCATTGGTAGGAAAGGAGGTCCTACCTTTGGCAAAGACGGTATTATCGGAACTGACAATATCCTGTTTTGACTTTGTTTTGCTGTAATCAAACTGAAGGCTGGGCAACAGAACGGCCCGGGCCTGAGTGTAAATTTCTTTAGAGGCTTCGTATTCAAACATGCCTGCACGGTAGACAGGGTCACGCTCCAGCGCCTGCTGATAGACTTCAAGCAAATCAGCCGCCTGGGAATAAAAAGGCATTGCCGCCAACCATGCCGAAGCAAGGAAGAGCCTTTTGCAAACCGTAGCTACGCTACCGGGTGACATAATCACAAACTCCTCCTTGAGCACTGACATCTCAATGCATACCCTGATAGGGTATATACGCACTTGCTTTTTATTGGTATTTTATTCATCCGTTGATTAAAAAATAAATAGCAAGCGCTTTCAAGAAGAAATGTGCAACGGTTAACACAAGAATAACCTATGGATGAACAAGCCGTTACTGACTCCCGGAAAACGCTAAAAGACGACAGTCAACTGAATGCCCCGCCATTCACTGACTATTATAAAGAGTGGCTGCTTGGTCAGAATTATATGATTGACGGGCTGCATTGCAGCCTGATCATGGTTCAGACCAATAATGTTTTCTTGAACGTGGCATCCTGGCAGGAAAGCTCAAGTAACTTCGCCAGACTGAAAGCGCTTGCCAGTCAACTCTCCCATTGGGATCAACCTCAAATCAGTACACTGGAAAGTGACGGAAGCAGTCACGAAACGTTTGCCCTGCTCTATCCGGTGAAATCCAACGACAATATCCCAATTGCTCTAGCCGCCTTTGCCCTGCAGGCAAACTCCCAAAAAGCATTGCAGAAAGCAATGGCCACACTTCAGTGGAGCACTGCCGGACTTGAGATTATTGACTATCAGCAACGGTTTGAAGTGCTGAATACTGAACAGAAATGCACCGCTGATCGAGTCAATATCCTCGCCAGAGTGTTAACAGAACCGGATTATCCAGCTGCAGCTATGGGATTGGTGACCGAGCTGGCCACACTTTTTAATTGTGATCGCGTCAGTCTGGGGGAATATCACAACCATCACGCAACCCTGAAATACCTGTCTCACAGCACGCAGTTCGGCAAAAAAATGAATCTGGTTCGTGCTATTGAACAGGCAATGGATGAGTCTATTGATCAGGGGCGGCCTCTTCAATTTCCCCAAAAAGAAGAAAACGCCTCAATACTGACTCTGGCTCATAAAAAGCTCTCAGAGTTACAGGGCGATGCCAGTATATTATCGATACCCGTATACTCAGGCCATAATGTGGCTGGCGCTATTGTTCTCGAAACCAGTCCTGCCACCCCCTTCACCGACGAACAGGTAGAACTCTGCCAGAGTATTATCACCCTGATCAGCCCTTCTATAAACGACAAACGATTCAATGACCGCTCCCTCTGGCGAAAAACCATAGACAGTGGAAAAACACAGCTGAAGCGTTTTACAGGACCGGAATACCCGGGAAGAAAGCTTGCAGCACTGACTGTGGTTATCCTTTCTCTGTTCTTTACATTTGCAACGGGCACCTATCGCCTATCAACTCAGGCCAGGATTGAAAGCTCTGCCCAGCGAGCCATAGTGGCGCCTTATGATGGCTACATTGAAAGTACTCATGCCCGGGCTGGCGATATCGTCAGTACTGAAGATCTGCTTATCAGCCTCGATGACCGGGACCTGCGACTGGAAAAGCTGAAATGGCTTTCCGAGCAGGCAAAGCTTAATCGCCAATATCAGGAAGCGTTGGCATTCAGGGACCGGGCAAAAATCAACATAATCAATGCACAGCTCCAGCAAGCTGAAGCACAACTGGCTCTTGTTAATAGCCAGTTAGCGAGAGCCAAACTGGCTGCACCTTTTGATGGGCTAGTCATCAGTGGTGATCTCGATCAACGCCTTGGCAGTTCCGTCACAAAAGGTGAGGTTTTATTGTCGATATCAGAGTTGGATCAATATCGCATTAAAATGCTAGTGCAGGAAAATCGAATTGCCGATACGCAGGTTGGGCAAAACGGCACTCTCCATCTTTCAGCACTGCCGGAAACCCCCTTTGATTTCACACTCAGCAAAATCACTCCGCTAACCGAAGCCTTAGACGGTTCGACTTACTTTATTGTTGAAGCTGAGCTTTTATCAGACACTAGCCTGATACAACCAGGCATGGAAGGTATTGGTAAAATCACCATTGATGAGCGGAATCTTCTGGGCATCTGGTTAAGACAAACCAGAGAGTGGCTACAGCTTAAATTATGGTCCTGGTGGGGTTGAGGTAACCGATGTCGGCATCGCTGTTCAGTAGCTCATGGTATAAGGTGGCAGACCTGAAGGTCCGACTCCGCAAGCATGCCCATATTCATCGTCATGTGTATCGTGACAACGTTTGGTATGTACTTCAGGATCATGTGACGGGACATTTCCACCGCTTCAAACCTGCTGCCTACCAGATGATTGCATTGATGGATGGCACCCGCACACTCCAGCAGATCTGGGAAATAGCCTGTGAAGAACTGGGTGACAACCTGCCAACACAGGATGAGGTTATTCAGCTGGTTGGACAGTTAAATAAAGCCAATGTCGTTCAGACGGACAAACTGCCTGATATTGATCGATTACAGAAACAAAGAACCCAGGTCATTCGTAACAAGTGGCTGCAACAAATTAAATCCCCCTTGAGTATACGAATCCCACTGTTAGACCCAGAAGCATTTCTTACTGCAACATCACCCATTGCCACGGCAATCTTCAGTCGTTTAAGTGCCATTCTCTTTTTATTCACCATTATCACCGGTGGTGTGCTGGCAGTGACTCACTGGGAACCCCTGACTGAAAATATCAGTGACCGCTTACTGGCCACAGAAAATATATTGTTAATGGCCCTCGTTTATCCCTTTGTAAAACTCATACATGAATTAGGGCATGCTTACGCAGTTAAACGCTGGGGTGGTGAAGTGCACGAAATGGGCGTAATGCTGCTGGTGATGTTTCCTGTACCCTATGTTGATGCATCCGCAGCCTCCTCTTTTCATAATAAATATCAGCGAATGATCGTGGGCGCTGTTGGCATTCTAGGTGAACTTCTGATGTCGGCTATTGCGATGATAGTATGGGTCAGTGTTGAACCCGGTGTTGTGCGGGCACTGGCTTTCAATGTAATGCTGATTGGTGGCTTCTCCACCCTACTCTTCAATGGCAACCCATTGCTGCGTTTCGATGCCTATTATGTTCTGGCGGACTATCTTGAGATTCCTAATCTTGCTGTCAGGGGAAATGCCCAGGTGGGTTACCTGGTCAAGCTGTATCTGTTGAAGGTTCAAGGCTTAAAGTCCATTGCACAGAGCCGTTCAGAATCCTTCTGGCTGGTTGGCTATGCGGTTTTATCCTACATCTATCGACTGTTCGTTATGGTGGCCATTTCCTTACTGGTTGCCTCCAAATATTTCTTTATAGGTGTTTTACTGGCGTGCTGGTCCATCTGGAGCAGCCTGTTAGCGCCAATTACCAAGATGATTGCAAAGCCGGCTTCCGACCCTCAACTCTGGCATAAAAGAAGAACCATTTTTCTTTATTCCAGTATCAGCCTTGGTGTCATTTTATCACTATTATTAGTGATCCCGATGCCCTATCAAACCTATAGTCAGGGTGTCGTTTATATACCGAAGGACGCCATCATCCGGGCCCCGGCCAACGGTTTTATTGACAAGCAGTTGGTAGAAACGGGGTCACAGGTATCCTTCGGGCAATCCATTATGACTATGAGTGCGCCCGACCTTGTCGCCAGAGAAAAAGTACTGGCAGCCCAGGTCAGTGAAGCCCGGTTGAGATATCAGGCGGCCATTGACGATCGAATTCAGGCAGACATCCTGTATCAGGAAGTTCGTTTTATTAACAATAAGCTTCAGGAAGCCAGAGAACGTATTCAGTCACTGTCTATTAACGGAACCACTGATGGCGAGTTAGTGGTTATTGATCGCTCAGGTATAGAAGGCAAGTATTTCCAACGGGGTGATGTGCTAGGCTATATCGTCAATCACCACCGACTGCCATTGACCGCGATGATTTCTGAGAGTCATATCGATCAGGTCAGAAACCATACCAACCATGTTTCTCTGAAGTTTACTTCCATCCCTGACCAGGAATACAACGCCAAAATTATTCGGCAACATCCTTCATCAACGCACACTTTGCCAAGTCATACTTTATCAACTGATGGTGGAGGTCTGATTGCCCTCGCGCCCGACCGTGAATACCCTCTTCAAAGTTACCAGGGATACTTCCGGGTAGATATCAAAGCTGAAAACGCACCACGCCAACGGTTTGATGAGCGCCTGCATGTGCTTTTTGAACATGAACCCGAACCTTTATTCTGGCGCTGGTACCGTGACGTAAGGCGACTATTCCTGAGGCAGTTTGATGTTTAAGCTCCCACGGCGACTGCCCGCTTCAACGCTGGACCGCCCCCAGAAATCGATTCCCGGACAACAGATGCCAGCAACGATCTGGCGCGGCCTGACCTCAATGGTTATACGTCCTCTTCGTGCACAGGTTTGGATGTACTACCCACTTCTCTGGAAAATAAAGCACTACCAACCTGGTTTATCTGCACTTTCTGATCAGGAACTGGATAACGAAATCCAAAACCTGAAAACAGCTCTGTATCAGAGAGGTCTCACCCACTATTCTGTGGCTCGAGCTTTTGCAGTTATACGGGAAGTGTCAGGTCGAGAGCTGGGCATGTATCATTTTGATTCCCAGTTACTGGGCGGGCTTGCCATTATCTATGGCAATATTGGCCAGATGCAGACCGGTGAAGGTAAAACCCTGACAGCCTCACTACCCCTTGCCACCGCAGCACTTGCCGGAATCCCTTCCCATCTGGTAACGGTTAATGATTATTTAACCCAGCGGGATGCTGAACTCATGACGCAGGTCTATCAGCGACTGGGACTCAGTGTTGGTATTATTATTCAGGGTCTCCAAACGAATGAAAGGCAGAGGCAATATGCCTGCGATATTGTTTACTGCACCAACAATGAACTGGCATTTGATTATTTGAAAGACAGTATCCTTCTGAAAGGAAAAAACAGCTTACTTAATCTCCATGCACACAGGCTGTTGAACCACTCCAATAAAGGCAAACTATCGGATATAAACGACCTGATGCTACGCGGCCTGCACTTTGCCGTTGTTGATGAAGCAGACAGCGTTTTACTGGATGAAGCCCGAACACCTTTGATTATCTCGGGAGAGGAAACACCTATTGCCGCCCAACAGGAAGTTTATGCTCAAGCCATGGCGCTGATTCCTCAACTGATTGAAGGTAAGGAATACAAGGTCTGGAAGCATCGACGCCATATAGAAATCACGCCGTCAGGCGAACAAAAGGCAGCAAAGCTCTGTGAAAATCTGGGAGCTCTCTGGAAAGGCAGAGTACGTCGGTTAGAACTTATCAGGCAGGCATTAACAGCCTGGCATCTCTTTGAGCGAGATAAACACTATCTGATTGATGACTCAACAGAACAACGAAAGGTCATCATTATAGATGAACACACCGGCCGAATGATGCCGGACCGCACCTGGGAGCAAGGGCTTCACCAGCTTATCGAAATAAAAGAAAATTGCCCGTTATCTGCGCCACGGGAAACGTTGGCAAGCATCAGCTTTCAAAACTTTTTTCTCCACTTTCATCATCTATCGGGTATGACCGGAACGACCAGTCATGTTCGCAGTGAACTTTGGCGGGTTTACAATCTGCCAGTAGTGGATATTCCTACCCACAAAACCAGCCGAAGGCAATTTCTCAACTATAAGATCTTTCCGAAAGAACAACAAAAATGGCAAGCCGTCGTTTCCCGGGTGAAAACCTTGAAGGCGCAACATCGGCCAGTATTGATTGGCACATTATCACTGGCCAGCTCAGAGCAGCTAAGCAAGTATATGGACGAAGCGGGTATTGAGCACCAGGTTCTCAATGCCCGACAGGATAAGTTTGAAGCCAACATTGTTGCCAGAGCTGGCAGTTCAGGTTCTATCACCATTGCCACCAGCATGGCTGGACGGGGAACCGATATTAAGGTTGATGAAGCTACCAATGAACTCGGTGGTCTTCATGTCATTATCACCGGCCTTCACGAGTCGTCCCGAATCGATCGACAGCTGATTGGCCGTTGCGCCCGACAAGGTGACCGGGGTAGTTATGAACTCCTTTTATCTCTGGAAGACCCTTTGTTGAGTTCAAAGTGGTCCGGGATGCTTCAGAAAATATTCTCTTTCCCAGTCCCACTATCTCTGAAACACTGGCTTGCATTAATGGCCATTCGTTATTGCCAGAGCCAGTTGGAACAAAAAAATGAACGTGCTCGTAAACACCTGTTACGCAGTGATGATCTTCAGCGAGACTTTCTTTCATTTACCGATTCGCGGGTATGATTTCCATGGCTAGCAATAAACGTCAAATCACCACCATTATCTCAGCATTGTTTTTACTTTCCTGTGCTAAAACCGTGTTTGCGCAGTCCAGTACAACGGATTTTGGGCAGCTTAGCTGCCTTCTGGAACCCAGTAAAAGTTCCGACTTGAGCAGTGAAGTGCCCGGCATCATTCGTGACCTGAAGGTACAACGGGGAGATACCGTCAAAAAAGGTCAGGTTCTGATGGCCCTGAACTCAGAGGTTGAGCAAGCGACCCTTGAAACCGCAAGAGCTCGACTGGATTTTGCTGAACGAAAACTGCAACGCAATGAAGCTCTATACAAAGACAAGCTGATATCCGACCATGAACAGGATGAACTACTGACAGAGAAAAGACTGGCGCAGCTTCAGGTTGATGAAGCCTTGATTCGACTGCAGCAACGAGAAGTAAGAAGTCCTTTTTCCGGCGTGATTACAGATGTATTGAAAGAGCCAGGCGAGTATATAGATGACTCACATTTTATACAGCTGGTCAGTCTGAAAACTCTCCATGCCCAGGTTATTTTTCGCGCGGCATTCTATGGTCAAATCAAAAAAAATATGCCGGTAACACTATTCACCCAAAGAACTGAACAGGTTTTTTCTGGCAGGATAAAATCCATGGATCCTGTTATTGATGCCGCAAGTGACACTTTTGGCATTACTGTTGAAATTGAAAATGACAACCAGCAACTTGTTGCAGGCTCACGTTGCCACATAGAAGTTTCAGGGTTAACACCATAAAATCCACCTGACAGAAAACTACATCGAACGCCGTCTACCTCATATCAAGACTTCGGCTGCAAATAAGGTCCATTAGGCAGTTTTGTCGGGTCAAGATATAGCACCTGATAATTTGCCTGTTGAGTTAACGGTAAATAATTGGGTGCCGCCCGGGTTATTGCTGCAGACACCGCCATCACAAGCAGATTGGCCAGAGGGTTGCCCGATGAGTTGTTCTGTTGCGGCGTATATTGCATGGTTTTATTGGCGCTCCACAGCTCTTCACCGGTCTTGCCGCTGACAATCCGATAGGTAAAGCCCACCGTCACCGTGGTACTGAGCACAATATACTGGGCATCCCATTCATTAATGGTGACATAAAGAATGGCGTCGGCACCAAACATATTCCCCAACTGCACCGGGTCGGCAGAGTGCACCAGGTTGGCATCATACAGACCTTCACCTTCCAGTACCGTCTTTACCGTATTAACCGGAAAAACGTAGTAACCTTTTTCCGCCAACGGGACTGAGATCGTCGATAAGAAGTAGTTGGGTGCATCAACATCGACCGACTCATTGACCACAGGTACGACCAGTATGGAAGCAGGGTTTGCCTGCTGGAAAGCACTGAAGTCAACTTTCGGAGCCTGTACAGCGCAACCGGTCAACAACGATAGCCCCAGAAAAACCAGCCATTTTTTCATGTATGCCATCATATCACTGTCCCCCCTGCCCACTGATATCCGCTGTACCAGCCAGGTTATTGATCATGGCATCCATTAAATGCCGACTTTCAGGCCACAGCTCTTTTTCTTTGCTGTAGTAAGCGATCGCTTCTTTCTTTTTCCCTTGTTGTAATAACAGGGTTCCATATTCTGCGTACATGCCAGGCGCTACACGGCCATCGGCGGCCTCAATCGCCGTCAATAGCTGCTCGGACAATGTGGCCAGCTGCGCCGGATCCTTGTAGTAGCCGTAAAGTCCACTCTCGTATTCACCCCAGTGGTATAGCCCTTGGCTGGTCTGGCAACCTGCCATCAGCACAGTAGCGGCAAGAACGGTCATACTGGTAATTTTTTTTATTATCATTTGCCACCACCCACCGTGAATGTCTTACTGACGCCATCAGCGACATAAAACTTCTGATTAAGAACCATTTTCCCGTCCCGCTGGATTTGCAGGGTATGGGTACCGGGTTCGATACGCATACCCGACTTCCCTGCCATATAATCAGAAGCTGCGCCCATATTGATACCGTCCAGTACGACAACATCACCGGATCGTACTTCAGAAAACATAATAAAAGGCCGGTCATCTCTGGCCTGAACCATTTCCGTTGGCGTGTTAACGCAACCGGTGAGAACCAAAAAAGACAAAACAATAGCGGCCGGTACAGATCGCTTAACCATCATCAAATCCCCCCTTATTCAACCACTTCCAGTGTCTCCAGACGATGTCCGTCCAGTGTTCCACTGATTATTTTCACCCGAGAGCCTTCATTACTCTCGCTGTCACCAAAGGTAGAAACCACCTCGACTGTTGCTATCTCAGTCCCTGGCAGAGTGACCATAAAGCCGGTCTGGCGAGATTTTATCTGCTTGCCCGCAGTCATCACTTTTAACTGCTTGCCTGGAGCCAGTCCCTGACTTTGACCACCACTGATAAAGACCTGCCCATCGGCAATATCAAGAATAAAGGTCTTCCACGGACGCTCCATCATTTTTTGAATCATTTCATCAATCACATCACTGATGGCAGCAGCAATGGCTTTGTCGGTCAGCGTACCATCATAGGCAGCCCTTGAACCAAAACCGGCCACTGAGGCACTTTCCAGGGTTGCCTCACCTGCACCTGTGGCAGAGAAAAAGGCTTGTCCGGTGTTAACATCCACCAGCCGGAGTTCAACTTTGGCATGGGCTTTTTGTGTTTTGGTGCTGCTTAGAAAACCGCTTTCGCCAGTCACATTACGGCCAAACTCAGTCAACGAACCAACAATCAATGTATCGACTCCGACCAGTTCCCCCCCGGCACCAAACAGTGCCCTTTCCTGCTCAATACGGGCCAGGTCAGGTCGTTCGAACACCAGGAAATTTCCTGAATTAATTAATCGGGCAGACAACATATCCCCTACTTGCTTACCCAGTGGATCCATATAGTCGTCCCGCAATAAAGAACGACCATAGGTAGTTTCATTACTCATCCGACCAATGGCGATCTTACGTTTCAGCTGCAATGGCTGAGTGGCAGTAATTTCGGCTGCTGTTTTCTGGGCTTCGATCTGCTGCTCCTGACTGACCGGTGCCTCTTTAACGGCTACATGGGGTGTCTGGGTGGCACAACCTGCCAGGACCACGGCAAGTGCAGTTATGGTTATCTTTTTCATAGCGATGATAATATTTGCTGACGTTGTAATGACAAAGAGCTCAAATACTACATGACTATTTTTTCCAGTTATATACCTGACTGGGTAAAAACTCGCAAGGTATAAACCAATGGCACTGACTTAAGGCCTCAGCCCCTGATAATTCAGGGCTTACTCGGAAAGAAGCGACTTAATTAAGCGAGAAATCAAGTCGTCAAAGGCAACAAGAACAAGGTACCCAACACTGAAACAAGCGCATATTGCAAAGCCCGGCAACGGTTGACTGAAGCATCCATAAAAGATTTGCTACGTACATCAGGCAACAGCCTTGAACACACCTCACCAGAATCATGGCTATGGCATCAACGTCGTATACTGCTTACTGACGGTTCTGCATGATGGCGACATCCTGTCAGGTGATGCGAACTTTGAGAACTACTTCCGGCTGGCCCTGCTTTTACAGGCCATGGCTGACTTGGTCTTCAAGAAAAAATGGTGCCCGTCATATTGATGAGAGAGAAGTTTGATGAAATCACACAGATAACAGATGATTTTTCCAAAAAGTTTCTCAATGATGAATATGCGGAGGTCATAAGGCAAGCAACCGCTGCATTATGTCGCAAAAAGAACTCACCGCTTAAAAAAGGTAAGCCCCTAACTTGGGCATGTGGCATTACACATGCTGTTGGCTTTGTAAACTTCCTGGCTGATAAAAGCGAGGATCCATATATAAGCGCCGCTGACTTATACAAAAACTTTGGCGTTGGTCAAAGTACTGGCCAAGGGAAATCCAAAGGGTGAAAGTATCATACTGACCGTTTTTTCTGGCTTTGCGCCCCACGGGATACCCCATAGCAACAAATTTCGTCTGGCCTGATAGGGTAACGGCCAAACACAGGTAT
>NZ_JAHHPM010000312.1 GCF_024606345.1 Endozoicomonas sp. YOMI1
GGATGAACGGAGATCGAGTTCAAAATGTCGAAATTATTTCGGGACAATTCCTTACGCCCTTGATACTTCGACAAACTCAGCACTCAGGACGAACGGAGTTTGGAAGCTCCAAAATGTGGAAATTAATCAAGGACTATTCCTGAGTGAGTTCATCTTGAGACTTATGGGTAACAACCCGTTTGGAATTTCACTGATGAAAAAAAACCGATGGATATTATGTAGCAGAATGATCAGTCGATAGCACCATCAGAAGACCACATCATACGGGTTGTCACTATGGATAGCTGTTCAGAGAAACGCAAGCAGACGGGTTCTTTTTTAGTGATCGTTATGGTTGTCATGCTTGTTATGACTTTCGCTGGCCTTATGGTGATGGAAACAGCGCTGTTGGAAGAGGTAACCGTCGGTAATGAACAGCGAACCGTTGAGGTATATCAGGTTGCCTTGAGTGAGTTGGAAAGCCAGTTATCCTACCTGGAGGCCAATCCCATACACTTCCATAATGCCCTCTCCGGGAAACATGAACCTCTGTCAACCATTGTTAATCCAGGTGGGTGTAACAATGGAGGTGGAATATGTCAGAGGGTTACGCTCAGGTATATTTCTAATACGCTTCCTCCCCCCGGATTTGACATTGCCAAATTCATCGGCCGTGTTTATGAGTTAGACAGCATAGCAACACTGAATGGCAGCGGCGCCAGCTCAAGCCAGACGTTGGGGATTGTCTTTGTTGATTCATTACCGGGGAGCTAGGAAATGTATAAACATTTAGTGGGTGTTTGTTTTATTCTCTTTATCCAGGCCACTAACGTTGTTGCTACTGAGATTAATGAACAGGGCAAAGAGTTTATAAAGATTGAAATTGATTACCACAATGAGACAACCGGGCTTATTTGGGCATACCGGTGTTTGTCCTGTACTCCAGAACGGTTTCTTTTTGATAGCCAGACTATTGTGCAAGAGAACAATGAAAAATTTGGAGTTTCAAGGTTAAAGGCCATCAATGAAAAAGCGGCCACTGTTATATGGGTGCCGAATACATCAAAGGTTCTCAGGGTTTTACCGATGGAGCTGGATTAACTTAAGGAATGAGCTTCATGTATCTAAGACAGTTGCCAGTGTTAGCGAGCGTTTTATTTCTCAACATAGCGAATGCTGATGATACGGATCTATATGTAAAAAAAATTTCAGGTGCAGCTCTACCCAATGTGCTTCTTATTATGGATACGTCCGGAAGTATGGGGATATCGGCTGGCTCTAAAAGCCGAATGGAAGTGGCTAAGGATGCAGCAAGAGATTTTGTCCAGACAGCAGAGAACATTAACATCAGCTTGATGAGTTTTAATTATGACGCTGGCGGGAAGGTGGATTTTGCATCAGAGAATATTGAAACAGGCCGACAAGGGGCCATCAATGTCATTAATGGTTACAGCGCAGGTGGTTTGACACCGTTAAGTGAAACTTTTTATGAGGCGTATTTATATTTCACTGGTCAGCGCCCACATTTTGGAGACAGTAGCTATTCGGCATCAATGAATGGTTCTGACTACCTCTCACCTGTAATTGATCAATGCCAAAAGAGCAGTATAGTGCTTTTTACCGATGGTGAGCCTTTTTATGATAGTGATGCTAATACGCAGATTACCAATTTATTAAGGCCTTTGCGCTCGTCGATGCCTCATGGTTTAAATTATAATTGCATTGGTGATGGTGTTTGCCTTGATGAGTTAGCCTGGTGGATGTTCGCTAATGATGTGAATTGGCGCTTCCCTGGCAAACAGAATGTAAATACATTTACTATTGCAGGATTTGGTGGAGCCCCTCCCGGATTGCTGACGAGTGCTGCTCATCACGGTGGGGGGCGATATTATGAAGCGAATAATTCCAGCGAGTTATCTCAGGCATTAAATGATATCCTGCTCCAGGTAAATGCAGAAAGCTCCTCGTTTTCTGCGCCTGCAACATCGGTTAGTGCATTTAACTCTCTTGAAACCGCTGAAGATATTTATTATATCGTATTTAAGCCGGGAGCTGGCCCTGCCTGGAAAGGGAATTTAAAACGCTACCGTTTGGGTGATGACAATAATATTTATGATGCCAATGGTAATTTAGCGATTGATCCTGCCACGGGTTTTTTTTCAGAGCAGGCAAAAAGCTTCTGGAGCAGTATTGCTGATGGAAACGATGTGGAACAGGGAGGAATGGCTGAACAACTGAGTCATTCTCGCCCGGTTTTTACCAATATTTCAGGGGATGTAAGTGTTCCATTGAGTTCAATGTTAAACCGCGTAGAAGAGGGTAATGTTTTTATTGACTCTGAAATCCTTGGAACCACGAGTTCCTCTGAGAGACATTCTGTTTTGAGATGGGCCAGGGGATTAGATGTTGATGACGAGAACGGTGATGGGTTCGACTTTAACAATAGGAAAAGTATTGGTGAACCTCTTCATACACAGCCGTATATTCTTACTTATTACAAGAATAGCGCTGGTCAAGCCGATAAAAGTGTCTTCTTTACCACCAATGATGGTTTTGTGCACAGTGTAAATGCCGACAATGGGAGAACGGAATTCTCTTTTATCCCGAAGGACTTACTGGCTAACCTGAGAATATATCGGGATAAAAAGGTTCGACCGCCGGTGCCAGCATCCGGACCTACCTCCGATGGCCAGTGTGTCTGGAATTACCAGATTCCGGGAGCCTGTGTGCCAGCGCGCTGGTGTAGATATGACTACGAGTTTGGTGATATATATTTAAGCCAAAGTTGCCGGGTATTCAGACCTCCTCAATCAGATGATGATTGCAATTGGGATGGTTGGGCGGCTAAATGCGCAAACCTCGATTACTGTGAATATAGATTTAAGTGGGGCGACGGTAATCTTAGTGAAAGTTGTCGCTTACGATCTGATAGGCCATCACCGCCACCGGAGCCTAAGTCAGATAATAGCAAAGTTTACGGCATGGACGGTCCAATGAGTGCCTGGATTGCTGACCACAATGGCGATGGTGATTTACTGACTGGCTTTAAAGGTTCTGTTGATTCGGGTGAACATGCCTTTCTTTATCTGACCATGCGCAGGGGCGGGAGTAATATTTATTCCCTGGATGTTACGGATCGCAATAACCCGGTATTGAAGTGGGTGATTCGGGGGGATTTGAATTTTGATCGTAAGGCTGATTCTTTAAATGACAATCCTGATTTTTCAGAATTGGGGCAGACCTGGTCAAAGGTCAAGGTAACCCGGGTCAAGTGGCAGGGGCGTGAGCGGCAGGTGCTGCTGTTTGGTGGGGGGTATGATGAAGATGCTGATTTTCAATCGTTAATTGAAGACAGTGATATTGGCCGGGCAATATACATGGTGGATGCCGAAACCGGTGAGTTGCTCTGGTCCGCAGGCCGCGAAAATGGCACCCTGATTGTTCCTGATATGAAATATAGTATACCGGCAGAGCTGACACTGGTTGATATTAATCAGGATGGTCTGACGGATTACCTGTATGCCGTGGATATTGGTGGTCAGCTGTTGCGGATGGATATCAACGCTAATAATACGTACGCCGGTAATTTTGCCACTGTAGGCGTTATAGCCAGGCTGTCGGAATATAACTCTTATAGTGATACCAGGCGTTTTTTTGAGGCTCCAGCTGTCAGTCTGTCTAAAAATCGTGATTATCTTCATATTGCTGTAGGCAGTGGTACGCGGCCTACTCCAATGGAGAACATGGTACACGACCGTATGTACGTAATACGGGATCGAAATATTTTTCACAAGCCATCCAGCTACCGGTATGCTGGGGGTAATATCATTACTGAGTCTTCGCTTTATGACGCAACAGCAAATATCATTCAGCATGGAAACGAGTTTCAGAAAAAAAGCGAGCTGGCAAGATTGGCGGGAAGCCATGGCTGGTATCTGAGGCTGCAGGATTCTGGCGAAAAGGTACTGAGTAAAGCCACCATGCTGAATGGTGTTCTGATGTTTAATTCGTTTGTTCCTCAGTTTTCATCAAACAGTTGTGCTCCGGGTGTCGGCGTAAATTATTTTTATGCGCTTGATCTTGAAGATGGTCGGGCTGTTTTACATACTCAAAATTCTGGCAATCAGGTAAAGAGAAGAATGCTACTGAAAAGTAAATCATTAGCGCCAACGCCTTCAGTCATCAGCCGGGGGGGCGAAATGAAGGTATGCGTCGGTAGTCAATGCCTTGATGGCAATAACCTGCCTATACAGGAGATTGGCAACCGGGTGAAGAGATCATTCTGGCGGGAGAATCGTTGAGAGTTAAGGCATTCGTAATCTGACGTTGAATGGTCGTGGCGGGTAAATTATTCCGGATTACTGACAATGATCTTTGCACGTAACTATTCAGCACCCATCAAAAGCTGACTGTTATAATTCTGAACAGCTCTAAT
>NZ_JAHHPM010000033.1 GCF_024606345.1 Endozoicomonas sp. YOMI1
GGCATCATGCCAGTGGTCCTGCTGTTTGTCCGCTGTCGTTTTCTTCACACCCTTGTCGGTAAAATAGTCAGGCTTTTCCTCTGGCTCCAGGTCCTCCGCGATCCGCTGAAATGTGGTCGCCGCATCATCCCTGCTGCTTTCCAACGCAGAGCGCAGGCTCTCTAATCGTTCGTGGATAGCGCCTTCCAACTCCGGGATAACCTGAACCAGCAACGTTTTTACATACGCTTTGGCATCCAGGTCTATCTGTTCTTTGTTTTCCGCTATCCATGTTGCCAACCAATCCATACATTGATTGGCCTGGTATTTCGTCACCCATTCCTTCGCCCGTGGCCTTATCCAGCAAATAACAGCAGTCATCAACTGGTGCTGTAACTTGACTGCTTCCTCTGAAATCGTATTTATGACGGTCAGGACAATGGATTCATCACCCATTTTCCGGTGAAACAGATCTCTTACCAGATCATCAAGCCAGACGGTTCCGTCCCCCGTGCTTTGCAGGATAAAGTCGGAAGCCAGTTTCTGAAGACTGTCTAAGGGCAGGGTATCGATCACAGACTTTAACGGACCAGTTACTTGCTGTAGAGCAACTGACTCCGCTGTTATCAATGTCTCATCGAAGATGTTTGCGGACTCTCCTTGAGGGGCTGACGGGTTATTCGACATACCGATGGCTTCACGCCCTTTGGCGCGAAGTACTTTTTCCCACGCCTCAGACTCAAGCTGACGGCTCAATATATCAACAGCCAATTTGGTTAAAACCGGTGTTATTGCTGACTGGAATCCGGGAATAGTCTCCGCTGGACCCTGATCGGCCGTAAGCTCTGTTCCATTTCGCTCAGCAATGAAAGCAGCACCTTCACTGACGGCCTTTTCCATCATTTTCTCAATACCCGGCTCTACACTCGCTATAATCGTATCCAGATTTTTCCGGAGCTCGCCGGTCAGAAGGCCTATCGCCTCATCTACTACCCTGCTACTTTTTTGGGCGATCAACTGATCAATGGCAAGGTTTTGCCCGGCACGAGGTTCTGTCGTTCCTTCAGCAGAATATGAGGCTGTAGCACTGCCTGATTGATCCAAATCTCCTGATGTGTGCGGGTCTTCTACAGCGGAACAGGCAGCAACCTCTCCCTGTTCAGTTTGTTGGCTATTGTCTGCAAATGTAGCGGTGATCCTGGTAACCAGGTCTTGAACATCCCCACTATTCTCTTTACAGGCTTTTGTTTCTCCCTTTAGTTTCCAAAGAGTGCGTTTAATGTCTGGCGCAATTTTTTCTATCTTCTCTTCTATCAACGGCTTAAGCTTATCTTTAAATTCCTGTTCATTTTGAAATACCTGAACAGCTTCTTCTATTTTCTTATTGATAAGCTGTTTGATTTTTTTTTCAGTGTATTTGGCCGACTCTGGTTCAGGCTGATGGGATTTGGATTTCCATAGACCTGTTATTTTGCCAGCCACCTTAGAAATACCGTCCACAGCAGAGCTGAATTTCTGCACAACAAAATGACTGTGTTTTTGCACAATCGTTGTTAATGTTTTTGCTGCGCTACTGGCGATTCTATTTTGAATCGTGTCAATTGCATCAGGTTTACGCCGATGCCATTCACTGAATATGCGAACCGTATCAGCACGAATATTCATCAGGGTATTGATAATAATGACCGTAACTCTGGAGAGCAGATCATCTACATTATTTTCCGTCAGCTCAATACCTTCAGCCATCATGCTGACCAATGCCTGGTTGATAATCCTCTTTAAAGAGTCAGCCTTGATAGCTGTCATTTTTTCATTAAATAGTTTATTACCCGACTGCGATACAGTAACGATACCGTTACTTAAAACGGAACCAACACCATCTGCATTGGTTTGTGCCGACGGATGTTCAGTTAAATCCAGTATGCTCACTATTAACCCGGTCAGAATTTCCGATATTTCCTTTTTCCCAGCGTCACTATCCGCCCGGGTTACTTTATCCAGAAAAGCCTGATGAGTCAGTTGTGCCAAAATGCTGGCAATTGATCGGGTAAACTCATTGACCCAGCCTTCATCACCCTCGAGATCAACAGCATATCCATCCACTCCATCGGCAACGCTGCCTGGCCAGGGTCCAGCCTTTTTCAGCTCGCCCTGAATTATTTCAGTTAGATTGTCAACCAGAGCATGCAAAGCCTCAGGTTTTTCCAGCATTTTTTCCGGCTTTAAACCTACAGCCTTGATAAGCCTGTCACTAACCCTCTTACTGGCCTTTGCTGGCGGACGGGCATTATCAACACCGACAGAAGCGTTATCATTACTGCCTCCTGAGGAGAAACTTGCGCGACTGGCAGCAACGACTGGCTGAACACCCGGGTTAATTCCAACCTTTCTCATGCCTAACTGGATGCCCTGACCATAAGCCTTACAGAGGTTTTTATGGATACAAAAAGCTATCTCATGGTAAATATGGCGAAACTGAGGTTTGCTCGCATCAGGGCTACCGGAGACTAGAACACCGGGCACTCTTGTCTGCCCCATAGAGGAATAGGTGGTAGTCTGTTGGCTTTTGCTTAAATTCCGGCTCTGGGGTACTGCCAATAGATAAGTGTTTTCGTCTGAATCATCAGAAAGTTCGTTACATGAATGGAATTCATCAGAACTTACCGAAGATGGACTGCATGCCCTGGGTGTAGGCTCAGAAATATCGGTTATTACCAGACTTCCCTGCCGTTCTTCTATTGCTGAATGCTCCTCAGATGGTTCAGTATTGCCCTCGTTTTGATTGGCGCTGGAAGCCAGTAACGATCGCCCTGACACTTTACTGATTGAGCTTCTGTCAACTATTGCTGTCTGTTCAGGAACATCCGTTGAAGCTCCATTCTGACATTGATCGATATTCACCTGATTTGCTGAACCAAAATCAGGTCGAACAGAAACCGTATCTCCACTCGCTCTGATCGATGGAGGCCCGGATTCCCCCTCAAGGGTGACTGGGTTAATAGCAATAAGCTCCGGTAATTCCATTTTATTAAGACTCCATTCTACTGCCGGGCATATTCTTGTATTTGAGAGAGCCTTCATCACACGATATTTAATGAGTCAGCAAAACCAAAGAATTGACAAGGCTTTATTCTCTGATGGGTGTAAAAGCCTTTAGCAATCGTCAAGTCATCAACAACAAAAATGAGACTAACGTTTTATTTGAGTAGTAAAAGGAAGAAAAGTTCCCTGATTTTTGACCTAAAAGCCGAAAATCAGGGTAAGAAAAGAGAAAAGAAGTGTAAATCAGGCAGGAACGCGACGAATCCTGGCACCCAGTTGCTGAAGCTTTTCTTCAATGCACTCGTAACCGCGGTCAATATGGTAAATACGTTCTACCACGGTATCACCCTCAGCGACCAGGCCTGCAATAACCAGACTGGCTGAAGCCCGCAGGTCAGTAGCCATAACCGGAGCAGCCTTCAGCTGATCAACCCCTTTGACGATCACGGTGTTACCTTCCACATCAACGTCTGCACCCATCCGTTTCATTTCCTGCACATGCATGAAGCGATTTTCAAACACGGTTTCGGTAATCCGGCCCGTGCCTTCAGCAATGGTATTCAATGCGGTGAACTGAGCCTGAATATCGGTGGGCATTGCTGGATAAGGTGCCGTTTTCAGGTCAATTGCCTTGGGACGCTTGCCCTTCATATCCAGTTCAATCCAGTCATCTCCCCATTCTACCGAAGCTCCGGCTTCCCGGAGCTTGAACAGAATCGCATCAAGAATATCAGGCTGGGTGTCTTTCAGGCGCACCCGGCCACCGGTTGCCGCAGCAGCAATCAGGTAAGTGCCGGTTTCAATACGGTCTGGCAATACCGAGTAGGTGCAGCCATTAAGACGCTCTACACCCTGAACCCGGATCATACCCGTACCATGGCCTTCAATCCTGGCACCCATGGTAATCAGGCACTCGGCAAGATCCACCACTTCAGGCTCACGGGCCGCGTTTTCAATAACGGTTTCACCATCGGCCAGCACCGCAGCCATCAAGATGTTTTCCGTACCGGTTACCGTTACGGTGTCCATCAGTATGTGTGCACCTTTCAGGCGATTTTTTACGCTAGCCTTGATATAGCCGTCTTCCACAACAATATCCGCGCCCATGGCCTGCAGGCCACTGATATGCAGATCAACCGGACGGCTACCAATAGCACAGCCACCGGGCAGGGAAACTTCCGCATAACCAAATCTGGCCAGCAGAGGACCCAACACGAGGATAGAGGCCCGCATGGTCTTCACCAGCTCATAAGGTGCCACAAGCTGCTTAATGGTGCTGGCATGAACTTCCACGTTCATCTTTTCATCCACCAGCAGCTCAACCCCCATACAGCCAAACAGCTCACACATGGTGGTGATGTCATGCAAATGGGGCAGGTTACATACGGTAACCGGGGAGTCAGCCAGCAGGGTCGCTGCCAGAATCGGCAGGGCAGAGTTCTTGGCACCAGAGACCCGAATCTCTCCACCCAGACGCACACCACCGGTGATAATCAGTTTATCCATGGTTTCTCACTTAATGACCGGAAAGGAAATCGGACAAGACGCGTTCATCGGAGGACGCCCGGGGAGGGTGCAACTTTATATAGCAGCATAAAGCAGTACAGCTATAGACCAGTATCCACTCCGGGCACATAAATCGTTGCCGGATTAAACCTTTCAAGGACCCTGTCAGTCCTGGTTAGCCAGCTGTCTGGCACGCTCAGCGGTAGTCAAAGCCACCATCGATACAGCGTGAATTGCACCACTGGTAATGAATGGATTCAGGTGAGAATAGATCATCTGCTGACGCTGAACCGGTCTCTTCGCCTCAAACTGGTCACTGATTACGGTCAGACGAAAGTCGCACCCCTCGCCCTCAACAATCACTTGTGAGCCCGCAATCTCCTTTTCCAGAAGCGCCTTGACCTCTTCGGCTTGCATGATCCAACCTCTCAGGGAATAACAATCAGGAATTTAAAGGGAACAGTAAAACCGGTCAATGATATCCGAGAGAGGGTTCCATGAATAGCCCCAAAACAGGATCAACCTGCAAGCTGCGTCAGTTTTGCAGGCCCTTCACGTTATTCAGCAATGGCTGAATACCACAGACTTGAGCCAGTGCTTCCAGTTCATGAGGCATGCCGACGAAACCTATGGATTTTTGCTGTTGTTTCGCCAACCGGATCCAGCAGAGGAAGACCGATAAAGCGGAGCTATCGGCCTGGGAGATACCACTCAGGTCAATTTCCCAATCGTCATCGCCAGAAGTCAGTAACAAACGGGCACCTTGCTCTTCAACAACGGCTGAGGTGGCGAAATTAACCAAACCATGGAGTTTAAATTGGCCAGGTGCGACCGCTGCCAATGTCATGACTGTTTGCTCACAGCATTTTTCTCCGTTGCTTCACCCTGCATGATTTCCGGCCAGTGATCCACAACATATTGAAGATCATTATACTTGCTCATGGCTTCTGCAAACTGGTTACGGAACTGAATACCAATATTGATACCATCAACAATGATATTTCTGAGTTTCCAGCGCTCATCCTGATGAACCATAGAATAAGAGATAGCCACGGTACCGGAGGACGTTCTGACCGTCATATCCACGGGAACCAGCCGCGCTTTGCCTGACCGGTAATTATTTAATACGGCATCAGGTACCGCATCGACTTTCTCGATGGTCAACCGGGTATCATCAAGCTTAAGCAGGGCCTTGCCATAGAAGCTGATCAAACTGTCTTTAAACGTCTTGGAAAACTGTTCAATTTGTCCGGTTTTAGCACGGCGGGAGTATTTACCCATCACGCCCCGGGCAATGGAGTCAAAGGCAACGGCCGGTGATAACTGGCGATCAACCTCGGCAATAAAAGCAGTATCATTCTTTTTATACTGATGAATATTGTTTTCAAAGGTTGCCAGCAGTTCCCTGGTAATCCTTTCCACTTCCTGCTGAGGTGACTCAATTACCTGCTCTGCGGCAATGACTGCTGAAGACCACTGGAAAAACAGCGCCATCAGGACAGCCACCACGTTTTTATTACCTTTCATCATCCATTCCATCCGCTAGCCAGAGAACACTTCTCCGGGCTTGTTGACGTTTCATTACTGACTTTTATTGACGGTACCCAGAAGAAACTTACCGATCAGCTCCTCGATAATCAGCGCTGACTGAGTGTCTTCAAAACGCTCACCATCACGCAGAAACGCCTCGTCACCACCAATGCTGATGCTAATGTACTGCTCGCCCAATAGCCCTGCTGTGACAATTGATGCCGTGCTGTCGATGGGTATATTATCGATTTGCTGGTCAATATCCATAACCACCCTGGCCATGTAAGTCACTTTATCCAGCTCAATGCCTTTAACTTTACCAATGGTGACGCCAGCCATCGAAATCCTGGAACGGGGTTTCAGGGCTCCGGTGTTATCAAAGTAAGCATTCAGCTCATAGGTTTCACCGCCACTGCCGGGGGAAAGACCACTGACCTTTACCGCCAGAACCACCAGAGCCAAGACGCCAGCCAGCATAAAGGCACCGACACTGATTTCTAACGTTCGCATCCGCATTTTATGCTCTCTCCTTAAAGCTCACCAAACATCACTGCGGTCAAAATAAAATCCAATCCGAGAACAGCCAGTGAGGAATAAACCACCGTCCTCGTTGTTGCACGACTAATGCCTTCTGAAGTCGGAATAGCATCGTACCCCTGGAAGACGGCGATCCAGGTCACCACAACCCCGAACACCAGGCTTTTCACCATGCCATTGCCGACATCCTGGACAAAATCAACCGACTGTTGCATGCCACTCCAGAATGAACCTTCATAAATCCCCAGCCAGTCAACACCCACCATTACGCCACCAAGAATCCCGACCAGGTTGAATATCGCCGCCAGCAGCGGCATAGAGATAACCCCCGCCCAGAAACGTGGAGCTATCACCCGTTTTAACGGATCAACACCAATCATTTCCATACTGGACAGCTGCTCGGTCGCTTTCATCAGACCAATTTCAGCGGTCAGGGCAGAACCGGCGCGCCCGGCAAACAGCAGTGCGGTTACCACCGGCCCCAGCTCACGAACCAGGCTCAGGGCCACCAGCTGACCAACAGCCCCTTCTGAGCCATATCGAATCAGAATACTGTAGCCTTGCAAACCAAGAACCATGCCAATGAACAGACCGGAAACCGTCACAATAATTAACGACAGAACACCAACGTTATAGAGCTGCCTGATAAGCAGTGCACCACGGCCAGAGAAACCCGCCCGGGAAAAAATCGCCAGAAACATAAAAATACCGGACCGCCCCAGGGACTGCACATGACCAAGACCAAACTGACCAAGCTGAGCCAGCCGATCCAGAACATCAAGTTTCATTTATACCCCCGGAGACAGTAAGTCGTTGTGATAATCATCTGCAGGAAAGTGAAAAGGAACAGGCCCATCGGGCAGCCCCTGCATAAACTGACACACCCTTTCATCCGTTGAGTTCAACATCTCCTCAGGGGTGCCTGAACCAATCACTTCACCATCCGCGATCAAGTACAGTAAATCAGCGATACTGGCCGTTTCATGAAGATCATGGGACACAATGATACTGGTGATACCCAGCGCCTGATTCAGCTTGCGAACCAGCTCCACCAACACGCCCATGGCAATCGGATCCTGTCCGACAAAGGGTTCATCATACATCACCATTTCAGGGTCCAGGGCAATGGCTCTTGCCAGGGCAACGCGTCGGCTCATCCCTCCGGATAACTCACTGGGCATCAGCGACCATGCACCGCGCAGCCCCACTGCATGCAGCTTCATCAGTACAATATCACGGATCATTGTTTCGGATAGCTGACTATGAATGCGCAGGGGAAAGGCGACATTCTCAAAGACGGTCAAATCCGTAAACAGTGCCCCGCTCTGGAACAGCATGCCCATTTTACGACGCTGAACAAATAACTGATCTCTCGACAGGCCAGCCAGATCCAGACCATCCACCACAATAGCGCCCTGGTCGGGTAGAAGCTGGCGGCCAATCAACCGCAGCAGTGTGGTCTTGCCGGTTCCTGAAGGCCCCATGATACCGACCACTTTTCCACGGGGTATATCCATATCGATATTATTGAAGATAACCCGGGAACCTCGATAAAAGGTCAAACCACGAATCTCGACAAAATTATCGGTGCGGCTTTCGTTGCTGTGTTTTTCACCTGAAGAGATGGAATTCATCATTGGGTTCGCAGATCCCTGCAACTGACAGAATGTAAAAGTCATCCAGATCCAATATTATGACTTGTTTCACACGTTTATTGCACCTTCTAGATAACAACACAGAAATTATATCGGATGATTTTTTTGCTAACAGGGTCAATTCAGACGGTAATGCAGTTGCATTGCCTGCCTGATTTTCCATACACTCCTTTCCTTTATACAAAAGCTTGAGAACTCTCCCGGAATGAGTCCTGCCATTTATGCCATAGCAGCCATTATTGTTGGTTTCATACTACTCACCTGGAGTGCAGACCGTTTTGTCGGCGGAGCGGCGGCTACTGCAAAAAACTGGGGTATATCCCCCATGCTTATCGGCTTGACCGTCGTGTCCATAGGTACGTCTGCACCAGAAATTCTGGTATCACTGATGTCTTCTCTCCAGGGACACAACGATATTGCGGTTGGCAATGCCATTGGTTCCAATATGGCTAATATGGGACTGGTTCTTGGGGTAACCGCTCTTATTGCACCACTACCGGTAAAAACAGCACTGGCCAAACGGGAAATGCCTTGGCTGTTATTGGTCACAGTGATTGCCGGTGGATGCCTTGCCAATAACTACCTTGGGCTTATCGAAAGTCTGGTGCTGCTCAGTGGCCTTTTCGTTACCCTCTATCTGATGGTGACCTGGCAAAAAGCGCACCCTGAAGAACCTCTGGCAGAGATGGAAGAAATCGAAGAGCTACCTTCAGGCAAAGCTTACCTTGAATTGGTCGGCGGACTGGTACTGCTCCTGATCAGCGCCCAGATTCTGGTTTGGGGTGCCAAAGAGATAGCCATACTGCTGGGTGTCAGTGAGCTGATCATTGGTTTGACAGTTGTCGCCATTGGTACCAGCCTGCCAGAGCTGGCCGCCTCTGTTGCCAGTGCCATACGCGGCCACCATGATATTGCCCTGGGCAATGTTGTGGGCTCAAACATCTTCAATTTACTGGCAGTTCTTTCAATGCCCGGACTGGTTCGTCCCGGAGCAATCAGTGAGTCTGTTTTCTCCAGAGACTATACCGTTATGCTGGCATTTACCGTTCTGGTGGCTGCCATGGCCATCTTCGGTAAAAAACCCAAAACGCTTGGACGTTTTGCAGGTATTATCCTTCTGGCAGGGTATGCCTGCTATGGCATATGGCTGTACGCACAAACGGTTTAAACCGGAGCTGAATGCTCCCATCGCCCTGAACTATTTTATACCGGAGTCTGAAAGGTTATGCTTTGCCCCAAAATCCTGACAGCTCCTTTAAAGGCGTTACTGAAATGACCTATGACCAGAATTTTGTTGAAATTGGTCGTCGTACCATCCAGATCGAAAAGGATGCTATTGAAGCGTTGCTGCCACGTGTTGGAGAAGACTTCAGCAATTCCTGCCGGTTAATGCTGGAATGCCGGGGCCGAATTGTCGTTGTGGGTATGGGAAAGTCAGGACATATTGCCCGTAAAATCAGTGCCACCCTGGCCAGTACCGGTACACCGGCGTTTTATGTCCATCCCGGTGAAGCCAGCCATGGTGACATGGGTATGATCACCGCAGACGATGTGGTACTGGCTATTTCCAACTCCGGTGAAACCGCCGAAGTGATAACCTTGCTCCCGCTGTTCAAACGAATGGGTGCTGCACTTATCAGTATGACCGGTAAACCTGCTTCCACACTGGCGCAAGCCGCTGAAGTCAATCTGAACACGGGGGTTGATAAAGAAGCCTGCCCGCTTGATCTGGCACCAACATCCAGTACCACCACTCAGCTGGTCATGGGGGACGCACTCGCCATTGCCCTGTTGGAAGCACGCGGTTTTACCGCGGAAGACTTTGCATTTTCACACCCCGGCGGTGCCCTGGGTCGCAGGCTGCTATTGAAAGTGCAGGATATCATGCATGACGGCAATCGAATCCCAACGGTGAAAAAAGGCACACGCCTGGGTGAAGCGCTGCTGGAAATGACCCGAAAAGGTCTGGGGATGACATCCATTATTGATGACAACAACGTTGTCGTTGGTATCTTTACCGACGGCGATCTTCGTCGTGCACTGGATCACGGGGTTGACCCGCACAACACGACCATCGACGAGGTAATGACCATCAAATGCACCACCATTACCCCTGACATTCTTGCCGCTGAAGCGCTGAAAATTATGGATGATCGCAAGATTAATGCGCTCATCTGTGTTGACCATGAGCGACATGCTGTTGGTGCCATCAATATGCATGACTTACTGAAAGCGGGCGTGGTTTAAGCACTTTTTATCAGCTCATGGCTATTTTATTTATTGGCTCAAGTCTATTTATTGGCTCAAGGCTGTCAGTTTCGGAACCCGGATGACCTATCGTAATCATCTTATTATCTCTGCCATCCTGCTAGTGCTGGCTGCTGGCTATTGGGCCTACGATGGTGCAATAGTGACGGTCAGCTCCAGCCCTTCGGAAATCATCCACCAGGATGCTGACTACTTTCTGGTGGATGCCCTGGTTAAGGAATATGACGCTTCCGGAGCGTTACAATACCAGTTGCAGTCGGACAGCATTACCCATTACCCCCACAATGACAACACACTCCTGCAGCAACCCGTCCTGACTAACGTCAGTGACAATGGCCAGCGCACTGTCTCCAGATCAGAGAACGGTAAATTGCTGCCCGGTGGCAAAGATATTGAACTGTGGGATAATGTCGTGGTCATCCAGGGCAGCCCGTCAGTCAAGCAGCAGAGCTATGAACAAAAACTCAGAATGGACACCGACTTCCTGACCATATCGCCGGATGAGGAAATTGCCGATACCGATCGCCCTGTTTTGATTACCAGCGAGGCCGGAGAGACGAGAGCTATTGGGATGACCGCCTGGTACCAGCAGGGAAAGATTCAATTAAAGTCCAGAGTACGGGGAGTCTATGAGCCTGAGTAAGCTGATTATTTGCAGAGTCATTGACATATCCCTGCCAGGGAAGCGATAACCCATGACACGACTACCACAACCAAGAGCACGCCTGAACAAAAAATGGCTTGTCGGGCTGTTATTTGTCCCATTTATGGCCATGGCATTACCCGCTGATCGCCAGCAACCCATCAACATCAATTCAGACACGGCTGACATTGATAATAAAAAAGGGGTTTCTGTTTATCGTGGTGATGTAGTAATGACCCAGGGAACCACCCGAATTACCGGCGATACCATCACTATCCACACCAGGGATCGTGAAGTAACTAAAGTCATTGCACAGGGCAACAAGGTCAGGGCTTATTATGAAGAGCTGCAACCCGGTGAGCAGGGAATCGTCCAGGCCTGGGGCAACACCATTCGCTACGATGTTGACAGTGACCAGATTGAGCTGATCAAAAACGCCCAGCTCTCCCAAAAGGGTGACACCTTTAAGGGCGAAAAGATTGACTACAACCTGACATTGCAGACCGTTAATGCCAAAGGCACACCCAATCAGGGAGACAATGGCCGGGTACAAATGGTTATTCAGCCCCGTCAGGAATAAAGCGGCCAGCAAGAAATAATTGAACGCTGCCCGCCTCCCGCTTCCCGCTGCCCGTAAAAGCATTAGTCTTATCTTTTTCGGGAAGCGGGCAGCGGGCAGCGTTCTAAACGACATAAACTACATACTTTGTTTTTACACTCAGGTTAACAGACAACCGGATGGCAATCCTCAAGGCAGAACATCTTAGCAAAAGCTACAAAGGCAGAGCGGTGGTGAAAGACGTCTCTCTGCAGGTTAACAGCGGTCAAATCGTTGGCCTTCTGGGTCCTAATGGCGCAGGAAAAACCACCTGTTTTTATATGATTGTCGGGCTGGTTAAAGCGGATGGCGGTAAAGTCAGCATTGACCAGCAGGACCTGACCTTTCAGGCCATGCACCACAGGGCCCGTGCCGGTATCGGTTACCTTCCCCAGGAAGCCTCTATATTCCGTCGCCTTACTGTGCGAGACAATATTCTGGCCATTCTGGAAACCAGGAAAGACCTCAATAAAAAGCAGCGCGTCGAGAAAATGGAGTCGCTGCTGGATGAATTCAATATTGGCCATATTCGTGACAGTGCCGGCATGGCATTGTCAGGGGGTGAAAGAAGACGGGCAGAGATTGCCAGGGCCCTGGCCACCGACCCGACCTTTATTCTGCTGGACGAACCTTTTGCCGGCGTTGACCCGATATCCG
Source organism: Endozoicomonas sp. YOMI1 (assembly GCF_024606345.1). Taxonomy (GTDB): domain Bacteria; phylum Pseudomonadota; class Gammaproteobacteria; order Pseudomonadales; family Endozoicomonadaceae; genus Endozoicomonas. The sequence continues at coordinate 12,416 of NZ_JAHHPM010000033.1, forward strand.
TTGGTGATATCAAGTCCATCATCCGTCATTTGCAAAACCGGGGTATAGGTGTACTGATCACTGACCATAATGTCCGGGAAACGCTGGATATCTGTGAGAAGGCTTATATCGTCAGCGAAGGGCATATCATCGCAGAAGGCGACAGCCACACGGTACTGTCCAACCAGACGGTTCGTGACGTTTATCTTGGGCACCAGTTCAGCCTGTAACTCCCTTGCAGGCATCCAGACAAGATCCTCATTTCAAGCTCACTCAAAGTGATTGAGGCTGATTCTGAGAGCCAGAAATAGCAGCAAAGTTCATCAGTTCAAACAGGTCAAAGGGGATAAAACCGGTGGCACTGGCCTATGGCAGAATATCTTTTATCCCCATCAACGCGGCGGCACTTAGCAGTACAATACCGGCAATAGCCAGTGAGGCCGATGCTCTGCAGTTCTTCACGATGGCGTATATAACCAGTGCAACCACGGGTATGACGATGAGTATATCCACAGGAAATCCTGAAAATAGCTAAACAATTCTGACAGTCGTTATGACCGAACTTTAAAAGCAGCAAGCTCTTATAGCCAACAAAAAAACACAAGCAATCTCATCATATTCAATCTCTGCACATTTTTTGCTAAAGCTATGGTTTCAGAAACGTCTATGGGTTTATAATCAGCCGCACATGGAGAGTAGCGAAACAACATCCGTGCCAACACTTAGCCGTCTGCGACTGGTCTGTAGCAACGCATGATTTTCACCGGGAGCCTCCACGGACAACGAACTGACTCTCCCCGCCCTACCGCCCCCGAGGGCATAAAAATGAATAAACACACTCAAGCGGAACGTTCCGCGCGTTCCTGTCTTATATCACCGCCAGCGCGGCCCAGCCCGATTAGGTGATGTTTTATGACAGGTTTGATAAAGGTATAGGTTGCCTATGAAGCCTTCCTTACAGCTCAAGATGGGCCAGCAGTTGACCATGACGCCGCAACTGCAACAGGCCATCCGGCTGCTACAGCTATCGACCCTGGATCTTCAGCAGGAGATTCAGGAGGCCCTGGAGTCCAATCCCATGCTGGAGTCCGACGATAGCCAGACAGAGGACACAGCCACCAACAGTGAAGGACAGGAAGAACTCGTTGATCTGAGTGAAGCAGCCTCAGAGCCTGAGCCTCAGGAGATGGCGGAATGGTCGGAGAGTATTCCCAATGAACTGCCCGTGGACTCAGCCTGGGACGATGTGTATTCCAGCCTTCCGGCCAGCAGCGGCGACGATGATTATGATCCCCTGGCAAAGTCCTCCGCTGTCGAGTCACTTCAGGATCACCTGGAATGGCAACTGGATATGGTGCCCATGAGTGACCGGGACCGGCTGATTGGCCTTGCCATCATCGAAGCGGTTAATCCGGACGGTTATTTGACCTGCACGCTGGATGACCTGTTTGTCTCTCTTCAATCCCAGCTGGAAGAGCTGGAGATCGAGGAGGTAAAAGTGCTACAACATCGGGTCCAGCAATTCGACCCTGTCGGTTGTGGCAGTTCAGACTTGAAAGAATGCCTGTTAGTCCAGCTTCGTCAGCTTCCCTCAGCAACGCCTCATTTCAAGAATGCTGAAAAACTGATCACACTTCACCTTGAGTCGCTTGGTACCCGTGACTATGCACGCATCATGCGTCGAACCAGACTTAAGGAAAACCAGCTACGAGAAGCCCTCAGCCTCATTCAGAGCTTCAACCCAAAACCTGGCAGCACCATTGATCAGACAGAAGCCGAATATGTGGTTCCGGACATATCCGTCCGGAAAATAAAAGAGCGCTGGACGGTGGAACTGAACTCTGATTCCCTGCCCAAACTTCGCATTAACAATAATTATGCCTCCATGGTTCAAAGAGCCAATAACAGCCGCGACAATGTGTTCATGAAGAACCACCTGCAGGAAGCCCGCTGGTTTTTGAAAAACCTGCAAAGCCGCAATGAAACATTGATGAAAGTCGCCAGTCAGATCATTGCCTATCAGCAGGAATTTCTGGAAAAAGGGGATGAAGCCATGAAACCCCTGGTGCTGGCGGATATTGCCGAGGCAGTCGGTATGCATGAGTCGACGATATCCCGGGTAACGACTCAGAAGTACATGCATACCCCACGGGGTGTTTATGAATTGAAGTATTTTTTTTCCAGCCACGTCAGCACAACAGAAGGTGGTGAGTGTTCCTCCACGGCCATTCGGGCCCATATCCGCAAACTCATTGCTGAAGAGACACCGCGCAAGCCCCTCAGTGACAATAAAATTGCGGCCATCCTGGGGGATCAGGGCATCAAGGTAGCCCGACGCACCATTGCCAAATACCGTGAGTCCATGAATATTCCCCCATCCAATGAGCGCAAGCAGTTAGCTCCATAGTTCAAAAAAATACTGATACCCATGCAGTGCCCCCTCCCATGCCTGCGTGGGAATGCATACCGGAGCCTGCTGGATATGGAACAACCTGTTTCTGCCCGGAATCCTGAAAG
>NZ_JAHHPM010000313.1 GCF_024606345.1 Endozoicomonas sp. YOMI1
TAGAGTAACTGGCTGGTAAAAAGTTCCATCACGGTCCCACTGTCCGAAGCTGCATTTTCATAGTGAGAGCAAAGGATACTGTTGAAATTTTTGGGGGATGGTCGTCACGAAGATTTAGCGATAATGGCACAGTCGTCTTTTCCGTCCTGTCCATTGGTACTCTGGCCGTAAAAATTCACCAGTCTTTTTATCCGGCTGCGTCCCTGGGCCATTCGGTAGCGATTTGTGTCCCTCAAGCTGTATACGCAACCGCAGTATTCCTGTTGATAGAACGCTTCCCGTTTGGACAGCTCAATCATTCTCTGGCTGCCCCCTTGTTTACGCCAGTTGTAAGTCCAGTAGGTAACGCCGGGGTAATGCCCGGCAGAGCGGATGCCACAGTTATTGATCTGTTCCATGTTCTTCCAGCGTGAAATACCCAGTGTGCTGGAGATCACCGTAAAGTGGTGTTCAAAAGCATAAAGAGCGGTTCGTTCGAATCGCATATCAAAACAGACCGTGCAGCGTTTACCCCGTTCTGGCTCATTTTCCAGGCCCCGGGTGCGGGCAAACCAGTTGTCGGTATCATAATCAGCATCAATAAACGGAATATTGAGCTTGTCACAGAACCGTTTGTTTTCATCCTTGCGAAGCCGGTACTCCTCAGCCGGGTGGATGTTCGGGTTGTAAAAGAATACGGTCTGCTCAATACCTGATGCTTTAATCGCTTCTATCACTTCACCTGAGCAGGGGGCACAGCAGGAATGCAGCAGGATTTTTTCAGCACCATCAGGGGGATTCAGAACAGGACGTTGATAATTTTCCAGGGAGAAAGGCGTGTTTTTCATGGCAGCCATACCGCTCTGACGGATAGAGTGTTTACACAACCGGTAAGCATAGCAAAATATCGTCGTAAACCCTCTATCCAACAGCAGAACCGATGGGTTAATTGCTCCTTTTGGTAAACAGCATTTGTAATGCCCCCTGATGAGCCTCAAATAATTGATGGTAGTTTTGACAAAAGGCGTCTTCATTCGGTTCCACAAGTACCTCAATGGAAGGCGCTATACCTTTTGCCCAACCGGGTAGATAGTACCCATTGGCGGCACACAGTGCATGAATGATCATTTCTACAGTACCACCAGGTCCTCTGACCGTTGGTGCCAGGTGTACATACCACCAGTGAATGCGGGGGATTACCGAAAGGTCACCCGCCAT
>NZ_JAHHPM010000314.1 GCF_024606345.1 Endozoicomonas sp. YOMI1
TTAATAAGTTCCCGATTTCCGTTCACCCTGAGCTTGTCGAAGGGTCGTGCCACCGGACTTCGACAAGCTCAGTCCGAACGGAGACAGGCAATGAAAATAGGGAAGTTATTTCCAGACAACTCTTAGAGAGTAACCTGTCATTCCGGGTAGACTTGTTTACCTGGGATCAGATACCAGAATCATTCAAGGAAACCATCAGAGAAAGGTATGTAGTCATTCAAAATGGCCATGACTGAGTGAGCTGAGTAGACAATTCAGGTAACAATCGGAAATGGCATGCTTCCCTCTGAAGTTTGCTTTATATCCCTATTTGCCTGATCAGGTCAAAGGCTTAGCCACTGGGTGTTTTTCTATCTGGCAAATAATGCGGCCTCTTGCTCCAAATCGGTAATCTCAATAAGGCTATAGCTACCGGATTGATAAACAGAAATAATACCTCACCGCGAGAAGTCACATGATACAGCGCTCCTGCGGTCTGAATTCTTAACGGCCGAGTCTTTCCTGCTTTCATTTTCTATTTATGACGAGTAACAAAGTAGAGCATCAGGTCGGAAATGCACGATGAAAGACCTGAACCTTGACCCTGAGTTTTGTAAAGACATGCCACTGACTGTCTTGCTAGACTGTGTAAACACAAGCAAGAGGGCAAAGGCATGGACCAGCAGGATTATTTGCAATACATAGAAACCGATGCAGCCAAGCGGTGTGGTAAGCCCTGTATCAAGGGTACAAGAATAACCGTTATCGATATTCTTGAAATGCTGGCTGAGGGGATGAGCACTGATGAAATCCTGACAGATCACCCCAACCTGCAAGCGGTGCAGATAAAAGCAGCACTGCTTTATGCTGCGAATACCATAACAGGTGCAGCCTGATGCTGCTCCTTGATGAAAATCTTTCCCCCCGGTTAATAGCACGAATAGAAGCCCGATTTCCGAAAAGCCTGCATGTTATTCATGCAAGCCTGGACAACTCTCCGGATATTGAATTATGGAGCTTTGCAAAAACAAATGGTCTTGCCATTGTCAGTAAAGATAAGGATTTCTTCTTAGGGTAGACATTAAGGCCAATAAAGCAGTACTTACAGTGCAGAACTCATCCTGAACAGCCACAATAAAGCTTCGAAACCATTATCAAGACTGAACAGGATGAGTACCAGCAATTCCCGCAAAAAGGGAAAAAATAAAGATTTTTCCCAGGGCGGTGGCACGAGACGTACATATGTACTATTAAGATACCTCCGGTATAACCAGAGGCACGGCAATGGCCAACTACACACCAATGGTCGTCAGAATTCAAACGCTAACTGAGCCTCGTAGCGATATACACGTTACGTACCCGCTTCCAGAAGTCTTATTTATCGTTTATGTCAGTGTTTTGAGTGGTTACACCACATGGAAAGGGATGGAGCGGTTCGCTAAATACAACCGCCTCTGGTTTCGTCAGTTTTTTCCTTATAAATTCGGCTTTCCCACCCATTACACCATCGCAACAGTGTGCAAGCTGCTCGACCCAGAAGCTTTTACCCAGTTATTTGTCGACTGGGTAAGCGACACAGTATCAGATTTAAATGCTCGTAAAATGGGACCTCATCCAGAAAAAAACGACAATGTAATCGCTATTGACGGCAAGGCTCTGCGTGGGTCACGCCCAGCTAAAGGCAAGAAGCTGGTACATATGGTCAGTGCTTACAGCTCAGAGCTTAAGCTTATATTAGGTTTTACTCCCGTTGATCAGAAGTCCAACGAGATCACTGCCATTCCTGAGGTTCTCGATATGCTTCTTATGGAGGGAGCCTTGATTACCAGTGATGCCATGGGCTGCCAGAAAAATATTTGCAAAAAGATCATTGAAAAAAAAGCGGATTACCTGCTGTGTGCCAAGGATAATCAGCCCACTCTGAGCAGTAATATCGAAGCATACTTTTCTCAGTACATTGAAGAGCATCCGGATGATCCGGAACCTGCCGATGACGAACACACCTTTGCAGAAACGATTGAGAAAAATCGGGGCCGCCAGGAGCACCGTCGTTGCTGGGTTTTTAACGACATTGAGGATATAGATCCAAATCATGAGTGGCCTGGCCTAAAGCAGTTTTCGGTTATCCAGAGAGACAGATTGGTTGGTAACAAACAAACAACTGAATTGCATTTTTATATAGAGAGCCGGGAGATGACAGCATCAAGTGTACTGTCAGCAGTACGCAATCATTGGAGTATAGAAAATGGACAGCACTTGTCACTGGATGTCAGCTTTGAAGAAGACGCCTCTAAAATCCATGAGAGAACAGCAGCAAAGAACGTTGCGACAGTAAGGCGGTGGTGTTTCAATGCCCACAAACAAAGTACCCGCTTTGAAAAAGAGAGCATGGCAGCCCGGATCCAACTGGCAGGATTAGATCAGGACTATCGAACTGAGTTGGTGCTGGAGAAGTTTTATACTGACTAACCAGTTAGTTTAAATAAAGACAGCAGAAGCAGCACATAGTACAAGCTTTGTAAGAGGCCAGTAGGTTTTTGTGCAAATTATTAAAGCGTTGGCTTCCTTTTGAGAATTCGGCCTGAATTACGATCTGGATTGTCTGGGAATATACGATCAACAAC
>NZ_JAHHPM010000034.1 GCF_024606345.1 Endozoicomonas sp. YOMI1
ATTCAGGGGCAATTCCTAAGCTTAATGTCCACCCTAAGTGCGGTGAATAGTAGTGCACGAATAAAACCGATTTTTTTCAGCCCCATCGGCTGCCACCGCCGCAAGGCAGTCTATTCCCGGGCCGCCTCCTGATCTCAAAATGGAAACCAGCTACTGTTCAGAATACGGGAGAGCCAGCCCTGGGTGTTGGCCTGGGCCAGATCGCCCCGGCCGGTATAACTGATTTTTGCCTGGGCCAGACGCAGCGAGGAGACCTGGTTGTCCTGGGAAACGTCTTCAGGGCGCACCACACCACGGACAAAGATGACTTCATCTCCCTGATTCAGCCGGACCATTTTGCTGCCCTTAACCAAAAGCGCGCCACTGGGCAGCACTTTTTGTACGACCACGGTCACCGAGCCGGTTAAATGGTTTTGCTGGGAGGTCGATGCTTTGCCGCCAAAGTTCCGGTTGCTGCTGAGTTGCGTGTCCAGTCTCGAGTATTTGTTCCCGAATACCGTGGGGGGCGCTAGGGTGGCGCTGGCATTTTTGTCCAGGCTGGTATTGGCCTTTTTACTGGAGAAGGTCTTTTCCTGCAGCATCACGGTCAGAATATCGCCGGGGCGATAGGCTTTCAGATCATCAAAAAGGCGCATACTGGTGGCATAAGTATATAGACTGCCCGGTGCCGGTGCCGGGGGGGGGCTCCAGGGCACGGGTAAGCATAGGTTCAGTGTCTTCATCGTCGGCATCATTAAGGGGCTGGTTCTGTGGCAATACCACCTGACAGCCCTGCAACCCGATCACCAGCACGGCGACCAGCCAAATAAACGTCAATGGAACTGTTTTACCCATGGGGTGCATCCGGTTTGAATTGTCCCTGAATAACTTCCTCTCTTTGCCAAGGAGGTACGGAGAACAGAAAAAATCTTTTCCTCCGATGCGAAACCTATTCCGAGACAACTCCTAACTGCTTTTCACCAAATATTCCTGGGAATTACTGGCAACATCAATGGCCCTGGCCTGCATTTCATAAGCCCGCTGAATCATGATCAGATTGACCAGCTCTTCCACCACATCCACATTGGAGGCTTCAAGGGAAAACTGCCGGATTTCACCAAGACCATTGGTGCCGGGAATGCCCTCCACAGGCGAACCGCTGGCAGCGGTTTCCAGGTAGAAGTTATCGCCGATGGACTGCAGCCCCATGGGATTGATGAAATTAACCAGAGAGATCTGCCCCAGAACCTGGGCGTCCGGGCTGCCGGGCATGGCAACGGATACCGTACCATCCTGACCAATGGTGATGTTCCGGGCTTCCATCGGGATGGAGATCACCGGCTCTATCGGCTGGCCGGTGGCCACCACGATTTCACCTTCTGCATTAAGCTGCAACTGTCCGTTACGGGTATAAGCCATCTCTCCGGAAGGTAATTGAACCTGCACAAAGCCATCGCCGACAATAGCCAAATCCAGCGCATTACCGGTATTCTGGACATTGCCATTGGTAAATATTTTCTGGGTGGCGGTGATTCTGGCACCCGTACCGACCTGCAGGCCGCTGGGCAGTTCATCCCCACTGTTGGCCATCGCTCCGGCCTGTTTCAGGGTGGTATAAAACTGATCCGCAGCCACCACCCGTTCTTTTTTATAGCCATGGGTGCTGATATTACTGAGGTTCTGGGAAGCCGCCATCATTCTGGCATCCTGCAGGGTCAGGCCGCCCTGGTTTATCCACAGACTGTTCATAGGGACTCTCTCATAAGCGCCGGGAAAGGTTCAGTAATTCATTGCCTCGCCCTGCCATCTGATCAAAGGCCGATAACATACGGACATGGAGATCCATGGTTTTTCCGGTTTCCACAACATTCAGGTACTCCGCCATCAGGTCAACATTGCTCTCTTCAAGCGCCCCGCTGACCATCTTAACCCGTGGATCAGGGACTGGCGCACTGCCATCCATCAGCCTGAACAGACCATCAGGGCTCCGAATCAGGCGGGTCACGGGAGGGTTGGCAAAGCGGATACGCCCCACCTCCTCAACGTCCTGACCGCCGGCAGGAATGATACTGACCGACCCCTCGCTGCCAATGGTCAGCTGACTGAACGCAGGAATCGTTAACGGCCCCGCCTGTCCCATGACGCGGGCACCATTGCCGGTCAACACCTCACCCGTTGCGGTCAGGCTGAGTAAACCGTTTCGGGTCAGCCCTGCCTTTCCGCTGGCATCTTGCACCACTAACCATCCGGCACCGTCGATGGCTACATCCAGCTGGCGTCCTGTGGGTCTCAGAGAGCCGCTGGCAAAATTAGTGGCAGCCTGAAGGGAAAATGCGGGAACCCGTTGTTGGGCTATTGTCGTCTGTGTCTGGGCCAGTTTTTGGGCAAATACCGAGTCGCCCCGGTAACCGGGCACTGACTGACCGGATAAATTACCCGCAAACACGGACAGGCTTTGCCAGATGCGTTCGGCACTGGCGGTGGTCATCTGCATTCCGGAAAACATGGAGAGGTTCCCGTCAGGTTAGATTGATCAGCGTTTGTGACAGGAGATCTTCTGCCTGGAATGCCTTGGCACTTACCTGAAAGTTACGCTGGGCGAGAATGACATCCGACAACCCGCTGGCCAGATCCACATTGGACTGTTCAACAAACCCTGCCTTAATGATGCCCGCACCATTAAGGCCCGATGGATTAAAGAGTGGATTGCCGGATACCATAGACGACATCCATTTATTATTCCCACTAACCACTAACCCGTTATCATTGGGAAACGTAGCCAGTGCTACCTGCCCAAGCAGGTATTGCTCACCATTGCTATAGCTACCCTGCAGAAAACCGTTTTCGCCAAAACTGACCTGGTTCAGGCTGCCCGCCATTTGCCCATCAACCGCCAGGGAACGAAATGCCGAGTCGGTGGAAAACTGGGTGATGCCGGAAAAGTCCATGGCCAAGGGATGGAGAACCGCACCAGAGGACAGCACCGGTGGTGTCAGTGAAAACTGCGCATCGGCGGGTGTCGTCAACAGGCCTGAGCTGTTGAATGTCAGTTCCTCTGTCGGTCTGGCATGTATGAAGGGCTGCCCATCCAGATGAAATTCAAGCCGCCACCGATTAATCCCGGTTTTGGTGAAATAGCTACCCAACGTATGTTGTTCGCCAAGGCTATCGAAAATATTCAGCGCTCCGTACCAGCTGAATGTCCTCGGGTCTGACGGGTTAAGGGCAACCGTTGTACGATCAATCACCGGGTCACTGGCATTGAGGTTAATGGTAGCTGATGCTTTGGTGGTTGCTTTGCCCGGCCGGTCAGCCTTGCTGACCTGCAAGTCAACCAGTTTTGAGGTATCAACCACACCCTGATTGTTGACAGCAAAGCCCCGGAGACGATAACCACTGGGGTCCACCAGATAATACTCCTTATCCTGATTAAACAGGCCTGCCCGGCTGTAGAACTCTTCACCATTATTACCAAGAACAAAAAAGCCCTTACCATCAATACCCAGATCAAAGGCATTACCTGATTGCGTCAGCTGTCCCGGGGAAAACGCCTGCTGGGTTCCCAGCAGAGTGACCCCGGACATATCCACCGATGCGGTTCCCGCCTGGGCATAGACATCACCAAGAATCGCCCGGAACGACTTATAACCATTCGTCTCCGAATTGGTCAGATTCTGGCTGGCTATATCCAGCTGGCTTCGGGCAGCATTCATGCCCGTGATACTGATTGACATAGACGCTTACCTCGCCGAATAGACAACAAAAGTCTTATGGTCGGGCCACGGAACGAATGCTGGACAGTGCCACTGGCTCCATTGCCTCAAGCCTGATCTGTGGTGTCCGATCGGAGCTGTTGAAAACAATACTGTCCGCTTTACTGACCAGTTGCACAGGAACTACTCCCGGCTCAATGTCGCCTTGACCATCTATGGTACTTTTCAGCCAATACTGACCATGGGGCAGCGAGCCAAACAGTTGCTCCAGATTTCTCTTTATCGGAGCGCCTGGTGACTCATTACGACGCCCCTGGTAATGGGCTTCTTTTACCTGTACGCCATTGTGGTCGGTGAGCAAAAAATGCAACACCTGCCCTGCACCGGGGGAAGGAAAGGACAGGGATAATTTATGCCCATCGCCATTGAATGAAAATTGCCTGGCATCAATAGCGACCTCCTGACCCAGCAGTGCCGTAGCGCTGGACAGGTGAGCCGCCGCAAACTGTTCACTCAACCGGCTGATACCGGCGTGGATATCTCTTAACTCTGACACGGAAGTCATGGCCGCCAGCTGATTCAGCAGATCACCGCTTTCCATCGGTTCCAGTGGGTTCTGGTGCTTAAGTTGAGTAACCAACAACGTCATAAAGTTTTTACTCAAGGCACTGGAACTATCGGGAGAAGGCGACGACGATACGCTACCCTCCGGGGTGGAGAGTACTTCATGTTGAATGGATGAAATCATAGTGATACCCACATGTCATATCGATTTCCACGGCAGGGAATTGTCTTGAAATAATCTTACTTCTTTGGCACACCGTTCCCACGGTTCCCCGTGGGAATGCATACCGAACCTCTCCGCAAATTAGACCCCTCAGCAAAATCTCATGATTTCGGGCTTAAACAGATTGTTCCACATTCTGCAGGCTCCGGTATGCATTCCCACGCGGAGCGTGGGAACGAGGGGGCTGTATGGGTATTAGCGCTTTTCTGCACTAGCCATGAACCCCGATCAGCTCCAGTGCCTGGCCCTGCATTTGACGGGCACTGGTAAACACCGAGACAGCCGCATCAAAAGACCGGGCTGCCGAAATCATGGCCGCCATTTCTTCAACCATACTGATGTGCGGGTAAAACACTTCACCCTTGGCATTAGCCAGGGGATGGCCCGGCTGATAACGCACCTGGGGAGGCGACTTATCTTTGATAATTCCTGCTACTTCAACGGTAAACGCCGGAATTCTCTCTCTGGCAGCGGAGCCCGCATCTACGGTTCTGGCCTGAAGTAACGCCCGCCCCGGCTGCAACACCTCTGCTGCAGACGCCGCTGGAATCTCACTGAAAGAGAGCGCCTCGGCCACCTGTGTCATACGGGTTGCCTGGGCGACCATGGCATAGCCAGACATGGCCTGAACCAATTGCAAACTCATGGAGTACTTACCCGTTTCATCAAATTAACAATTTATGACGTCTATTTCCGCCTGGTACATGGTTGGGACTCGTTCTCACGGTCCCCCGTGGGAACGAGGGGGGCTGTATGGGGGTTAGCGCTTTTCTGAACTAACGACCACTGATCACCTTATCCAGCATGCCCAGGCGCTCCCGAATTAACGATATGCTGATATTGTACCCGGCCATCGACTGTGCAAGTTCTGCCTGCTCCAGTGCCAGAGATACATCATTGCCGTTTTCCGAGGCTATATCGCCTGAATTTTTAAAGGCAATGGATAACTCAACATCAGCTATTTGATTTGGAGCGATATGCCGTTTGTCTGAGACAGATAAGTCCTGAGATAAACCGTGAGTTGCATGGTAAAAGTTCAGGTTAGCCTTAAGTGTCCGGTATTGCGGTGTTTCAATATTAAAAATATTGCCTGACTGGATGGCAATCTGAGAACTTCTGAGTTGTGCAGCCCTTGGGTGTATACCCATGGCAGACTCAAATGAAATCAACATACAGGCTATCTATTTGTCTATATTAAGTCGTATATAAAAGTAGTATGTAGTCGTAGAAAATGCATTTATTTATAAAATATTTTATTCCCGGCAGAAAACGATCAATCTGGCGTTATTTTACCCTTACCCTGTGTCTCGGCTTACTCAACATTCCCAATATTGCTGACGCCTATCCAGTGTCATGTACAGGCCCGCCATCAGATCAGGGTGTTCAAGGGGAGATCATCAATCAGCTTTGTCAGCATTCGATCTCATTGGCCAAACGTTTTAATGGCACTGATCCCCGGGTAGTTTTACTGCATAAAGAACGCTGGCAGCAACTGCCATTCTGTCCGGCAACACCGGATATCCGCTTCTCTGCCATGGCTCAGAGCGGTAAGCTGCCTTTATTGATCAGCTGTCCTGATAATGATGGCACCTTCCCGGAACAAGGCTGGAAACAACGGCTGGCGGTCAGAGTTGATTTTGAGGTACCGGTACTGCTTGCCAGTAAGGATATAAACCGGGGTGAGACGTTGTCGGGGCCGGGGCTGAAAAAATCAAAAGTCCGTTTCAGTTCCATGAAACCGAATGTTTTTCAGGATAATCTTTCCGGATACATCACCACCCGGAAGATTAGCGCCGGATCAGTGATTACCACGGATATGGTAAAAAGAGCCACTGCTATCCGGCGGGGGCAGCACTTGTCTATTGTCGTTTATTCAAAAAATATCGAATTAACCACCACCGGTGTCGCCATGGAAAGCGGCCATGTCGGCGATATTATTCTGGTTCAGAAAGAAAATGGCAGACCGTTCAAATGCCGGGTGATCAATGAAGGCGAGGTACGCCCGGTTGAAGGGGAGAGGCGGTCATGATGTCCGATGATGAGTCTCAAAACGATGGGGGCCAAAAAGAGAGTTCGCAACTTCATCAGTTACTGCAAAATCTGGAGCGGCTGTTGAGCCTTCAGGCCCAGGAAATAACCCGAAAAAATATTGAGTCAGTGGTGCAATTATCAGGGGAATGTGCTGATATTTGCCAGCAGTTAAAACCCATCTTATCAGCATCACGTCAGGATAAAATAACAACCGATGGTACTATTCGGGCGATTGAAACAGATCGATTGATCCGGTCGTGCCAGGCACTGCAACAGAGTAATAGCCAGGCACTGGCGAGACTCGCCGATTATTGCAATACATTTATAGAGTTGCTCCGTGGACCGCCTTTATCCTACGGTAAAAATGCGACGGTCAGATACCAGTCCAGTCGTAACACTTTGTGCAAACTGTAAAACATTGGGAACTGTCATTAATATTATTGGTAACGCTGGCGCAATCGTTCAAGTCGCTGCATTTTCACCGTTATCTCTGTCGATAGAGCCCTGGTTGAGTCGATCTGTCGTGAACGTGCCTCAATGCAAAGCTGCCAGCTATTCAGCAATTGCCAATGAAACATTGCCCGATTGATGACTTGTATACCCGTATAGCGTGACCCGGTTTGAGTATTTTGAGCCACAGTCCCACTGCCTGCCGTATCCAGCGTTTCGATTAATCGATTATGCTTTTCCAGTACTTCAAGCTGGCGACGGATATCACCCAGTCGCTGTTGATGTTGCAGCTCTTCAAGGTAGAGTAAGCGGTTAATCAGTTTTTTGCTGATGGCCATGACGAAGTCCGGAAATTAACGCTTTTAACTGCTGAACACTGTCTTCCAACGTCTCTCGCTCTTTGATATTTTGCTGTAAATAGCCAAGCATACCCGGCTCTGCGGCCATGGCCATATCCATATCAGCGTCATTACCCGGTTGATAGACCCCCAATAATTTTAATTCACTCCCTTCACGGGCTTTTTCTAATAGTCGTCGGAAGGTTAACGACATCTTGAGGTGTTCATCGGATACGGATTGCGGCATCGTCCGGCTAACGGAGGTCACTACGTCAATGGCTGGATAGTGCCCGGAGATTGCCAGAGCATGGCTGAGTACCAGGTGACCGTCCAGGATTGCCCTGGCGGATTCACCGATGGGGTCCGTATCTTGTTCCCCTTCCGTCAGAACGGTGTAAAAGGCCGTTAATGAACCACTTGATTGATAGCCATTACCAGCCCTCTCAACCAACCGGGCAATCCTATTAAAAACTGAGGGTGGGTATCCCCTGGCTGCGGGTGGTTCACCGGTAGCCAGGGCAACCTCCCGGCGGGACTGGGCATAGCGGGTCAGGGAGTCCATTAATAACAGGGTATGATGTCCGGTATCCCGATAGTATTCGGCAATACGGTGTGCCACCAGCGCGGCTCGCAGCCGCATGACCGGTGAATGGTCGGCAGGGGCGGCAACGACCACTGAGCGCTGAAGACAGTGGGCATCCATATTCTGCCGAATAAAGTCGCCAACTTCCCGCCCCCTTTCGCCAATCATGGCCAGTACCACAATATCGGCGCTGGTATTTCTGGCAATCATGCCCAGCAGAGTACTTTTGCCTGAGCCGCTCCCGGCAAACAGGCCAATACGTTGCCCTCTGCCAATGGTCAGCAAGCCATTAATAGAACGTACACCGACGTCTAATGGTGTGGCAACCGGGCATCGTTGCAGTGGATTAATAGGAGGACTGTGAAGGCGGATATTGGCGCTGCCTGCGGGCTTTGCCTTGCTGTCCAGTGGTCGGCCGGCACCGTCAATAACCCGTCCCAGCAAGGCGTCCCCCACCAGAATGGATGAATTATCCCCCATCGATGTGACTCTCGCACCGGGGGATAATCCGTCATGGTAGTCAATCGGTATCAGAAGCAGCGTATTTCTGTCAAAGCCAACAACCTCGGCTTCTACAGTAAGACCATCACTTCCCTGAACCAGGCACCGCTGACCGGTCTGCATCCTGCAGCCCGCCACCTCCATAATCAGTCCGGATACCTTGATCAGCTGACCGGACAACCGCTGAGGTGTCAGCAGGGTGACCTGTTCTCCAGCAGACATTAATTGTCGGATTAACCGGTTCCAGAGCTCGGTTCTGGCATTGTCGGTTATTGCCACCGGAGGGGAGGGAAGAGTTGAAAGGCTCATGCTGGTATTAACTGTTCTTGCACAGCATCAATGCAGGCCATAACACGACTTTCCACCGTCGCATCAACTTCGCCATAATCGGTAATCAGACGACAGCCACCTGCTGTCAGACGGTCATCCTCTTGAATGGACCAGCCTTTGGGTAACTGTTTGACAATGGGGTCCAGCAGAGGACGATCCAGCGGATTGATCACCAGATGCCCCCCTTTAATATCCGGAAGCATGGTCAGAGAGTCGGTAACCAGTTGCTGTAATGACTCCCGCGAGGTCGCAAGTTCATGGTTTACTACCTGCCTGACCACGGTGCTGATCAGTTCGATCAGCGGCTGGCCCAAATGCAGCAGGGTCGATTGATGCAGGTTGTACAACTCATTCCAGAGACTATTCATCAGAGCCAGCCATTGTTCCGCGCTGTCTTTCTGTAGTTGCTGTGACTCATGCAGTCCGGCCAGATGTCCGGCTTCAAAGCCATTTTGATAGCCGTCCTGGTAACCCTGTTGTCGGCCTTCAGCATACCCGGCGTCTTCTGCTCTGCGACAATGGTCAAGTTGCCGTTTCCGGGTTCTTCGAACAATCTCACGCAGCATTTGGAAGTTAATACCGGTTGGTGTTTGTGCTGGAGTTCCGTGGCCAGTGCATTGGTCCTGTTGATAACAGGACGGTGGAAACTGATAGCGATGGATGCAGGGCTGCTCAGGTTCTGAGAACTCATCCCGGGGCCACCCGCAGTCCGATGCAGTGGGCCCACCATTACGGGTTTTATTCCGGTCAGCACGGTGCATTTCAGCGCTTTGCCTGAATGCTGTGGTCTTGATCATTGGGTTACTCCAGCATTACTTCATTACCACGGGGCATTTCAATCTCTCCGCTTTTCAACAGATCGTCCATCACCTGTACCACTTTCTGCCGCGCCACTTTGACTTTACTCTGTGGAACGGCACCTAATATCTCCATTTCTTCCCGCAGGTAGTTAGCAGCTCTTTTGCTCATGGACTGGTAAATATGTTGACGAACATCATCCGTTTCCCCTTTAAGCGCCATGGTTAAATCCGATGGATCAACACTGGCAATCAGTCTGGCAACGTTATCCGTTGAAAGATCGATGACCTGGGCAAATACCAGCATTTGTTCTTGTATTCGCACCGCCATGGCACTGTCAGATTGCTTCAGGTTGAGAAGAACCTGCTCCCTTGATTCAGTGTCAAAAAGATTCAGAATGTTAGCGACCTGCTGCTCACCGTTAACGGGCAGAAAGTGATCAATCGCCTGTTCATTAAGGAAGGACTGCAGAAAGGTTACAATGGCCCGCAGAGATGCCTGGGACAAGCTGCCAAGATGGGCGATCCTTTGCAGAATACCCTGCACCCGTTCCCGGGGAAGCAGGTTAATGACATCCGAGGCCTGATCCGATTGCAGGCAGGCGAGCACAGCCGCCTGAAACTGCTCCGGTTCATCGCTGATCATGGTCGCCAGAAGTTCCGGCTTCATTAACTGCAGCCCGGTCAGTGGTTCCCGGTGGCTGCCAGGCGGGTTTACCAGACAGCGAGCCTGCTCTTTACCCAGCGCTTTTTGCAGTACCTGCCGCATCTGGATTTGATAATCACCCAGCAATAAACTGACATTGGCGTAAGACTGCTCAAACTGATTCAACATCATCATCAGCTGGTCACGATTCTTTACCCGCATTTTTTCGGAATATTGGCTGATGACTCTTATTTCACCGGGTGTGAAGTATTTTATCACTTCGGCGGCCGCCTGCTCACCCAGCAATAACAGAAAGACAGCGGCCTCCTCCCCGGAACAATTGCTACCGGGCAGGCTCTGTGCGGAGCTGGCAGGCTGCCCTGTTTGCGGCTCAGCCATTAGCGTGATTCCTGTTGATCCACTCTTTTAATACGGCAGCGACTTTTTCCGGCTCATTCTGAGCCAGCCCCTGGTATCGGGCGACCTGCTCTTCCAGAGTGACCGGAGTCCGATCAGGGGGGATGTCACCATCGGCCACTGTTGACCTGAACGGATCCACCATGGTGGGGACATTAGTACTGTTACTGCCTGTCGGCCTGGGTGACGACAATAAGACTTGCCGTAAAAGCCTTCGACAGCCCAATACAATTAACAGAAGGAGTGCCACCAATACTATCAATTGAATCACTTTGATACCGAGGTCAAGCCAGTGATGGAAGCTCTTCTGGTCGGTGGTGGTCAGTGGCTGCGGGGTACTGGCGAAAGGGAGAATGGCGAGGCTAACGGCATCTCCCCGGGAGGCATCAAATCCTGCCGCTTGTTTGAGCAGTGTCGTCAATCTTTCCTTACTGTCCGGTATCGTTGTTTCGGGTTTTAACCTGCCGTCGTCAATGACTACGGCAATGGTTAATCGCTTAAGTTGACCGGGATATCGGGTTTCGTTGCTGATCTGGCGGTTGACCTCGTAATTACGAATCACTTTCTGTTCACCGACTTCTTCCTGAACGGGTTCAGGTGCTTTTGCCCCGGGTGCAGGAACTGCAGGTGCCTGGCCGATAGGGGCTGGTTTGTCCAGCAGAAATGGCGTACCGGACTCCACCGATTCGCTTCGTAAAACAATGTTTGGGCCAAACTGCTCGGAATTTTGTTCTATTTTGTCGTATGTCAGATCAACGGCGACATCGACCCGGTAGTAACCCGGGCCGACCACCGCATCGAGAATTTTCGATAACTGCAGCTCCAGATGGCTTTCAATACGGGTTCTGGCCGTAAGATAGGCATGACCGGTGCCATCAGTGCCTGTGATCAGCGCATTAGCAATAGCCTGGCTGAGCAGATTGCCGTATTGATCAACGACCGTAACCTCCTGTTCATTAAGCGTGGCAACACTGCCGCTCACCAGTCGCATAATACCTTCAACCTGATCCGGCTGAAGCCGCGTGCCACTGTAGAGTTCCAGATACACCGACGCCTTGGCTGCCGGTCGGCTCCGGAAAAAGACACTCTGTTCTGGGACGGATAAATGGACGCGGGCATAGCGAACCGCATGGATACCACTGATGGTTTCGGATAACGACGTTTCCAACGCACCCAAAAACTGCATTTGCTCAACAAAGTGGCTGCTGCCCAGACCCGATTGCTCTGGCATCCATGGCTGTGAGCCGGTAGCGATAATTCCCCCGGTGGCCATGGCCATGCGTGCCTCTGAAAGCTGGTTAGCGCGAACCAGTAGCTGCCCGTCGTCCGGGTTGATTCGGTAGCCAATTCCCTGTTTATCCAGAATGTCGATGATTGCTGCCATATTGTAGTGTTCGCCATAACCATACAAAGGGCGGAAACCATGGTCATGCCACCAGAGGGCCGTATTAATCAGCACCGCTATCAGCAAGGCACTGACCACCAGCAGTATCAGCAGTCTCTGGTTGGTTCCAGAGCCTGTGGGCGTTTCTTTCAATATTGCAGCAAACCAGCCATGCAGCTGGTGCCAGTATTTTTTAAACGCTGCACTGACACCCTCTGACGATTGCAGGGAGGTGTTTTTATCCACCGTTTTTGCCCACCCTTTTCTTTGTCCACCAGAGATTATATTCAGACCCGGGCCCGGATTTTCACGACAATCTCAGGGTATATGTATAAGTAGCTGGCCATGGGGGATAGAATATCTCTGGTTACTCATGAATAGTTCCTGTCTACAGACGCTCCCCGCTGCCCGAAAAACCGTAACCGCTTACGCTTTTGCGGGCAGCGGGCGGCGACCTTTCCCAGACTGAGTAAAATGATGATGCTATTCCAGGACAAATCCTTAATAGACGACTGCTTGATCAAATCTGCTGATTAAATGTTTCATGATATCCTTCAACGATACGATTTCTGACCTGTATCAGCATACTCATGGTCTGACTCGCTTTCTGAATCGACATCACCGTTTCAATCAGATTATCCTGCCCCGCTTCCAGTTCCGTCATGTGCTGCTCTGCTTGCAGCTGGGTATTGTTGGTATGGTTCAGCAGGGTTGCAAAAACCCGATGAAAAGAATCAGGTTGCTGAGCGCTGGCACTGATGGGATTGAAGGGGGTTGGCAGGAACTCCGACAGAGACTCTACCTGAAACGCACTGTCCGGAGACAATATTACTGGATTGGGCATTGATAATTTACTCGCATACTTAAGCCGTCGCTTATTACTTCAATACACTCAACGCAATGTTTGAAAACTATCTTTAAAAGCAATGTTTAAAAACAATGTTTAAAAAATTTTCTGAGCCGGTTCAGTTTTGAACCCTCTTAAAGATAGATTGTTTACCGGTACTTGCCATGATTAATGAGGCAGGGAATCTTCAGATTCTGCCACCGGGCCAGTGTTGGTATCTCTCACCAGGGTAACCTCAACCCGTCTGTTTTTATATCGTCCGGCAGCGGTGGCATTACTGGCGACAGGGTAGCGTTCGCCATGATAACGGGTAATGACCTTGACAGGCCGGGCAATCCTGGCGTCCTTCAGGTATTGATCCAACTGGTTGCGCACAGCATCAGCCCGTTTTTTTGACAGTTCCAGATTTTGTAACCGGTAAATAGTCTCATCGCTGCCGGTGAAGGGCGTATTATCACTGTTGCCGTCAATGGTAATTTCGCTGATGCTGTCATCCACCGATACATAGCGTGCAGTATCTAATAACCACTGTCGTTGATATTGATTTAATAAAAACTCTCCGAGGGCATAATAAAGATTGTATTGATGCAACTGCCTGAAGTTTCTGGGCAGCAGGCTGGTAATGCAGTCTGACATTTTTTCCATCGCTGGCAACATACCCACCGTGGGAATTCTGACTTCAATGGCGTTACTGGCAAGACTGCTGTTTTTCGACGATTTTTTAACCATATAAACCGACAAATAACTGCGACTATCAAGCAGGTCAAGCAACTGCCTGACAGGCAGTTGCAGTTTCAGTTCAAGACCTTCGACCTGAACATTATCGGCTAAATAATAATCAGTGACCTGGAGTTGTTGGCCGTATCTGCCTGGCCGGTGACTTTCTGGTGTGCTTTCGAAAGAGTCTTTTGAGGAATATTTTGAGGAATGATAGTACCCCCATGGTTGGGGCCTGATCCAGACCTGTACTGATTCCGGCCGTGTTGGGAACAGTGAGGTTTCCAACTCAATAGCCTGTTGGTGTCCTGCTTCAGCGATAATGGCAACGCCGCCAAATAACGGCACCTTCTGATATAAACGACATTTAAAGTGTTTTTTTTCGTGTAGCTGCCAGTCAATATCATCCATCACCACATCATAGAGGCTGGCAGAGACTGGCGAATGAAGCAGCATCAATAATAATGCCCGGGTTATCAGGAAAACAGGGTTAGTCAGCAGTACTGACAGTAAAAAGCTAATCTGTTTCATAGCACATTCATAGCACAGGGTTTTGTCCGGCAGGATGAAAAAAAAAACAGTATGAACTACTTTTTCAGGAGGCTGCTGACGGGAAAGTAACGAATGCCTTCTAAAGAGTTTAGTTCCTTGAGTCGTGGTGTGGTGCGCAATGTGGCGAATAGCAGCAGTGATTCAGGGCCTTTGCCGCGTGGTTATCTGCATCAGATGTCCCCTTCGGTATTGCACATGGCAAAGAAGCTGGAGACGCTTTCATTGTCATGTCCTGACCAGATGCTCAAGGCTTTGGAGGAAATTATAGACAGCCCGATGATTGGTGCCCGTTGTCATTTCAATGGTGATGTTTATACGACGATTAAACAATTACAGCAGCTGCCCAGACAAACACTCTACCGTTTTCAGCTGCCGTTTGACGATCAGCATTTTTCTACGGCAATTTGCCGTGAATCCAGCTTTGCATTCTTACTGTTAGATCAGCGGCTGGCTGACTTTCTGACGGTGCTCTGTTTTGGTGGCTGCCTGTCTTCGCTGGCTTCCGTGGCTGAGGATTATGCATCTGATGGCTCTTCATCTGATGGCTCTCCACCGACTTTTACCAGAGAGTTCACAAGAATTGGCAAACAACTTCTGGATCAGGTGGCCAGTGCGCTGGCAGAGGTCTGGAGGGGGCTTTGTGCGCCGTATTGCTCAGTGTCGGACACTGGCTTCTCTTCTTTGGCTCAAAGGATGGGGGCTCAATGGATGGGGGGAGCACTGATAACCCCCGCTTTATTCACGGATGACTGCCTGCTGAATCAGTTTGATCTTGAGTTTCATGACCCGGCTTACGCTGACTCGCCATGGTTAGTCCCTGTTTGCTTCTATACCCCGGTCAATGCTTTTACCAGTGCCATGGTAGAGCAGGGTTCAATAATTGACAGGGAAACGTGTTCAAAGCCGTTATGCCGGGATCGTATCGTGCGGTTTCTTGGCAGAATTGAAGTTGATATTACTGTTGATCTTGAGCCACTGTCTTTGCCGATGAGCAAATTATGTGATCTGAAAGTTGGTGATGTTCTATCGATACCCCATCCCGGAAAGTCACATATGAGCGTGGAAAATTCCCTCTTGTTTCGAGGAACTACAGGGCAGCATAAAGGTCACCTTACCGTGCGAATCAATGAGTGCTTAAGAGGAGAGAACAGTCAGTGAACGACTCAAGACCAACAGTTGATGAAGAGCCTTCAGCCGTTGAAAAGCCTTCAGCCGTTGAAAAGCCTTCAGCTGATGAAAAGCCTTCAGCTGATGAAAAGCCTTCAACGGTTACTAATCCAGAATCATCGTACATTACCAGAGAAATCTTGCAGTATGAATCTTCTGATCAACCCGGTTTGAGTGGCTCTGATGTACAGCCTGTGAATGAGGTTGAGGGCGACAAATCAGCAGGCGTTCCTGAAGAGTATGATGATATTAACGAAGCAGACCATAAGACGTCAGGGTCGGTAGAAGATGGTCGTTCGGAATCAGTGACTGCGGAGGATGCAGAGCCCGATTCCCATGAACAACCTGATGAACAGTCTCTGGCCGGGCTTACTTCGTCCAACCTGGGGCTTGTCGGGTCTGTAGAAGTCACTATGACCCTGAATGTCGGCAGCAAACGTATGACCATTGCCGATATTCTCAGCCTGCAACAAGGGTCTGTCGTCAGTCTGAACCGTCGGGAATATGACCCTCTGGATGTCTTGATTAACGGGGTATTATTTGCCCGTGGCGAAGTGGTTCGAACAGGGGAGTATTATGGCCTGCGCATTCTGGAAATCCTCTGATATTGATCTTTTGTCAGGTTTTTCAGGCATTGTCGTTTATGCCCGCCGCCTCTGGATACCCGTTACGCTGCTGATTTTACCCACAGTATCAGAGGCATCGCTTCAGTTGCCGTTGTTATCCGTCACCTCCGGCGATAACCAGCAGGATTACACGGTCAACCTGCAGATTTTTTTAATATTGACGGCACTGGCTTTTCTCCCCGGGCTGCTGATGGTAACCACCAGCTTTACCCGGGTATTGATCGTTCTGGCCATACTTCGTCAGGCACTTGGGCTGCAGCAAACACCACCTACCCGGGTCCTGATTGCCGCAGCACTGATCCTGACGGCATTCATTATGAAACCGGTATTTAACGAGATCCGGGAACAGGCAGTGGAACCCTACCTGGCAGAGCGAATGCCATTCCGGGAAGCGATAGAAGTCGCGGGTCTGCCGCTGCATCAGTTTATGCTGAAGCAAACCCGAAAGGTTGATATGGAACAATTTTTAGTGTTAGCCGGTGAAATTTCTCCTGTCGACGACAGCGGCGGTAAACCGGATGTGGTGCCAGAAAATATTCCGTTTTCTGTACTGATGCCGGCTTTTTTAAGCAGTGAAATTAAAACCAGTCTGCAGATGGGGCTGATGATCCTGCTGCCATTTCTGGTTATTGACCTGCTGGTTGCCAGTATTCTTATGGCACTGGGCATGATTATGCTCTCGCCGATGTTGATCTCTCTGCCCTTTAAACTGTTGCTGTTCGTTCTGGTGGATGGCTGGGGTCTTATTATGGCAGGCACCATCAGGAGCTTTTCTACCTGAGTGGCTGTTTGAGAATAGATAGACTGCAATTCTCGAACAGCCTTCCGGAACTTAGGATTTGTCCCACTATAACTTCATCATTTTACTCAGTCTGGGAAAAGGTCGCCGCCCGCTTCCCGCCACCCGCTTCCCGCAAAAGCGGTTCCGGCTTTTCGGGTAGCGGGATGCGGACAGCGGGTAGCGTCTGTAAAAATGTGGAAGTTATTTCAGGACAGTTCCTTACAACATGTTATTTACGACGCGGGATACATAAATGTCACCTGACGATGCGGTCTACATGTTTGCCAATGCGTTGCGGAGTGTTTCCTGGTTGGCCCTGGTGCTGATTGCTCCCGGTCTTCTGGTGGGCCTGCTGATCAGCATTATCCAGGCGGCAACTCAGGTAACTGAACAAACCCTGAGCTTTCTGCCCCGGTTACTGATCACTTTGTTAACGCTGTCACTGTCAATGCATTGGCTGGTTCAGGAGTTAAGTGCCATCTTTAATGACTTTTTTGTTGCCATTGTGAATAGCCAGTGAACAGTATGGCACTCTCTGAGCTGTCACATCAGATTGTGCTTTATTTACTGGTATTTTGTCGTATTTCCGGATTTGTTATGACCTGTCCGCTGACCCGGGAGTGGTTACCTCTCTCAGCACGCTTACTGCTGGCTTTATCGCTGTCTGTGGCCGTCATGTTTCAACTGTCATCTGAAATGACTACCGACCTGTCACTGAGCCTTGTTCTTGCGGCCTGTTCTGAGTTTTTTACCGGACTGTTATTTGGCGCGGTATTACTGATCTATTTCAGCGTGTTTACCCTCGCAGGGCATTTAACCGGCCTGCAGATGGCGTTAGGATTTGCAGAACTGAGCGACCCTGCCAATGGTATCAGTGTTACCGTGGTTGCCCGTATCTATCAGGTTATGGCTCAGCTTCTTTTTGTGCTGATCAATGGCCACCTGCTTTTCTTTATGGTGGTTATTGACAGCTTTCATGCATTACCCATCGGGCATTTTCTGATGATTATCGACAGAGTACCAGCCCTGATCACCATGACTGGCTGGATGTTCGGAGCCGGGCTGCTTATTGCTCTTCCTGCCATTGTCTGTCTGCTGATTGTCAATCTTTCCTTTGGTTTCATGACACGATCAGCACCACAGATGAATCTGTTAACCCTCGGTTTCCCCATGATTGTTCTGGTCGGAATAGTACTGTTGAGCCGTAATATACTGCAGGTGCCTTACGCGGTAGAACAGCACATCCACTATGCATTGAAGATTCTTGGGTTTCTCTTGTTCGGTTAACTACTTAGGAATTGTCTCGGAATAAGTTCCGCATTTGACTGAGAGTTGTTAAGGTCGCTGGCTGCTGGCCGCAAAAGCACAAGCGGCCTGTCTTTTTCGGGCAGCGGGTGGCG
>NZ_JAHHPM010000315.1 GCF_024606345.1 Endozoicomonas sp. YOMI1
GGATTTTGTGAGGGAGCGCCGTACCGGGGAGTACGGTCGACTGAGCAAAACTCCCATAGAGCGGCAAAGGACAAGCGAGAGCGGAGCACGTTTATGAAATATCCGGGCTAGAGGTCAATATTAAAGAATGAAGATCTTTTAACGTAATTTCTGATTTTCTGCATGGCATTAGGAAACCAGTTGTCTAGCCGACGGGTTTCCCGACAAATTTCATCAGCCAGGCGAGGATTTAGAAAATCATTAAAAACAACACCAATCAATGACACATCATGTTGGGTCAGCCTGTCCAGTGCAGTTTTGAATTGTGTTTGTCGAGTCACTCCAGCCAATACGATCATTATTGTTCCATCAACCATGGCACAAATGGACTCAGCGGGAATATTATTGCGATTTCTGGCATTTACCGGGGAGGTATCAAAAATTACTGCGTCATAATTTTCCAGCCAATGCTCCATAAGCTTGCTCATGTTAGCAATGCTGCGGAATCCAAGCACATCCGTATCACAAGGGGCTGGCAGTATATCCAGGTTCACATCATCCGAACGCATAATACAGCCATCAGCAGACTGGGGATTTGGCAACCAGTCGGTATGAATATGCCCGGAAATATCACCCAACTCAGGGTGCAGCATGTTCACTTCCACCAGCAACGTTCGCTTACCATCGACTTCACTACGCTGACTTAAAGCATAAGCCAATGTACTGCAACCTTCTTCCGGGTTAGCCGAAGTAATAGCGACAGAACGCAACCCCTTACCAATACTGTTGCCATATATCTCTTCAATCTCCAGATAGTTTATGGGTAGCTTGATCATGGCTTAATCCACCCCAAACCCGTTAAAAGATTAATTACTGTCAGAATACTTGATATATCTGCTACCAAGTCTGTAAATCCGTTCCAATCAGACTGCGACAACTCTGGAATAAAAACAGTATCTCCTGCTCTTAGCACTGGTAATCGTGAAGCTTCTGGATTCTTCATAAAATCAACCAAGTTAAATGTCGTCGCCTTATTTTTACAGCAAGAACTATTGACAATAAGGATTTTTTCAATATAAGCCGATTCTGTTGGTCCACCAGCCTCAGCCAGTAAATCCAGAATACTCATATTATTGGTAAAGTCGTACCTCCCACTTTCACCAACAGCCCCCATGATTCTGACAGTATCACTGAACTCTTTTTCTACCCACTTACGCTTTCTGGATGCAACAAAAATAGTGTCACCGGGTTTCACTTCAGGCAACAAAGTATCATCACCTGTTTCAAAATATCGCAGCAGATCCAGTTTACTGACCTTAGGGGCTCCCTCATTTCGGTGAGCAACCCGTATCTGACTGAGATCGGCATCTTCAGTTGGCCCCTCGGCAGCAGAGAGTATATCGAGAAACCCCATTTCCTCATTGAAAGCGTATCGTCCGGGTTTGGTAACAGATCCCATCACATAGATGGCATTTTCTTTTGGCAACTTAACCCAGGTTGAGGTATCTGCGGATGGGTTCTCCGGTAACTTGGGAATCACTATTGTTGTACCACCCGTCAGTTCAGGCATATCTGACCATGACCCACCAACTTCAATAAACTCCTGCATATTGAACTCAATAATATTCCGCTGATCATTGGGACCTGGCTTAATAATTTTTACTTGGGCAAGGTCTGCTTTATCAGTAGGGCCACCGGCATTACTGAGATAATCTATAAAATCTACCGATGGAGCCCATTCATAGCGTCCTGGCTTTTTGATGGCTCCCAGAATTTTCAGTGAGTCTGCGGTTTCAAGCTTGAGCCAGGACTTATCATCCTCAGGGCCTTTTTCAGGGAAAAACACCGCATCTCCCGAGTCAATAGAGGGTAAGCTGGAGGTTCTACCTTCAGTAAAATCCTGAAAGTTGAAAGAAACCGAAGTACCATTACTTTTGAGAATCCTGACGGATCCGATATCAGCAAATTGGGTAGGTCCCCCTGAATTTGCCAGAACATCCAGAAAACTTACACCTTCGGATGTTTCGAATGCACCCGGCCTCTTAACCTGCCCCATCACATACACTTTACGCGTCCCACCAGAAACAGAATCAACCTGCTGAGCCACATAGATGGTTGATCCAGGCTCTAACATTTGCAAATCTTCATCTTTACCGCTATCGAGAAACTGCTTCATGTTAAACAGCTTGGACTCTGTACCGGAAAGCACCCGAATCTGTTCAACATTGGCATACCGTGTAACCCCCCCACCTTTCAAAATAGCATCCACCACATTAATACCTTCCTGATAAGGAAAGCTAACGGGCTTAACCACTTCACCAAATACCTTGATCACGGTTCTGTCAGAAACAGAATCCAGCGCTTTATCATCTACAACCCTTGGCTCCCCGTGAACGCTGCTCAGGCCGGGAGAGGTAGGCACAAAAATTTCGTCCAGAGACTTTATCTCCGGAAGAACAGTGGGATCACCGGTATCCAGATAACGTTTAAAGTTAAAAACAATCTTTTTACCATCTCTTCTCAGCTGCAGTTTATCCAGCTGAGCACCATCAACAAAGCCCCCTGCTTCCGTAATCGCCATTTGAATATTACCAGTACTGGGCAGTTCTACTTCGCCAGGTTCCTTGACAAAGCCCAGTACAGTGATCAATAACCGTTTTTCCTTCAAATGAATGGTCAGTTTATCAAGCCCGAGAAACACATCGGAAAGCGCCGTATAAATGGCTTTATCTGCTGCCCTTAATGTAAGACCGGCTACTTTCAACTGCCCTACTTCAGGAAGATGAATAGTCCCATCTCTATCAATAAGAAAGTTCGTATTGAATCCATCTTCTCCCGGCAGCCCAATGACCATAATATCCCCTGACTGCAACTGATAATGCTCAGGGTCCCTCATCCGGACTGATGACATATCAACTTCAACGTCTGATACGTCAACTGCTTCCGGATCAGCTAATTCCGGGTCAGCCAATTCTGGAACAGTCTTCTCTGCGTTTACCGGTGTAACCGAAGGGCTGGCTTCTATACCAGCGCTTTGATTATTTTCCAAATCATGTTGATGTTTAATTTCTTTATCACTGCCCTGCTGATTCTGCGGATCAGCTGTTTTTTCAAGGACTTTCTCCCGTAAAAAAATCAGAACAGCATCATCGGCTTCCAGCTGCCATTGTGCAGACTTTTCACCAGACACTTGAATATGTTGGCTGTTCCTGATCAGGGTAAAGTCTGCGTCAACGTCATTGTCATCAAAAAAAGAGTGGTACGAATTAAGACTGGTTAAAAATGAGTCATTGGGAAAAGGGTACTTGCCGGGATTTTGGATATCACCAAGGATGGCAACGTTTATCAAACCTTTCGGGGCAATATAGTTAATGTTCTCTATAGTGTATGATTGACGAGCTTTCCTGAGTATTTCAGCAGAAGCAGCCTCTTCATCCATCCCCATAAAATTGAGAACCATTCCATCAGGAAAAGTGATTGCTATTGCCTCATCAACTTGCAGAAGAGGAAGAGTCCCTTCACCATCACTCAGCTTTATGAAGAACACCCCACCCTTTTCAATGGGTACATTTTCAGACACTACGACAGAAGAAACAGCAAGTAACAGGAAGACGGCCAATATTTGCAACAACCTGGCGCATATACCTCTGTAATAGAGAGTCTTCATTGAGGCTCCCGCATAAACAGCCTTAAATTTACGGGTCTAGGCCAGTCTGAAAGCCCCAGCACAGAGTCTTCAGACCGTAATGGTTTATGGCCCTTTTGAATCAGCCATGCAGCATACTGTAAAGGGCATCCATCATCTTCAGCCATCGCTTCCATCATCAAACGAACCTTTTCCAAGGCAGAAAATGATTCGTTTAATCGATTACTGGCGTCGCCTAGAAGATCACCATCAATCTCATGAATGACAAGCTGATGCTGATCACTGATTATGCGCATCTGCCCGGGAAGACAATATTCACCACCCGCTTCTTTGAGCTCAAGGTATCTGGATTGACTTATATCAAACAAGTTAATTACATAAGATCGATCAATATCCCGGACATTGCGTTTTTCATCAACTGAAAGGCTATAATCACGATCAGCATGAAGTGGCCAAATGATCACGCATGAGGAAAGTAACGGAAAAAAAAGATAAACAAGCAGATATCCGGGAGATTTACCCCCCGATCTCAAAAAAGAAAAAAATAAAAAAAACTTATTTTTTCGACAGATACTCTTCAATACTCTCATATTGCTTGATCGTCTGGTTAATCCTGAGCATTGTCAATAACTCGTCAGGCTTTCCATTAACACCAAGCAATCCAAGATTTCTACTCTCTGTCTTTAGACGCTTATAAAGAAAAACCAGCGCACCGATGCCTGAAGAATCAAGCTCATTTACAGAACTCATATCAACAAGGACATCTCCTGCACACTCTTTAATTAAATGATCAAAGTGACCTCTAACCTCGTTCACTGTCTCTGCATTGAACTTATTATGCAATTCAATAATATCACAGCTACTGGCTTGATAAGTCGCGTAATCCATTACCTGTTACTCCCAACTTCAACAATTCTTATTGTTTATCTAATAAAAGTAAAACAGAATTTCAAACAACACACATTTAATTAGATTAGACAAAGGAACAGACATACATTCTGCAAAAATAAAATCACCAAGAAAATTGCAAAAAATCGCAAAATAGATTCAGAAATTAAAAAAATCTTAAAATTCCATTTTTTTATAGAACACAAATCTGAGCAAACTCTATAGTTAATCCATAAGGCAGTAAAAAACCACCAATCAAACAATATGCCTAAATACATTCAGAAATGAAGCTGTATCCAAATAACTCTGAATAAATGGCTAACATCTAAAGTTATTTTTATGGATACACAGAAGGACATGCATTCTGCAGAACACCTGTCCATCAAACTGCTTAAGGCAGTTCTTCTCTGTGCCTGTATATTAGGGGTTTTATTGAGTCTTGTGCAGGTCTTTCTGGATGCTCACCTGTCCAACGCTGATATTGATCGGAAAGCCAGGGAAATGTTGGCAATGATTCATGAGCCCGCCAGCAGGGCAGCCTATCGCCTTGATTCCGACATGGGACAGGAAGTGCTGAATGGACTGCTGGAAATGAAATCTGTGCAGGTAGCCTCAATACGAATTAACGATACTTCAAAGCTGGCCATGGTGGAAAGACCCATTTTTGCTTCCCGTTACCGCCTTCTCTCAGACTATATTTTTGACCCCATCCGTGTATATCACCAGCCATTGTATAGCAATGAACCAGAGAAAGTGCATTTTGGGGAACTGATCCTCTCAATTGATACTGCCTACGAAGGTAAGGCGTTTATTCAAAGATCCGTCGTTGTCGTATTTGCCGGGATAATCAGGGCCATAGCAATGGCTCTGTTTATGTACATGATCTACTCAACGTTGCTGACTCGTCCCTTGAATCGTTTGATTCACCATTTATCAAGTATTGACCCTGAAGAACCGGGACTACAGCAGCTACCAGTGCCTGAAGGTAATGAAAATAATGAATTAGGCCTCTGGGTCAGAACAGCCAATAAACTGTTAACTTCCATTAACTACCATCAAAGTCTACGTCAAAAAGCAGAAGCCCATATTATGCGGCTTTCCCAATATGACTACCTGACCAGACTGCCAAATCGCCGCACTATACAGAACAAGATCAATACATTTATCCAAAAGGCCAAAAAAAAGCATGAGAACATTGCTATTCTCTGCCTCGGACTGGATGACTTTAAATCATTAAATGCCCAGGTAAACTTCAATGTCGCCGAACATATTCTGGTAAAAGTCTCGGATCGCCTAAGAAACTGTATCGGCAACAAAGCCTATATTGGCCGATTAGGTGAAGATCAGTTTGCAATTATTCAATCAAAGATAGGGCAACCCTATGAGGCTGCTGAACTGGCTCAGTCTTTGATCAAGCAGCTTGACAGACCTTTCGAGATTAATGGCGAGCAGCTGACCATCAGTGCTACCGTGGGAATAACACTCTTTCCTGATGATGGCGAGGATGTCGACACGTTACTGCAACAGGCTGAATTTGCCATGATCATGGCAAAATCCAGAAGCCACAATCGTTACCAGTTCTATGTAGCCACTATCGATACCGAAATCCGCCAGCGCAAACGGCTCGAGATGGATCTCCACCAAGCCCTTGAAAATCGCGAACTCAGCCTGGTCTTTCAGCCACAGTTTAACTATCAAAAAGGGCAGCTGGTGGGTGCAGAGGCCTTGCTGCGCTGGAATCACCCAGAGAAAGGGATGATCTCGCCTAATATGTTCATCCCCTTGGCAGAACATAGTCTTGACATTATTCCTATTGGTGACTGGGTTCTGGAAAACGCATGTCAACAGTTAAATCAGTGGCATCTTGACGGTTTTCAAAACCTGCGTATGTCAGTCAACCTCTCTGCCATTCAACTGCAGGATCAGAATATTGCTGATCGTATCGCTTTTCTACTGAATAAATACAAGGTTCCTCCTGAGTCCCTGGAACTTGAGGTGACAGAAACCTCCATTATCAAAGATCTGGAAGCATCCAAAGCCCAGCTTCAGAATATTAAAAGCATAGGGGTAACACTGGCTCTTGATGACTTTGGAACGGGTTATTCCTCTCTGGGTTACCTTAAACAGTTCCCATTCGATAAAATCAAAATTGATAAGTCCTTTGTCGAAGACCTTCCTGATAACCGGGAAAACTGTGGCATCGTTGAAGCTATTGTTCAGATTGGCAAGAGCTTCGGCCTGAAAGTTCTGGCTGAAGGTATAGAGACTGTTGAACAAGAAACCTATTTGGCTAAAAAAGGCTGTCAGGAAGGACAGGGCTATTTCTACGGAAAGACACTGTCCGCCCATGACTTCATCAACCTCATATCAAGTCAGCGTGCTTTGTCGGGTAATACGCAGGCAAAGGATGGAGATCGTCAGGGAGACAATAATGTCTGATCACCCCATTGCCATACTTCTGGACTCCCGACAGGCAGGCGGTATTGAGACCCATGTTTACCAACTTGGCAAAGCACTGAAAAACAGTGGCTGGCCTGCAGAGATCTGGTTTTTCCAAAAATATCAGGCTGAACATCCTCTTGAACCGGCCTTAAAAGACTCGGCAATCAGTTTTCGCTATCTCAATGGCAAGTTACCCGGGCTGATTTCAGCGCTTAAAGACACACAGCCTCTTTTACTTCATAGCCATGGGTACAAAGCCGGTATTTTTGGTCGTCTGGCTGCAGTAATTACAAGAACGCCTGTTGTTTCCACCTTTCATAATGGTGATCCGGGTGAAGCTATGGTCCGGTTATATTCACTGCTTGATCAGCTGAGCAGCCCCATTTCTGAAAATATTGCTATCAGTGAGGAGATTGCCAGAAGGTGGATCAGTGCTCCCCATCGGATTGATAACTTTGTGGCTGTTCCGGAAAATCGCCCATCTTTGGGAACAGCCATCGCTTTTGTTGGCCGGTTAAGTTACGAGAAAGGTCCTGACCTGTTTCTGCAGCTGGCCAAGCACCAACCACATCTCCCCTTCAGGCTCTACGGCAGTGGCCCAATGGAAGAAGTACTGCAAAAGCAGCAGATCAATAACGTCATGTTCATGGGGCAGGTTCAGTCCATGGAAGCCCATTGGCGAGACATTGGCCTGTTGTGTATAACATCCCGTTTTGAAGGATTACCCATGGTGGCACTTGAAGCCATGGCTCATGGTGTGCCTGTCCTCAGTTTTCCATTGGGAGGACTACCCGAGCTCATTGTCCAGGGCTTCAATGGTTGGACGTCTCCGGTTGGAGACCTTAATGAAATGAGCAATTTACTGCAGTTCTGGGACTCACTGCCAGAGGCCGTGAAGTGGCAACTCAGGGAAGCGTGCGTTGCGACGGTGATCAATAGCTATTCAAGTCAGGCGATCCTGCCAAAGATTCTTGATGTTTACCAGCAAGCCGTGCAGGCAAAAGGGTACGATTGGCCCAATACGCTCAAAGAGTCACCAGCTCATGGCCTGGCTAATAAGAAACAGGATCGCTCTCACACAGCTGGATGAACCAAATGGAACTCGGCCAGAATGTTATCAAAGGATTGAAAGTTGGTGCCATGCTGCGCCTTGTGGCACAGATCTTCACCTGGCTCAATACACTGATTCTGATCCGCCTCCTGACACCCGAAGATTATGGCCTTATGGCAATGACCATGGCTTTTATCGGTATATTTGCACTGATGGGAGACTTTGGCATTGGCAAAGCGATCATTCAGGCAGAAGAACTCACAGCAATCCGACTCAGACAGGCATTCACGATTAACATTGTTTCCTGCCTGGTGTTTTTCAGCTTTTTCTTTTCAATCGCTCCGGTTATTGCCAACTTCTTTGATGAACCAAGAGTGACAATTCTTGTCCGGGCAATAGCCTGCCAGCATCTTATTATGATGCTCCATACGCTGCCTTATGCCATGGCAAGCCGCAAGATGCTGTTCAAAGAACGGGAAAAAGTCCAGTTTTATACGGCCCTGATGACCAGTCTCATCACCATCGCCATGGCTGCGTCTGGTCTCGGCGTATGGTCACTTATCCTCGGGCATCTGTTCATGCGCCTGACACTGGTCATTGGCTATAACCTTATTGCCCCCTGCTGGGTCTGTCCGACATTGAATTTTAACGGGTTCTCCAAAATGGCAGGTTTTAGCGGCATAGCTACGGTCAATGATATGTTGCGTTATTTCGTCAATGTCTTTGGCAGCATCAGCATTGGCCACCTGCTCAGCAAAGCTGATCTGGGGGTGTTCTCTGTAACCACAAACCTGGCCAACCTTCCCAGTGACAAGATCGGCGAGCTTCTTAACCATCTGGGACTTGCATCCTTTGCCAAACTTCAGAATGAGCGAGCTGTTGCAGGACAGTATCTGCATAAATCGGTTCAGCTTGCCAGTCTGGTACTTTTTCCCATGTATCTCGGTATGTGTGCTATATCCCCCGAGCTAATCACTCTGGTACTCTCTGACAAATGGGCGGCCGCCATTGTCCCGTTTCAAATTCTCTGCCTGACCAGCCCATTCCGGATGCTGTCGGAAATGATGGCTACCAGCATAACAGCCATTGGTGAACCCGATAAAAACAGCAGAACACTGCTGTTAACTATCTTGACTTTGCCTGTTTTTTTCTATGGGATCCAATATGGTGTTGCCGGGGCATGCTGGGCCTGGTTAGGTATTAACCTGATCAGTTTCGCTTTCCACCTGAAACTCATACTGCCAGCATTTGAGCTGAAACCATCAGCTTTCCTAAGTGCTCTTTTACCCAGCCTCTGCAGCGCCATTACTATGCTGGTGGGTTTACTGCTACTCCGAGATCAATTGACCGGTCAGGTGCATGAGGCAGCTCAACTGTTCCTGATGATCCTGGCTGGAGCACTACTGTTTTCCGCCACTCAGCTACTACTTTTTCGTCGCCAGCTTTTTTCCACCATTAAGTACTTAAGGCACTAGGGTGGGTTAAAGATGCAGCTACCCAACCTTGAGCGGCTGTTTATTAATCGCTACCAGACCGTAACCGTCACCGCTTACTGTGTACTTGTGGCACTGCCAAGTCTGATATTCCCACACCCGATAGCCCTGCTACCGCTGGCAGTGATCCCGCTGGGGTTGTTGTTTATCCTGCGCAAACCCTTTGTGGTATGCCTGATTTTCATTCTCTTCTCTTTTTTCAGGCTTCATGAAGTATTTCCACAGCTGGACCCCTTAAAGATTCCACTATTAACAGCGCTGGCCTCATACTTTGTTCTGGCCTGGCATATTTTTCTGACCGAAAAGGTCAAGGTCTACTGGCGACACGAGCATACCATTTTTGCCCGGTTTTTCGGCTGGGTTGTGCTTGGTATTGCATTTTCCAGCTATCCCCCTGCAGCTTTCGGTGCCTTTACCAGTGTGTATATGAAAATAGGTATCATGGTTTTGGCCATCTCGTGGATGATGACCGAGCACTGGCACTTCAAACTGGTTCACTTTATGATCATATGTTCCGGTCTGGCAGTTGGCGCTGTCACCCTTTATAACAATGCCAATGGTATTGGTATGGTTGAGGAAACCCGTGTCACCATTCCAGGTACCAGCCTGGGTGATCCTAATGACCTGTCGCTGGTTCTCAGCTTTCCGATGAGCTATGCCGTTGCGTACGCCTCCACCAAAGGCACCGGCAAGTTCAGAACGCTCCTTGGCCTGACCGGTATTATCGTCTTTGTTTCATCAATCATTGCTACACAAAGCCGTGGAGGCTTACTGGCGACTGTTGCCGTATTTGGTATCTTTGGTCTTAGAAAAATCAAATCAAAGCTACTGCTCATTAGTATTGGCAGTTTTGCTTTGATGATTCTGGTGGCCGCTGCCGGCATCAGCGACCGTAAATCCGGGGGGGCTGCGGAGGATGGCATTGATGAGTCAGCCATGGGACGAATCCATGCCTGGGAAGCGGCTTTTAACATGGCTCTGAGAAACCCGATGACAGGTGTTGGCCTCGATCTCTTTCTGGATAATTACTGGGATTATGCAACCCATAGCCGGGCGGAGGGCAAGGCTCATGTTACTCACAGCACCTGGTTTCAGGTTATGTCAGAGTCTGGTTTTGTCGGTTTTGGTTTGTTCGGTTTTATGATTTTCACCGTTTTCATGTCCATAAGGGGCTCATTGAAAAGGCTGGACCAAAATAAAGGTACACCAGAGTATGATCCCCATATCTCAGCCATTGCAGCAGGAACCTACGCTGGGCTGGTCGGCTTTTGTGTATCCGGAACCTTCTTGAGTCAGGGGTTTCTATGGCCAGTCTATATCATCACTGCCATAAGTATTGCCATTGCCAATTATACAGATAACCATTTCCCCCGTGAGCAGGATCAATAACAATTTCCAGTGGTTGAATCTTGCATCTTGAATTCGCTGGGGGATATCTGTCTCTGGTGCATACAATTAACCGAATGTGTTAGAAGTCATGAATTTTGACAAATTAACGGTTGAACTTGAATGGGTGTTTAAGTAGTTAACCAAATGAAATCATATTTTCTGACTAAGTGATCAGTCACTCTG